>NZ_JANXWD010000123.1 GCF_025351295.1 Phenylobacterium sp.
GCAGCACGACCGCCAGCATCACCACGTTCAGCAGGGTCGGATAGAAGCCGTAGACGATGAACCGCCCCCGCGCCGTCAGCACCCCGGCGAACAGGGCCGCGATCACCATGCACGGCAGGTAGGGCATGGTGACCATGGTCAGCGCCACGGCCAGCTTGAACTTGGCCGGGTTGCTGAGGAAGCCGTAGGAATAGACCCGCATGATCCACGGCATGGCCAGCTCGCAGAGCACGGTGATGACCACGGTCGCTGCCGCCATGGTCGCCAGCGCGTCGGCGGCGAAGGCGTCGGCGGCCGCCTTGCCGTCGGCGGCCAGGCGCCGGGAATAGTCGGGCACGAAGGCGGCGGCGAAGGCGCCCTCGGCGAACATCCGGCGGAACAGGTTGGGGAAGGTCAGCGCCGTGAAATAGGCGTCCGCGGCGATGGTCTGGCTGGCCCCCAGCCGCGCGGTGATCACCAGGTCCCGCGCCAGCCCCAGGAACCGGCTGACCAGGGTCAGCGCCGAATAGATGGCCGACGAGCGCAGCAGGCCGCCGCCCCCCGCCGACATGGTTCTCGCCGACGTCGGTCTGGCGGGGGTGGCCGCGGTCTTCGACGGCGTGGCGGCGTGGGGCTTGTCGGTCACGGAGCCCTGGTCGGCTGTGTCGGGGAGGCCGTCAACCTAGCGGGTCGTGGCGGCGCCGGCGTGTGGAATATTGATGCAGGTTCCGTGCGGCGCCCTACGGTCGTCGCTGGGCAAGGGGAAACGCGATGGCATTGCAGGTGATCGGCTCGGGGCTGGGGCGCACGGGCACCCTCTCAAGCAAGCTGGCGCTGGAGCAGCTGGGCTTCGGGCCCTGCCACCACATGGTGGAGGTGTTCATGCACCCGCAGACCCTGCCGCTGTGGGTCGCCGCCGGGGCCGGCCAGGGCGACTGGGACGCGATGTTCGCCGGCTATCGTTCGATGGTCGACCATCCAGGATGCATGTACTGGCGCGAACTGGCGGCGCACTATCCCGACGCCAAGGTGCTGCATACTGTGCGCGATCCGGGCAAGTGGTTCGACAGCACCCAGGCCACGATCTTCGCGCCGCGCCCGGCCGACGCGCCGGAGATGCCGCCGCCGATGAAGGCGTTCCTCGACACCGTGGCCAACTGGTACGGCGGCGACCGCAACGACCGCGCCTTCATGCTGGACTTCTTCGCCCGCCACACCGAGGCGGTGATCGCCGGCGTGCCGAAGGACCGGCTGCTGGTGTTCGACGTGGCGCAGGGCTGGGAGCCGCTCTGCGCCTTCATGGACGTCCCGGTCCCCGACACCCCGTTCCCGCGCGAGAACTCCACCCAGCAGTTCCAGGCCAGCATGGCCGGCGGCGGCCCGGGCAAGCTGCTCGAAGCGGCCCGCGCGAGCCACGAGACGCGTTAGCGGGCGACGCTGGCCCGGGCGCGCTGGAGGTTGGTGCGGGTCTTGGGGGAGCCGTCGCCTTCGGTGTCGTTGAGGGCGCCCAGCAGGGCGGTCTTCAGGGTGTTGCCCTTGCGCGCGTCGGTCAGTTTCGCGCCGGCCTCGTCGATCACATAGAAGGCGTCCACCGCGCGCTCGCCATAGCCGTCGATGTGGGCCGAGGTGATCACCAGGCCGGCGTCCGACAGGGTGCGGGCCAGCCCGGCCAGCAGGCCCGGCCGGTCGCGGCCCGACGCCTCCACCACGGTCGCGGTCTCCGAGGCGTCGTTGTCCAGCATCACCGCCGGGGTGATGGCGAAGGCCGCGGTGCGGCTGAGGTCGCCCTTGCGGCGCGCCTCGCGGGCCGAGGGGTCGCCGCGGGCGGCCGCGGCCAGGTCGTCGGCCAGGCGCGCGAGCGCCCGGGCATCGACCGCGCCGAACGGGGCGCCGGTGACGTCCTGAACGTAGAACACGTCCAGCGCCTGGCCCGAGCGGGAGGTGAACACCCGCGCGCCGACCACGTTGGCGCCGGCCGCGGTGATCGCCTCGGCCAAGCCCACGAACAGCCGCGGCCGGTCGGTGGCGGCGACCACCACCTCCGAGGCGTTGAGATCGGTGCGCACCCGGCCCTCGGCGGCGGACACCGCGCCTTCCGCCGCGACGCGGGCCAGCCGGGCGTGGGTGGCCACTTCCTCGTCGGTGAAGGCGGTGAAATAGGCGTCTTCCATGGCGTCGCCCCAGGGCTCGGCGGCCGGATCGGCGAGGGCCAGGCGCACGCGCGCGTCATAGGCGGCGTTCTCCTGGTAGCGCTTGAGCGCGGCGGCGGCGTCAGAGCCGCGGCCGCCGCGGAACACGGCTTCCGTGGCCGTGTAGAGCTCGCGCATCAGCTGGCCCTTCCAGCCGTTCCAGACGCCTGGCCCCACGGCGCGGATGTCGGCGACGGTCAGCACCAGCAGCAGGCGCATCTGTTCCGGCGTCTGCACGATGCGGGCGAAGTCGGCCACGGTGCGCGGGTCGGAGACGTCGCGCTTCTGGGCGTAGTCGCTCATCACCAGGTGGTGCTCGACCAGCCAAGCCACCAGCTCGATCTTCGAGCGCTCCAGCCCCAGCCGCTCGCATGCCTGCCGCGCCGCCCGCGCCCCGGCCACCTCCTGCCCGCCCGCCCCGCCCTTCCCGGTGTCGTGCAGCAGCATGGCCAGGAACAGGGCTTCCTTGTCGGCGATCAGCGGCATGATCTGGACGGCCAGCGGATGGTCGGCGGCCAGCCGTCCCGCGGCGATGTCGGCGATCACGCCCACGGCCCGCAGGGTGTGCTCGTCCACCGTGTACGAGTGGTACATGTTGAACTGCATCTGGGCGACGATGCGCCCGAACTCCGGAAGGTAGCGGCCCAGCACCCCGGCCTCGGTCATCAAGGTCAGCGTCCGTTGCGGGTCGCGGCCGCGGGCCAGGATGTCCAGGAACACCCGGGCCGCATGGCGGTCGCGGCGCACCGCCGAGGTGATCAGGCCCAGGCTGCGCGAGGCGGCGAAGAAGGCGTCCGGGTGCAGATCGAGGTTGCGCTGGTCGGCCACCCGGAACAGCCGCAGCAGGTTGATCGGGTCGCGCTCGAAGATGTCCGGATCGACGTCCAGCCGCCCGCCCAGCTCATGGAACCCCGGCTCGTCCAGCGGCTTGCGCTTGATCTGCCGGCCGGGGAGGAAGCGGGAGATGCCCTTGGGCGCCAGCTTGACCTGCTCGGCCTCCAGCTTGGCGGCGAACGCCCGGGTGAGCGCGCCCACGTCCTTGGCGATCAGGAAGTAGCGCCGCATGAACCGCTCGACGGCCGGCGCGTCGCCGCGGTCGCCATAGCCCATCCGCCGCGCCAGCTCCGGCTGCAGGTCGAAGGTCAGCCGCTCTTCGGGACGGCCGGTGGTGAAGTGCAGGTGGCAGCGCACCGCCCACAGGAAGTCGAACGCCTGGATGAAGCTGCGCACCTCGCGCCGCGCGAACATCTCCAGCTGCAGCACCTTCTCGATCGACTGGCCGGGGTGCAGGTACTGGGCGATCCAAAACAGGGTGTTGAGGTCGCGCAGGCCCCCCTTGCCCTCCTTGATGTTGGGCTCGACCATGTAGCGGCTGACGCCGGCGCGGGCGTGGCGCTCGTCGCGCTCCTTGAGCTTGGCGGCGACGAACTCGGCCCCGGTGCCGCGCACCACGTCGTTCTGGAACCGGATCATCAGCTCCTCGGCCAGCTTCTCGTCGCCGGTCAGCCTGCGCGCCTCCAGGATCGAGGTGCGGATGGTGAAGTCCTCGCGGGAGAGCCTGATGCACTCCTCGATGGTCCGCGACGCGTGGCCGACTTTGAAGCCCAGGTCCCACAGGGCGTAGAGCATGTATTCGATCACGCTCTCGGCGTGGGCGGTCTGCTTGTAGGGTCGCACGAACAGCAGATCGATGTCGGAGAACGGCGCCAGCGTGCCGCGGCCGTAGCCGCCCACGGCCATCAGCGCGAGTCTTTCGCCTTCCGTGGGATTGCGGGCGCGGAAGATGTGGACGGTGGTGAAGTCCCAGAGCGCGGTGATCACCTCGTCGGTGACCCCCGAGATCAGCCGCGCGGTCTCGATCCCGCCGGCCGCGCTCTCCAGCCGTTCCTTGGCGATCATCCGGCCGCGGAACAGGGCGGCCTTCAGGACGTCCAGGGCGGCCTTGCGCTGGCCGGCCTCGTCGCCGAGGTTGTCGAGGGCCGCCGCCGTGAGCTGGGTGCGCAGCCGCACGCCGTCGACGACATATTCCAGGCGGGTGGGACGCAGGCGGCTGACCATCGAGCGCTGATATAGGCCGATCCGCGCCCCGGCGTCAGGGGTCCCGCTAATGGCGTCTGCGGCTCAGCCGCCGCGACCAGCCGACGGCGGTCAGCAGCGGGCCTGCCGTACAGACCGCGATGGCGATCCCGAGCGCGGCCTCCTGCTTCAGCACCAAGGCGATCGCGATCAGCGCCACGCCGCCCAGCACCAGGCCGCGGCCGGCGAAACGGTGGGTCTTGTCCCAGACCCGCGGGTCGGCCAGCGTCCAGGGCGTGCGCACGCCGAAGACGGCGTTATGGCGCGCCTTGCCCAGCACATTGCCGAGCGCCAGCAGCAAGACGCCGACCGCGACGGCCACCGGCCGCATCACATCGAAGCCAGGGTTCTGGGCGCGGGCCACCAGCACTGCCTCGGCGACCAGCAGCACGCCGGCCACCCCGATGATCGTCGCCTCATAAGCCTCCACCGCCTCACCCACGCCGCGGCGGGCGACCAGCCGCATCGTCGCCAGCACCACGAAGGCGGCGAAGGGGATCGCCCAGATGACGGCGCGCGAGGGCTCGCCGTGCATCTGGCCGTCGAAGCCGAGGTGATGCAGGGGCACGCCGGCGCCCTCGGGCAGGGTGACCCAGCCCCAGAGCCCGACCAAGATGGTGGCGGCGACGAGGAAGCTCGAGATCCAATAGGCGCGGTTGAGTCTCATGAGGGTCCTCCCAGCTTGGGGTTTTCCGCCACGCCCTGGGGCGCCGCGGGTTTGGGGTCGACCTTGAAGGTGTCCATCAGGGCCATCAGGGCCTCCTCCAGCACCGACACGTTCAGGCGGTAGATGATGGTGGTGCCGGTCTTCTCCGGGCTTACCAGCCGCGCCTCCCGGAGCACCGCGAAGTGGCCGGAGAGGGTAGGCTTGGCGAGGTCGAAGTGCCCGGCGATCTCACCCGCGCTCATCTCCCGCTCGCGCAGGAGCTGGAGGATGCGGCGACGGGTCGGGTCGGCCAGGGCCTTGTAGACTTCGGACACGTTGGTTTCCTATTTCGCTAATTAGCAAAATACAAAACCTGACCGGCCACAAGGCTTATTTCGGTGATGACCGAAATTTAAGGCGCGGGCTAGCGAGCGGCCGTCGCCAGGGTCACGCGCCAGAGCGAGAAGTGGCCGGCCTCGCGCCGGTGATAGTAGATCGCGTCCCCGGCCGGGGAGAAGGTCGGCCCTTCGACGAAGCCCGCGATGGCGTCGAGGCGGACCGGCGGGCCGAACGCCGCGTCCGGGGTCTCGCGCCGCGCGATCCAGACGCCCAGGCGCGCCAGCGGCGGATGGCCCTCCAGCCGGGTGAAGGCCAGCAGGCGGCCGTCGGCGGACAGCGCGGGGGCGTATTCGAGCGCGCCGGTGTTGATGGCGGCGAACAGCCGGTCGTCTGCGGGCCACAGCCGGAACTCGCCGTCGGCCCAGCGCGCCTGGCGCAGGTCCGCGGTCGCCGGCATCGCGCCGCCGTCGAACCGGCCGTCAGCCAGGATGAGCCGCTCGCCCGCCGCGTCGATCTCCACGTCGAAGACCAGGCGGCCGGGGATGTGGACCGAGGCCTCGGTCTGCAGCGTCACGCCGGTGAGCTGGCCCCGGGACCAGGCGCCGCAGTGGACGGTCGCCAGGCTCTGGCGATAGGCGCGCGTCGAGATAAAGCAGAAGCGCCCGGTCCTCGACATCGTGGGCACCCCGTCCAGGGCGGCGCTGTTCGCCCCCGCCACCGGGCCTCGATAGCGGAAGGTCAGGTCGTCGACGCGTTCGGCCCAGTGGATATCCGTCTGGTCGTGCGGCCCATTGCGGTTGTTGAAGAACAGGGTCGCGCCGTCGCGCGAGAGGAACGGCTCCATCGCCTCGCCCGCATAGCCGAGGATCGCCACCGGCCGCGGGTCCCGGAAGTCCGCCCAGGCCGGTGGGCTCGCCTGGGCGCAGGCTCCCAGGGCGGCCAGGCCGAGGACCGCGGCCGCGCAGAGCCGCCGCAGGACGCGCAAAGCCGTCATTCCGCCCCCGCCAATGCCTGGCCGAGCGACCGAGTCCCGTCCCAGACCGCGCCGCGCCAGCCGGCGGCGCGGGCGGCTTCGACATTGGCGAGGCTGTCGTCCAGCAGCAGGTGCTCGGCCGGCGCGAACCCGGTGCGAGCCTCGACGGCGGCGTAGAAGGCCGCGTCCGACTTCTTGCAGCCCAGGTCGGCGGCGTAGTGCATGGCGTCGAAGCGGTCGCGGAACCGCAGCCTGTCCCAGAGGTAGGCCGCCCGCAGGTGCTCCTGGATGGTGGCCAGATGGAGCTGGACGCCGGTCGCGCGCAGGACGGCGAGGTCGGCCAGCAGCGCCGGGTCGAACTGGGCGTCGTGTTCGAACCAGTAGGCGGCCAGCTGTTGGCTGGTGAGGTGCGGGGCATGCTGCGCCAGCACAGGGTCCAGACGATGGTGCAGTTCCGCGCGGCCGAGGACGATGTCGTTCCAGTGGGGTTTGAAGAAGTGCGCCTGGAGGGTCGCCGAGGCGAGGCCGAGGTCCCGCTCCAGGTTCGCCGCCCAGCCGCCCGGCGGCGGCACGATCACCACGCCGTCGACATCGACCATCAGCGCCCGCAACCCGGTCATTCAAAAACGGCCATGCGGTGAGGGTTCATGGGTCTCATGAGAGGCAGGCAAACGAGCCACCGTGAAATATAGGGCTCGGTATGGCCGTAATATGGCCGCGCAGTCACCGGGGCCCGCACGTGATCCTTTCCACCCTATTCGCGGCCGCCCTGGCCCTGGCCGACCGCCCCGCCGCCGTGGTGCCGGTGGCCGACCAGGCGGCGTACAAGGCCTGGCTCGCCGACCAGGCCATCGAGGCGGAGGCCGCCTTCTCGCTGAAGCCCCGCTGTTCCGACGCCGCCGTGCGCGACATCGCCACCACCACCGGCCCCCTGGCCAAGCCGCCGCCCGGCGTGCGCGCCACCGCGCTGGCCGAGTCGCTGACCGTAGAGGGCTGCGGCCGGAGGATGCGGGTGAACATCGGCGTGCTGGCGCCGCTGCAAGGCCAGGGGTGGCAGGCGCGCACCGGCATCCCCGGCGACAGCCTGGCCGGCTATGGCCTGCAGCAACAGGCGGCCCACGAACTCCAGGCCGTGCTGGCCGGCCGGGTGTCGGCCACATGCGTCGAGGTCGGCTTCGGCGAGGCCGAGGTCGTGGCGCGGCCGGGCGGCGTCCACCTGCTGGCGGTCGGGTCGCCGCCTCCGAAGGCGACGCCGGGCATCTTCTACAGCGCGCTCAAGGACCCCACGACGCTGGCCCGGATCGCCCAGGACCAGGCCTGGGCCGAACGCTGGCCGCTCAGCGCCTGCGGCGTCGACGCCTCGGTGGTCATCCTGTTCGGCCCGATCCGCGACAGCGACCAGATCTACATGTCGATCTCGCCGGGCTGGACGGCTGCAAAGTGACCTTTTCCCTCCCCTTCATGGGGAGGGCCAGCTTGCCAAAGGCAAACTGGGTGGGGAAGTGTGGGCCGGAACTCGGCGTCGGGGAGGATCGTGACTTCCCCACCCGGAACGCTTCGCGGTCTGTCCCTCCCCATGAAGGGGAGGGAAATCAGGCCAATAGGCCCTTCAGCCTATACAGCGCATCCATGGCCTCGCGGGGGCTCATGCCGTCGGGGTCGAGGGCGCGCAGGGCTTCCTCGGCCTTGCTCGGGCCGTAGTGGGCGGCGGGTTCGGCGACGGCGGCGAATAGGGGGAGGTCGTCGAGGTTGGCGGGGCCGGCCGCCTCGCGCTCCAGGCGTTCCAGCACCTGTTTCGCGCGGGCTACCACGCCGGCAGGGACGCCCGCCAGCTTGGCGACCTGCACGCCGTACGAGCGGTCCGCGGGACCGGGCCCGGCCTCGTGCAGGAAGATCAGGTCGCCGTTCCACTCCCGGGCCTTCAGGCTGAGGTTGGAGACGTGGGCCAGGCGGCCCTCCAGCACGGCCAGCTCATGGTAGTGGGTGGCGAACAGGGCGCGGCAGCGGTTGGTCTCGTGCAGGGCCTCGGCGCAGGCCCAGGCGATGGCCAGGCCGTCGTAGGTGGCGGTGCCGCGGCCGATCTCGTCCAGGATCACCAGCGAGCGCGGGGTGGCCTGGGTGAGGATCGCGGCGGTCTCCACCATCTCCATCATGAAGGTGGAGCGCCCGCGCGCCAGGTCGTCGCCGGCCCCCACGCGGCTGAACAGGCGGTCGACGACGCCGAGGCGCAGGCGCTTGGCCGTGACGAAACAGCCGGACTGGGCGAGGACGGCCAGCAGGGCGTTCTGGCGCAGGAAGGTCGACTTGCCGGCCATGTTCGGCCCGGTCACCAGCGACAGCCGCGCGCCGCCCACCCCCGCGCCGTCCAGGCGGCAGTCGTTGGGGGTGAAGGCCTCGCCACTGCGGCGGACGGCGGCCTCCACCACCGGATGGCGCGCCGCCTCGGCCTCGAAGGCGGTGGAGCGGTCCACCACCGGCCGCGTGGCGCCCACGTCGTCGGCCCATTCGGCCAGGGCGGCGGCCACGTCCAGGCGCGCGGCGGCCAGGGCGGCGGCCTGGATCGCGCCCGCCACGCCGATGGCGGCTTCGCGCCAGGCCTCGAAGGTGTCGAGCTCGATGGCCAGCGCCCGCTCGGCCGCCTGGGCGATCCTGGCGTCCAGCTCGGCCAGTTCCACGGTGGTGAAGCGGACCTGGTTGGCCAGGGTCTGGCGGTGGATGAAGGTGGCGTTGAGCGGCGTGGCGAACAGCGGCTCGGCGGCCTTGGCGGTGGTCTCGACGAAATAGCCGAGCACGGCGTTGTGGCGGATCTTCAGGCCCACTCCGCTCTCGCCGGCCAGCTGGGCCTCCAGGGCGGCGATCACCCGGCGGCTGTCGTCACGCAATGCCCGGGCCTGGTCGAGCTCCGGCCGCACGTCCGGGGCCACGAAGCCGCCGTCGCGCGCCAGCGCCGGCAGGTCGGGGTCGAGCCCGTGCGCCAGCAGGTCGCGAAACGCCGACAGCTCCGGGGCATTGGCGAGGTCCAGCGCCGCCAGCGCCTCGGCGGTCTCGAGGGGCAGGGTGACCAGCGGGTCCCTGGTCTCGGTGAACAGGCGGCAGACCGCCTCGCCGATGCCCAGCCCGTCGCGCAGGGCGCCGAGGTCGCGCGGACCACCGCGGCCCAGCGCCAGCCTCGAGAGGCCCCGCGCCATGTCCGGCAGGCCCTTCAGCGCCTCGCGCAGTTTCTGCCGCTGCGCCCGGTGACCGCAGAACCAGGCCACGGCGTCCAGCCGCACGTCGATGGCGGCCGGGTCCATCAGCGGCCGCGCCAACCGCGACGCCAGCATCCGCGCGCCGGGCGCGGTCACCGTGCGGTCGATGGCGGCCAGCAATGAGCCGTCCCGCGCGCCGGACGTGGACCGCTCGATCTCCAGGCTGGCCCGGGTCGCCGGGTCGATGACCATGACGTCGGCCTCGCCCGCGCGGCGCGGCGCGGAGAGGGCGGGCGGGCGGCCGGCCTGGGTGGTCTCCAGGTGGGCGGCGATCAGGCCCAGCGCGGAAATCTCGGCGCCGCTGAGCGGGCCGAACCCGTCCAGGGTGTCGACGCCATAGAGCCGCTTCAGCCGCGCCTCCGAGGCGCCCGGCTCGGCCAGCGCCCCCGGCATCGGCTGGATGAAGCCGCCCGCCGCCGTCAGCGCCGCGGCGATCGCCGCGTCGGCGAACAGCCGGTCGGGGACCAGGATCTCCGACGGCCCCAGCGCCGCCAGCGCCGAGGCCAGCCCCGCCACCGTGACCCCCAGGCACTCCACCTCGCCGGTCGAGAGCTCGACGCTGGCCACCGCCGCCGAGCCGGCGCGCACCGACACGGCGGCCAGCCGGTTGGCGCCGCGGGCGTCCAGCAGGCCGTCCTCGGTCAACGTGCCCGGCGTCACCACCCGCACGACATCGCGGCGCACCACGGCCTTGTGGCCGTCCCGGCGCTTGGCGGTCGCGGCGTCCTCCAGCTGGTCGCAGACCGCGACCTTGAAGCCGGCACGGATCAGCTTGGCGAGATAGGCCTCCATGGCGTGGGCCGGCACCCCGGCCATGGGGATCGGCTGGCCGCCGTGCTGGCCGCGCGCCGTCAGGGTGATCCCCAGCACCGACGAGGCCTTCTGGGCGTCCTCGAAGAACAGCTCGTAGAAGTCGCCCATCCGGAAAAACACCAGGGCGTCGGGCTGGCTGGCCTTGGCCGCGAAGTACTGGGCCATCACCGGCGTGGCCCCGGCGGCGTCGGGCGTGTGGGAGATCTGGGCGTTCATCGGCCGCCGGACGCTAAAGGATGGCTGCGATGACCGCACCACTTGAACCACGACGCGGGAACGCCAAGCTGTGGATGGATGTCCCAGGAGCGCGTCGATACGCAGTATGTGGTGTTTCCGCCGGGCCCCGCGGACGCCGGCGCCTTGGCGCGCGTCCACGTCGCCGCCTGGCGCGAGACCTACCAGGGGATGCTGCCCGAGGCCTATCTCGCCCGCATGTCCGAGGCGGCGCACACCCGGCGCTTCGCCCACGCGCTGATCAGGCCCGGTCCGGACGACGTGACCCTGGCCGCCGCCGACCGCCGCGATGTGGTCGGCTATGTCCAGGGCGCGCCGTCACGCCGCCGCGCGGCCGGCGAGGCGGAGGTCGCTACCCTCTACCTGGTCCGCGCCGCCCAGGGCCGCGGGCTGGGCGGCCGGCTGCTGCGCGACGCGGCCCGCGCCCTGGCCGCGCGCGGGGCGACCTCGCTGGTGATCTCCGTCCTGCGCGACAACGTCGCGGCGCGCGCGTTCTACGAGCACCTGGCCGGCGTCGCCGAACCGGCCCGCCTGGAACCCGGCCCCGGCGGGCAGATGTTCCACGAGGTCGCCTACCGCTGGGCCGATATCCGGACGTTGATCGCGTGAAGCCTCCTTCCTCGCCCGCTGCGCGGGGGAGGAAGGAGGCTATGTCGAAGGTTCCGCGGCGTAGGTCAGGGACACGAACACGTCCTCCAGGTCCGGGTCCTCGGTGGAGATGTCCTTGATGTGCAGGCCGGCGGCGCGGATGGCGGCCAGGACCTGTTCGACGCTGGACTGGCCGGTGCGGTAGCTGACCGAGAAGCCGCCGGACTTGGTCAGCCTGGTCTCGAAACCCGCCAGCGCGGGCGCCGCCAGCAGCGGCTCCTCCGGGGTCACCAGCACCAGTCGGGTGTCCAGGCGGCGCAGCAGTGTCGTGGTCGGCTCGCAGACCACCACCTGGCCGCGGTTGATGATGGCGATCTGGTCGCAGAGCTCCTGGGCTTCCTCCAGGTAGTGGGTGGTCAGCACGATGGTCACGCCCTTGCGGTTCAGCTCCAGGACGTAGTTCCAGAGCTGTTTGCGCAGTTCGACGTCCACCCCGGCGGTGGGCTCGTCCAGGATCAGCACCGGCGGGTTGTGGACCATGGCCTTGGCCACCATCAGCCGGCGCTTCATGCCCCCGGAGAGCTGGCGCACATAGGCCTTGGACTTGTCGGCCAGGCCCAGCGCGGCCAGCAGTTCGTCGCTGCGGCGTTCGGACTTCGGCACGGCGTACATCCCGGCCGCCACCTCCAGCGATTCGCGGGGCGTGAAGAACGGGTCGGCGGCGATCTCCTGCGGCACCACCCCGATCGCCGCGCGGGCGTCGCGGGGATGGGTGTCGATGTCGCGCCCCCAGATCTTCACTTCGCCCGACGTCTTCTGGCAGAGGCCGGCCAGGATGTTGATGAAGGTCGACTTGCCGGCCCCGTTCGGCCCCAGCAGCCCGAAGATCGAGCCGCGCGGGATCGCCAGGTCCAGGCCCTTCAGCGCATGCATTGCCGGCGTGGTCTTGGTGGCGGCATAGGTCTTGACCAGCCCGCGGGCCTCGATGGCGTATTCGGGGAGTTCCATGACGTCCTGTCGTTGACGCGCGAAGCCGCGCTCGCATACCTAGGCGCGCGCCACCCTCGCGCAAAGTGGCGACCTTTCAGGTAACAGATATCCATGGCCCGCAAAGTCGCCGCGAAGACCCCCGAACCGGCCCCGGCCAAGCCGGCGCTGATCGTCGACGCCAATCCGCCCGAGGTGATCGTGGTCCGCTCCGGCCGCATCGCCTGCGATGGGGTTGGCGGCGCGCTGGGCCATCCGCGCGTCTGGCTGGAGATGGGCGAGGCCCGCTTCGTCGAATGCCCCTACTGCGACCGCCGCTTCGTCCTGGCCGCCGGCTCCGAGGGCCCGGAAGACGAATACCTGGCGCCGGGCGTGTACGAGGGGTCACACGGGCACTGAGGCCCGCCGCGTAGTTCCTCCCCGTTCGGGGCGGAACTGGCGGCGCTCCGCCTCTACACCCTGAGCGGCATCAGGATGTACTGCACATCCGTGTCGCCCGGATCCAGCACCAGGGCCGGGTCGTTCGGCCCGCCGAAGCGAAGTTCCATCTCGACGCCGGAGATCTGGTCGGTGATGTCCAGCAGGTAGCGGGCGTTGAACGACAGTTCGAAGGGCTCTCCGTCGTAGTCGATCTCCAGCTCCTCGACCGCCTGGCCGGCTTCCATGTTGCGCACGGTCAGCACCACGCGGCCGCTATCGATGGCCATCCGCACCGAGCGGCTCTTCTCCGCCGAGATGGTCGCCACGCGGTCCACGGCCTGGGCGAACAGCTTGGCGTCGACCATCACCGTGCGGTGGTTGTCCTTGGGGATCACCCGGGCGTAGTCGGGGAAGTTGCCGTCGATGACCTTGGAGGTCAGCGCCGCCCCGCCCAGCTCCAGGCGCACCTTCTGCGGGCTGATCTGCAGGTCGACGCTCTCGCCGGCGTCCTCGAGCAGGCGGCGGACCTCGTTGATGGTCTTGCGCGGCACGATGACGCCGGGCATCCCGGCGGCGCCCTCGGGGGCGGGCATGTCGGCCAGCGCCAGGCGCGAGCCGTCGGTGGCCACGGCGCGCAGGCGGGCGGCCCCGTCCACCACGATGGTGTGCACATAGAGGCCGTTCAGATAGTAGCGCGTCTCCTCCGCCGAGATGGCGAAGCGGGTCTTGTCGATCAGCCGGATCAGGTCGCCCGCGTCCACGCTCATGCGGCCGGAGAAGCCGTCGGCGCTCATCACCGGGAAGTCGCCGGCCGGCAGCACCGGCAGGTTGAAGCGGCTGCGGCCCGCCGCCACGGTCAGCCGCGGGTCCTCGCCGGTGAAGCTCAGCGAGACGTCGGCGCCCTCGGGCAGCTTGCGGACGATTTCGTAGAGGGTGTGGGCCGGCGCGGTGATCTGGCCCGGCTGGTCCACCTGGGCCAGGGCGCTGTCGACGATCTCCAGGTCCAGGTCGGTGGCCGAGAAGGTCAGCCGGTCGCGCTCCGCCGACAGCAGCACATTGGACAGGATCGGGATCGTGTTGCGTCGCTCCACGGCGCTCTGCACGTGCCCCAGCGCCCTCAGCAGCGCCGCGCGTTCGATCGTCAGCTTCATATCGGTCCCGGCTCGCTTACACGCGCGAACGAATCACCCGCGTCCGCACGCGCCCCGATCTTCAAGGGACTGGGACATTAGCCAAATTCCTCAAGGGGAAAAGGCCCGCGCCAAAAGAGAAACGCCCCGCCGGTTTGGCGGGGCGTTCTAGCTGTGGATGACCGGGCCGATCAGGCGGTCGCGAGCGCCTGTCGGCGGCGGCGAAGCATCGCGCCCACCCCGCCAAATCCGGCGATCATCATCGCCCAGCTGGCCGGCTCAGGCGCCCCGGAGCTGAGGGTCGCGCCGTCGACGCTGAAGTCCAGCACCGCCTGGACGGTATGACGGTCGGCGTAGAACAGGTTGAAGGTGTGCCCGCCCGCCCCGACACTGGTGGAGAACACGTCGCTCTTGGGGGCGTGAATGCCGTCGAGCGTCGAGTCGACATAGTTGCCGTCGATGAACACGAAGACGTCGTCGTCCGACGTGACATTGAAGGTCAGCAGGGTGCTGGCCCCCGCGGTGCTGAAGACGCCGCTAAAGCGGGCCGTCTGAAAGCCGTTGGCGCCGCCGTTGCTGGAGCCGGTCCCGTGCGGGGTGAACAGGGTGGAGTCCGCGTACGGCAGGGCCACCACCACCGACGGACCGTCCTGCACGATGTGCGAGCCATCGGGGGACCACCACCCGATCTCGTTGCTGGCGTTTAGTTCCTGCACCGGCTCGCCGGACAGCCACACCGGCAACCCGTTGGGGCCCAGCGCCGTCTTCAGCTCGATGGACGTGCTGCAGCAGAGGTCCTCGAAGTCGCCGCCCGCCGTCGCCTTGTAGTAGGCGGCCAGCACACTGGAGGCCGAGGCCGCCTGCGCCGCGCCCAGAACCGCCAGCCCTACAGCCAGCGCGAGCATCTTCGTCTTCATCTGCATCCCCCGGTTCGGAGAACGGGTTCTTCCAGCTCTCCCAAGGCCAAGGTCCAGCAATGGTTAACGGAGTCAAAGCGACTCGCTTGGCTGGGGAATCATCTCCGCGGAAGCACAATCTGACGGTGCTGCCGCGAGCCCTCAGGCGCGGGTGTCGAGCGCGCCGCCCTCGGGCGCGCCCTCGCCGTTAGCGTAGGGGTTGGCTGCCGGGGCCGCGGCGCCGCTCCGGGCCGCCACCACCACCATGGCCGGGCGCAGCAGCCGGCCCAGCAGCTCATAGCCGGCCTGCAGCACCTGGATCACGCCGCCCGGCGCCACGTCACTGCCGGGCTGTTCCATCATCGCCTGGTGCTTGTGCGGGTCGAACTTGTCGCCCTTGGCCGGATCGACCTTCTTCAGGCCGTTCTTCTCGAAGGCGCTGAGCAGCTCCTTGGCGGTCATCTCGACGCCGATGACATAGTTCTTCACCGCCGCATCGCCGGTGTCGGCGGGGGCGGCGGCCATGGCGCGGTCCAGGTTGTCGGCGACGCCGAGCAGGTCGCGGCCGAACTTCTGGATGGCGTAGGCGCGCGCGTCGTTCATCTCGCGCTCGGCGCGGCGCTTGGTGTTCTCGGCGTCGGCGGCGTAGCGGAGGACCTGCTCCTTGAGGCCCTGGACCTCGGCCTGCAGCGCCTCCACCTCGGCGTCGACGGACGGGCTGTCGGCTTCCCAGCTGGCGGGGGTATCGTCTTCGGACATCTCTTCTCTTGCGACCCTTAGGCGTTCATCACCTGGCCAAGCACGCGGGCGGTGTAGTCCACCAACGGAATGATCCGGGCATAGTTCAATCGTGCAGGCCCGATCACGCCGATCGCGCCCACCACCTTCTGCTGGCCCGTCATATAGGGCGCCGCGATCACAGCGGAACCGGAAAGGGAAAAGAGTCGCGTCTCGGCGCCGATGAAGATGCGCACGCCCTGGCCGTCGCGGACCCCGTCAAGCAAGCCGATCAGCTGTTCCTTCTGCTCCAGGTCCTCGAACAGCGAGCGCACCCGCTCCAGATCGACGGTGGCCTGGCTGTCCTCCAGCAGGTTGGCCCGGCCGCGCACGATCAGCGCCCGCTCCTCGACCTCGCCGCCGCCCCAGGCCGCCAGCCCGTCCTCCACCAGCCGCGCGGCGGTGGCGTCCAGCTCGCGCCGCGCCCGGCTCAGCTCGGCGGTCAGGTCAACCTTGGTCTCCGACAGCGTCCGGCCGCGCATCCGGGCGTTGAGGAAGTTCGACGCCTCCTGCAGGGCCGACGGCGTCACCCCCATCGGCAGGCGGATCAGCCGGTTCTCCACCGTGCCGTCGTCGAACACCATCACCGCCAGGGTGCGGTCGCCCGACAGCGCCACGAACTCCACATGGGTCACCCCCGCGTCGCGCATGGGGGTAACGACGACACCGGCCCCGCCGGCCAGGCCGGACAGGATCGACGAGGCTTCGTTCAGCGCATCTTCGTAGTTGCGGCCGTGGGCCAGCAGGCGCGACTCGATGGTCCGCCGCTCGTCCTCGCCCACGTCGCCCACCTCCAGCAGGCCGTCCACGAACAGCCGCAGGCCGGCGTGGGTCGGCAGCCGGCCGGCGCTGACGTGCGGCGCGCCCAGCAGGCCCAGCTGGGTCAGGTCCTGCATGGTGTTGCGGATCGAGGCAGGGGACAGCGACAGCCCGCCCTTCGACAGGGTGCGCGAGCCGACCGGCTCCCCGGTCTCCAGATAGCTTTCCACGATCCGGCGGAAGATCTCCCGGGCGCGGTGATCCATATCGGCGAGGCTGGGCCCGCGGGAGAACAGGGGAGGCGTCACGATGGGCGGCGGCGGTCTCTCTGGCGCCCCATGGACGAGGCCTTCGCGATCTAGGATAAGCGCGGCCCTCAACGGCGCAAGCGGCGCCAGCCCGAGTACCCGACATGCGACCCTCCGAACGCACCCCCGAGCTGCTACGCCCGATCACCCTGGAGACCGGCGTCACCCGCTACGCCGAGGGCTCGTGCCTGATCACGGCGGGCCACACCAAGGTGCTGGTCACCGCCAGCCTGGAGGAGGGCGTCCCCGGCTTCCTGCGCGGCAAGGGCCAGGGCTGGGTTACCGCCGAATACGGCATGCTGCCGCGCGCCACCACACGCGAGGGCGCCGCGAGGCCGCCCAGGGTAAGCAGTCCGGCCGCACCCAGGAGATCCAGCGCCTGATCGGCCGATCCTTACGCGCCGTCACCGACATGAAGGCCCTGGGCGAGCGGCAGATCACCGTCGACTGCGACGTCCTCCAGGCCGACGGCGGCACTCGCACCGCTTCGATCACCGGCGCCTGGGTGGCGCTCCGCCTGGCGACGAAATACCTGCTGGACGAGGGCGTGATCGCCACCGACCCGATCCTCGACCAGGTGGCGGCGGTGAGCTGCGGGATCTTCAACGGCGTGCCGGTGCTCGACCTCGACTACGAGGAGGACTCCAACGCCGAGGCCGACAGCAACTTCGTCCTGACCGGCTCTGGCGCCATCGTCGAGGTCCAGGCCACCGGCGAAAAGCGCGGCTTCAGCCAGGCCGAGTTCGACGCCCTGTTCGGCCTGGCCCGCAAGGGCATCGGCGAGCTGGTGGCGATGCAGAAGGCGGCGACGGGGACGTAGGGGCCCCGCTCAAGGGTGTCATCCCGGTTTTGGCGAAGCCAAAGACCGGAACCCACCGGCGCACTCGGCGAAGAAACGAAAACGGCGCTGTCCAGCCGAGGACAGCGCCTTGTGTGTTCGTGGGTCCCGGTATTCGCGTGCCGCGAAACCGGGATGACATGCCGTTGGGTGTTTAGAAGAACACGTTGAAGCGGAAAGCCTGCGGCGGCAGGCGTTCGAGTTCGCGGGCCATCGGGGCGAACATCGCGTCGAGGAACTTTTCGATCAGGGCGACCATCTGCGTCACTCCTTGTTGTGCAGTGCAGCGTAGGCCGGACATAGGCGCCGCCCTCGCGGAAATCAAGGATTTCTCACCTCGATGAATAAGTTTGCGCTGCAATGCCGCATCGCCCGTCCCGCGAGGCAGCGTGGGGTGTCCCGCTCATCCCGGCGACGGCCGGGACCCAGATGGAGTGGCGTGGAGGCGGGTTCGTTGAACTCGGCGCCGATCCAGGCCGCGTCGGCGTTCGCGATCTGGGTCCCGGCCTTCGCCGGGATGAGCGGCTCCGGGAGGCTTACGCTTCGCCGTCCTCGTCCAGAGCGCTGTCGTCGGGGCCGGCTTCGTAGATCAGCAGGTCGCCGGGCTGGCAGTCGAGCTCGCGGCAGAGCGCCGCCAGGGTGGAGAACCGCACGGCGCGGGCCTTGCCGGTCTTTAGGATCGAGAGGTTGGCGATGGTGACGCCGACCCGGTCGGCCAGCTCGGTCAGCGACATCCGCCGGTCGAGCAGCACGCGGTCGAGGCTTACGCGGATCGGCATGGGCGGGCCCCTAGATCGTCAGCTCGGCTTCGCGGCGCAGGCGGGCGCCTTCGCGGAACACCTCCGCGAGCACGAAGACCACGAGGACGGAGAACCAGGCGGTGAGCGACAGGCTGGGCTCGACGTGGTTGATCCCCGGCAGCAGCCAGGCGCTGATCATCCAGAAGGCGTAGCGGCCCAGTTCCAGGCCGGCCAGCATCAGCCCGATCAGGCGCAGCCGCGCCACATTGTCGGGATGGAAGGGGTCGCCGGCGGTGAGGGTGGTGAAGATGCGGCGCAGGGCGGCCACAATCACCAGGACGCCCGCCAGATAGAGGCCGGCGGCCAGCAGGCCGCTGGTGATCGAGGGCCCGTTCTTGGTCAGCTCGCCGATGGCGGTGTTGCGGTAGTGGCCGTCGTCGCCGGAGAGCCGGATGTTGGGCAGGAGGTCGGGATTGACGCTCAGCAGCAGCGCCGCGAGCGTGATGAGGGCGAAGACGGCGACGCCGATCCAGAGCGCCGCGAAGACCACGTCGAGGATGATCTTCAGAAAGCTCGAAACCGAGCCCGGACCCAAGGCGCGCATGCCGGTCTGCTCTCCCCGTAAACCGTCTGGATCCGCCGCGGGTTCGGCGCTGAGCCGAAGGCCGGGGCGGATCGGACGAACCTCATGACTCGCGGACGAGCCTAGAGGAAGGCGGCGCGGGCGGCGATGCTCAGCATCGGGGCGGCGGCGAGGACGACGACGAAGATCATGGCGACGCGGTCCAGTTGCTTCATGGTTTGAGAGAACATTTTAGAGCTCCAGTTGGTTATGCTGCGGTGCAGCGGTTGGTGGGTCGGAACCTCGTGTCCCGATGAATGAGTGGATACGCCCACATCGTTTTTCGATCACGTGAATATCGAGTAACGATATTAAACTTTCGCAATGCAACATGCCGGGCCGGCGCTAATGTCCGCCCTCGGTCAACGGGGAATCGAGTCATGGCGTTGAAGCTGGAGCCGGGGACCCGGCTGGTGGTGGCCACCCACAACCCCGGCAAGGCGCGCGAACTGGCCGAGATCCTGGAGGGGCGGTTCGAGCTGGTGGCGGCGGGCGACCTGGGCCTGCCGGAGCCCGACGAGACCGAGACCACCTTCGTCGGCAACGCGTTGCTGAAGGCCCGCGCCGCTGCCGACGCCAGCGGGATGATCACGCTCGCCGACGACTCCGGCCTCTCGGTGACGGCGCTGGACGGGGCGCCGGGCATCTATTCGGCCCGCTGGGCGGGGCCGCAGAAGGACTTCGCCATGGCCATGAAGAAGGTCGAGGACCGGCTGGAGGAAGTGGGCGCCGAGGACTTCAGCGCCTGGTTCACCTCGGCCCTGGCGGTGGCCTGGCCGGGCGGCGGTCCGGCGGTGGTGGTCGAGGGGCGGGTAGACGGCCAGCTCACCTTCCCGCCGCGCGGCGAGCTGGGCTTCGGCTACGACCCGATCTTCCGGCCTGAGGGCCTCGATCAGACCTTCGGCGAGATGGCGCCCCTCACCAAGGACGGCATGAGCCATCGGGCGCGCGCCTTCGTGAAGCTGAAGGCCGCCCTGCTTTGAGACTGATCGCTCTCTCTCCTCCCCCATTGGGGGGGCGGTGGAGGGGGCGCGCCGCCGCCGAGATCTTTCCTGCAGGCCCCCTCCACCCTGCTGCGCATGGTTCCCCTCCCCCTACGGGTGAGGAGGGGGCAGCCTGAATGCCAAGTCCTGGCCCCGTCCCGCTGGGCGTCTATGTCCACTGGCCCTACTGCGCGCGCATCTGCCCCTACTGCGATTTCAACGTCTTCAAGGCCAGGGGTCGCGAGAGCGAGGCCGCTGACCTTGCCCGCGCCATCCTGGCCGACCTGGAGGCCCAGGCCGCGCTCACCGGGCCGCGTGACCTCGTCTCGATCTTCTTCGGCGGCGGCACCCCCTCGCTGATGGACCCGGCCTGGGCGGCGGAGATCGTGTCTGAGGCCCGGCGCCTCTGGACCCCGGCGGCCGACCTGGAGGTCAGCCTGGAGGCCAATCCCACCGACGCGGAGGCCGGCCGCTTCGCCGCTCTGGCCGACGCCGGGGTCAACCGCCTGTCGCTGGGCCTGCAGGCGCTGGACGACGCGGCGCTCAGGTTTCTCGGCCGCAACCATGACGCCGCCGAGGGCCGCCGCGCCGCCGAGGCCGCCGCCCGCGCGTTCCCGCGCCTGTCGCTGGACCTGATCTACGCCCTGCCCGGCCAGACGACCGCCGCCTGGGCCGAGGCGCTGAGCGCAGCCATCGCCCTGGGCGCCGAGCACATCTCGCCCTACCAGCTGACCATCGAGACCGGCACCGCCTTCGACCGCGCGGTGCGCCGCGGCGCCTGGGCCCCGCCGGACGAGGGCCTGGCCGCCGACCTCTACGACACCACCCAGGCGGTGCTGGAGGGCCAGGGGTTCGAAGCCTACGAGGTGTCCAACCACGCCCGCGGCGACGCGGCCCGCTCGCGCCATAACCTGGTCTACTGGCAGGGCGTCGACTACGTCGGCGTCGGCCCCGGCGCCCACGGCCGGATCACCTTGGGCGGCCGCCGCGAGGCCACCGAGGCCGCCGCCAGGCCGGCCGACTACATCCGCACCGTTGCCAAAACCGCGACCGGGTTCGCCAGCCGCGAGATGCTCACCGCCGGACAGGCCGCCGAGGAGCGCCTGCTGAGCGGGCTGCGCATCCGCGACGGCGTCCCGTTCGAGGAGGTGGCGGCGCTGGGCCTGACGCCCGACCACCCCACCGTCCGCCGCTTTACCGCCCTGGGTCTGGTGGAGATCGACCCGCACCGCCTGCGCGCCACCCCCGCCGGCCGCCGCGTCCTCGACCGCCTCACCGCGGAGCTGGCGACGGCTTAGGCAGAGCCCGCGGCAGCGGCGTCGATCTTGTCGTCCAAGCTTCTTGCCGCCCAAGCTTGCCTTTCGGCGGCGGAGCGGCGAACCCTCCCGCCCATGGTTCGCGCTGTCACGCCGCCCACGCTCAGCGACGCGCCTTTGGCGCCGGGGCTCTATGTCGTGGCGACGCCGATCGGGAACCTGCGCGACATCACCCTGCGCGCCCTCGACGTGCTGGGCCAGGCTGACCTGGTGCTGGCCGAGGACACCCGGGTGACCGGCAAGCTGCTGCACGCCTACGGCCTCTCGGCCAAGCTGGAGCGCCACGACGAGCACGCCGCCGAGCGGGTGCGGCCCAAGGTGCTGGCCGCGCTGGTCGCCGGCCAGCGGGTGGCCCTGGTCAGCGACGCTGGCACCCCGCTGATCTCCGACCCCGGCTACCGGCTGGTGCGCGAGGCGGCGGCGGCGGGGCATGCGGTGTTCCCGATCCCCGGCGCCTCGGCCCTGCTGGCGGGCCTGTCGGCGGGCGGCCTGCCCACCGACCGCTTCCTGTTCGTGGGCTTCCCGCCGCCGAAGAGCGCGGCGCGGCGCACCTTCCTGGCCGAGTTCGCCGGGGTGCGGGCGACCCTGGTGTTCTTCGAGGGCGGCTCGCGGCTGGCCGACAGCCTGGCCGACATGGCCGCGGTGCTGGGCGACCGCGAGGCGGTGGTCTGCCGGGAACTGACCAAGCTCTATGAGACGTTCTACCGGGGGCCGCTCGATGTCCTGGCCGCCGACCCCAGGCTGGACGCGCCCAAGGGAGAGATCGTGATCCTGGTGGCGCCCGGCCGCGAGATCGAGGCCACGGCGGCCGACGCCGACGCCGCCCTGGCCGACGCGCTGTCGCGGCTGAAGCCCGCCGCCGCGGCCGCCGAGGTCGCCAAGGCCCTGGGCCTGCCGCGCCGCGACCTCTATCGCCGGGCGCTGGAGCTGAAGCCGTGAACGCCCGCGCCGAACGCGGAAGCCGGGCGCGGCTGTCGGGCCGGCGCAGCGAGGCCTGGGCGGCCGTCTGGCTGATGGCCAGGGGCTATCGCATCCTGGGCTTCCGGCTGAAGACCCCGCAGGCCGAGATCGACCTGCTGGCCAAGCGCGGCGACGTGCTGGCGGTGGTCGAGGTCAAGAGCCGCGCGACGATCGAGGCGGCCCTGGAGGCGGTCAGCTTCGACCAGCGAGATCGCCTGCGCCGGGCTGGCGCCAGCCTTGCCGCGCGGCGTCCGAGCCTCGCCCGCTGCGGCGTCAGGCTGGACTTGCTGGCCCTCGCGCCAGGCCGGCTGCCCCGGCACATACCTGACGCGTGGAAGGGGGGTTGAGGCGCCGTGGATCGTGACCAGGCGGAGACCATCCTCTCCGGCGCCGGGGGGATCGCGGACGGCGAGTTCCCGCTGCTGGAGGCCGCCATCGCCTGCGCCATGCACGAGGACCCGGCCCGCGACCCGGCCCAGGCCCGCGAGGTCGCGGCCATGGGCGTGGACCGCCTGGCCCAGCGCCTGAAGCGCGAGAGCCCGGAGGAGGCGCTGGCGGAAACCCTGGCCGGCGACCTGGGGATGTCCGGCGACCTCTTCACCCCCGACGATCCGCGCAACGCCGACGTCATCGACGTGGCCGAGCGCCGGCGCGGCCTCGCGGTGACCATCGGGGTCTTCTACCTGCACGCCGCGCGCCGCTGCGGGCTGACGGTGCAGGGCGTCGACTTTCCCGGCCACTTCCTGCTGCGCATCGAGACCGAGGAGGGGCCGCTGGCCCTGGACCCGTTCTCCGAGGGCCGGGTGGTGCTGCCGTCTGAACTGACGCGGCGCGCCCTGCATGCCGGGCTGACCCCCAACGTCGCCGACCGGCTGGACCGGCTGATGGCCCCGGTCAGCGATCGCGCCGTGCTGCTGCGGCTGCAGAACATGATCTTCGCCCAGGCGACCGCGGCCGGCGACTTCGCCCGCGCTGAGCGCGCCGCCCTGCGCCGCGCCCTGCTGGACGCCACCGACCACCGCCCCTGGCTGGACGTCGCCGCCGCCCGCGAGGGCCAGGGCGCCCTGGCCGGCGCCCTCGAAGCCCTGCAGCGCGCCACCGCCCTCGACGGCGGCGCCGCCCTGGCCGCGCGCGCCCAGCGGGAGCGGGTGCGATTGCGGCTGAACTAGACCGGCGGTTGCCGCCGCCCGCACACTCGCCCTAACTAGGCCGGTGGAATCGGCTGGAGCGCCTGGCGTCGGACGATGGTCTTCAGCTCGATCGTCTTCATCTTCTACTTCCTGCCCGTGTTCCTCATCGGCTACGCCCTGGCCGGCTGGCGGACGGGGGCGCTGCTGGCCGGCAGCGTGGCCTTCTACGTCTGGGGCGAGGGCCCCTACATCTTCCTGCTGGCCGGGCTGATCCTCGCCAACTACGCCGGGTCGCGGGGGATCGCCCGGGCGGAGACCCGGCGGCTGCGGGGCGGACTGCTGGGCGGGCTTATCGTCCTGGACCTGGGGGTGCTGGGCTTCTTCAAGTACGCCGGGTTCCTCGCCCACAATCTCAACGGCCTGCTGCCGGGCCGGCCCCTGCCCGAGTTCCATCTGCCGCTGCCGCTGGGGATCTCGTTCTTCACCTTCCAGCTGATCAGCTATGGGGTCGACGTCTATGGGCGGCGCGTCGAGGTCGAGCGCGACCTGACCCGGTTCGCCGCCTACATCCTGATGTTCCCGCACCTGATCGCCGGGCCGATCGTGCGCTTCGCCCATATCCGCGAAGAACTGCATGCCGACCGTCGCCACACCCAGCGCCTGGGCCTGGGGTTGCAGTACTTCATCGTCGGCCTGTCGCAGAAGGTGCTGATCGCCAACACCGTGGCGCCGCTGGCCAACCACGCCTTCGGCCTGCCGCCCTCGGAGCTGGACCCGGCCACCGCCTGGCTGGGGGCCGTCAGCTATGGGCTGCAGATCTATTTCGACTTCGGCGGCTATTCGAACATGGCCATCGGCCTGGCCTTCATGCTGGGCTTCACCTTCCCGAAGAACTTCGACCATCCCTATGCGTCGCGCTCGATCACCGAGTTCTGGCGGCGCTGGCACATGAGCCTGTCATCGTGGTTCCGCGACTACGTCTACATCCCGCTGGGCGGCAATCGGCAGGGCGCGGCGAAGACCGTGCGCAACCTGCTGGTGGTCTTCCTGCTGACCGGCGTCTGGCACGGGGCGGCCTGGACCTTTGTGATCTGGGGCCTCTACCACGGGGCCTTCCTGCTCATTGAGCGCGTCGGTCTGGGCCGGCTGCTGGCGCGGTCGCCGCGAGCGGTGGGCCACGCCTATGCGCTGCTGGTGGTGCTGGCCGGCTGGGTGCTGTTCCGGGCCGACAGCCTGCCGCGGGCCCTGGGCTACCTGGCCGCCATGGCGCGGCTGGACCAGCTGGCGCCGCTGCCGGTCGCCACCCGGATCCTGCTGGACAACCAGGTGCTGGCGGCGCTGGCGGCCGGCGTCGTCTTCGCGGTCCCGACCCTGCCCTGGCTGCTGGATCGCCTGCGCGCGCCCCGGCTGGCGGCGGCCCATACCCTGGAGGCGCGGCTGGATACCCAGGGCGTCCATGTGCTCCCGACGCCGGTGCTGATCGCCGGCCTGCTGCTCAGCGTGGTGATCCTTGCCGGCTCCACGCTCAACCCCTTCCTCTATTTCCGGTTCTGATGGCCGACTCCGCGAACCCCTACGACCCCACCGGCCACTGGCGGCGGCTGATCGGATCCGCCGCCGTGGTGCTGGTCGCCGCCTTCGTCGCGCCGCGCTTCGTGCCCGCCCCCGACCTGGAGGAGAACCGCGTCCTGGCCGGGGCCCCGGCCCCGCCCAAAGGCCTCGGCGATCTGACCGCCTACCGCCATGCCGTCGACGCCTATGTGGCCGACCGCTTCCCGCCGCGCGCCCAGCTGATCGGGGCGCTTAACAGACTGCGGTTGCTGTTCGGGGTCAGCGGCTCGCCGCGGGTGGTGGTGGGCCGGGACGGCTGGCTGTTCGACGACGACGGCCGCCACATGGCCGCCTTGACCGGCGACCCGCCGCTCAGCGACGCCGACGCCACCGCCTGGCTGGCCGGCCTGGCCGGGCGGACCGAGGCGCTGGCCGCCCACGGCAGGGCCTATCTGGTCATCAGTCCGCCCATGAAGGCCGCGGTCTATCCGGCCCAGGCCCCCGGCTGGCTGCACCTCGACATCAACCGCCCGGCGGTGACCCTGAGCCGCCTCGCCAAGGCTTCCGGCGCCGGCCGCGTGCTCTACCTGGACAGCGCCCTGGCCGGCCATACCCGGTATGGCCTGATGACCTACACCCCCTACGACACCCATTGGACGGGACTGGGCGCCTACCTCGGATACGCCGCGCTCATGCGCGAGCTGCACGCGCAGGGCCTGGCCGAGGCCCCCCGCGCGCTGGAGGACTTCCAGGAGGTCCGCGCCGGCGAGGCCAACAAGCCGCGCAACCTGGCCCTGATGCTTGGCGTCGCCAGCTTCGTCCATGTCGACTATCCGGAGCTGGCCGACCCCGCCGACGACGACAACCTGCAGATCCGCTACCTGACCGCCAACCACGAGTGGACCGGCGCGCGGACCATCGACACCGCCGAGCCCGGCAAGCCGGTGCTGCTGATCACCGTCGACAGCTTCTCCAACGCGCTGCTGCCCTTCCTCTACAGCCACTTCAGCCGGATCGTCGTCGCCCACATCCAGGACGGCGCCTGGCGGCCCGACCTGATCGCCCGCTTCAACCCCGACATCGTGATCACCGAGGTGACGGAGTCCGGCCTGGGGTCGGTGATGGCCGCCTCGCCGGCCGCCTCGCCGGAGGCCCTGGCCCGTATCCGCGCCACCGTCGCGCGGCGCGCCCGCTATGAGCTGGAGGTCCGCACGGCGTCGAAGACGACCCCCTACCACCACATCGACGGCACCGACGGGCCTGACCACCTGCGCGGCGGCCCGGGCCGCGACGACATCAAGGGCAAGCCCGGCGACGACACCATCGAGGGCCTGGGCGGCGACGACGTGCTGCGCGGCGGCCGGGGCAACGACCTGGTGGACGGCGGCGACGGCGACGACTGGGTCTCCGGCGACCGGGGCGACGACACCCTGCGCGGCGGCCGCGGCGCGGACGTCTTCCACAGCTTCATCGACGCCGGGACCGACACGGTGCTCGACTTCTCCATCGACGAGGGCGACCGCGTCCAGCTGGACCCGGGCACGGCCTACACGGCGCTCCAGGAGGGCTCGGACACCGTCGTCGAGATGCAGGGCGCCAGGCTGATCCTGAAAGGGATCAGGATGACCGACCTGCCGCCCGGGTGGATCCGCATCAAGCGGCCGCCGCTGGCGTCCGGCCCCTAGAGGCCCTATCTGGCAGGGCTTGCACCCCGGGGGTTCCGCATGTCTTTGAAGGTCGCCGTCCAGATGGACCCCATCGAGGGGATCGGCATCGAGGGCGACACCACCTTCCTGATGATGGAGACCGCCCAGGCGCGCGGCCATGCGCTGTTTGTCTACACCACCGCCACATTGGCGATGGAGGATGGCCGGGTGTTCGCCCGCGGCCGCGACGTCACCGTCCAGCGGGTGAAGGGCGACCATGCGGCGCTGGGACCCTGGCGGCGCGCCGAGCTGACCGAGTTCGACGTGATCCTGCTGCGCCAGGACCCGCCGTTCGACATGCACTATATCGACACCACCTTCTTCCTCGAGGTGGTCCACCCGAAGACCCTGGTGGTGAACGACCCGGTGGAGGTGCGCAACGCCCCGGAGAAGCTGTTCGTCACCAAGTTCCCCGGCCTGCAGCCGCCGACCCTGATCACCTGGGAGAAGGCCGCGATCCTGGATTTCCGTGCGCGGCACGGCGACATCGTCATGAAGCCGCTGAACGGCCGGGGCGGCTCCGGCGTCACCCGCCACCTGGCCGACGACCCCAATCTCGACACCCTGCTGGAACTGCACGCCGAGCTCGGCCGCGAGCCGGTGATCGTGCAGAAGTTCCTGCCGTCGGTGGTCAAGGGCGACAAACGCATCCTGCTCATTGATGGCGATCCGGTGGGCGCGATCAACCGGGTGCCCGCCAAGGGCCAGATCCGCTCCAACCTGGCGGTCGGCGGCGAGGCCCAGCCGGTGGAGCTCTCGGCCCGCGACCGTGAGATCTGCGCCGCCATCGGGCCGGAGCTGAAGGCCCGCGGCCTGATCTTCGTCGGCATCGACGTGATCGGCGATTACCTGACCGAGATCAACGTGACATCGCCGACCGGGGCCGTGGCCTTGAAGCGTTTCACCGGAATCGATGCCACCGACGTGATGTGGCAGCGCATTGAAGCGCTGCGCGCCCAGCCGTAGGTTGTTGTGCAAGAGACGTCCGGAAGTCACGGAATCGTCTCAGTTTCCCCAAAAGTTCTTTATTTGTTCTTGCTCTGAGCCGGCCACTGTGATGCTCTTGTGGATAACTGTGTTCCGGACACAAGGGCTGGGGGTCGAGGAATGGCGGCGCGGGTTGTAACCCTGGCGTTCAGCGGCGTGAACGCCGTGCGCGTCGACGTCGAGGTGCAGTTCACCCGCGGCGACGTGGCCTTCATCCTGGTGGGCCTGGGCGACAAGGCCGTGGGCGAGAGCCGCGAGCGGGTACGCGGCGCCTTCATGGGCATGGGCCTGGCGCTGCCGGCCAAGCGGATCATCGCCAACCTCGCCCCGGCCGACCTGCCCAAGGTGGGCAGCCACTACGACTTGCCGATCGCGCTCGCGGTGATGGCCGCCATGGGCATCGTGCCGCCTGACGCCCTGGAAGGCTGGGCCGCCATAGGCGAGCTCTCGCTGGATGGCCGGATCGTGCCGGTGGCCGGCGCCCTGCCCGCGGCGGTGGCGGCCGGCGGCCTGGGGCTGGGCCTGATCTGCCCGGAGGCCTGCGGGCCGGAGGCGGCCTGGGCGGGCGAGACCCGGATCCTGGCCGCCCCGTCGCTGATCGCCCTGGTCAACCACTTCCGCGGGACCCAGGTGCTGTCGCCGCCCAAGCCTGGACCGATGCTGGACGGCGAGCGCGTGCCCGACCTGCGCGACGTCAAGGGCCAGGAGAACGCCAAGCGGGCGCTGGAGATCGCCGCGGCCGGCGGCCACAACCTCAGTTTCATCGGCCCGCCCGGCTCCGGCAAGTCGATGATGGCGGCCCGCCTGCCCGGCATCCTGCCGCCGCTGACGCCCGAGGAGCTGCTCGCCACCTCGATGATCCACTCGGTGGCCGGCCTGATCGCCAAGGGCCAGCTGACCCGCGCCCGGCCGTTCCGCGCGCCCCACCATTCCGCCAGCATGGCGGCGCTGACCGGCGGCGGGCTCAAGGCCAAGCCCGGCGAGGTCAGCCTTGCGCACAACGGTGTCCTGTTCCTGGACGAACTCCCCGAGTTCGGAACCCAGGCCCTCGATTCACTCCGGCAACCCCTCGAAACCGGCGAGGTGGTGGTGGCCCGGGCGAACGCCCACATCCGCTACCCGGCGCGGTTCCAGCTGGTGGCGGCGATGAACCCCTGTGCGTGCGTGGGGTTTTGGCCGGTAGTTCGCGAAGGCGAATATAGCAGGGCTATTTCGACTTCGCCGTCACCGACCGTGACGCGGTCGGTGATGGTTTCAACGATCTGTCTTCGTTCATTGAAGGGAAGGCTCTCCCACCGTCCGGCAAGATCGCGCGCATCTGAGAGCGCCGTTTCGCGTGAGTGGATGCCGATGCGCAGCACATCGAGATCGGCCTGGAGGCGTGGCAGCTCGTCGCCGAGCTGTGCGCGGCGCTCGGAAAGCGGGCGGTGCAGCCGGCCGAAGTCCTCCTTGGACAGGCTGTCGGCGAGATACAGCTGATAGAGCTTGTCGCTCTCGGCATCGACTTTCCGCAGTTCGGCCTCGGTGCTTTCGATCAGGGCGCCGCGCTCGCCGGCCGCGACGTCAGCGGCTTCGGTGTGTGC
This sequence comes from Phenylobacterium sp., assembly GCF_025351295.1. Classification (GTDB taxonomy): domain Bacteria; phylum Pseudomonadota; class Alphaproteobacteria; order Caulobacterales; family Caulobacteraceae; genus Phenylobacterium. Next base: position 28,779 of record NZ_JANXWD010000123.1, read on the forward strand.
GGCGATCTCATCGGGCGAAAGCAGGAATTGCGAGAGCTGCGCACGGAACACTTCTTCGAGATCGTCGATAGGGATCTTGTTGCGGCAGGCCTGGCAGATGTACTTGGGGGACTTGCTCCACACGTACATCTTGCTCCCACAGGCGCAGAAGGCCTTTCCGGCGAAGAGATAGACCGCGCC
>NZ_JANXWD010000136.1 GCF_025351295.1 Phenylobacterium sp.
CTGGCGGCGCGCCTCCCTCAGGTCCCCGGCCCTGGCCGCCACCCCCCGCGCATCGGCCATCTCCTGGGCTTCCAGCTTCGGCGGCCGACCGCGCTGCGAGCGCAGCGCCAACGCTCCGCCCACGCGCCAGGCGTCCCGCCATCGGTAGATGATCGTGCGCTTGACGCCCACCTCCAGCGCCAGCGCGCTGCCGCTCTCGCCCGCCTCCAGCCGCTCAATCACCGCCAGCTTGAACTCGCGGCTCAAACTTCTCCGCTTCTCCTGGGACATCGGTTCTCCTAGATCGAGAACTGTCCCCTATTTCCGTGTCTCTGTCCGGGCGTTCACTCCACGAGGAGTCGTAGGCCGGGAACAGGGTGCTCCAGTACTCGCCGTCATCGGCAACCTGGACGACCTTGAAATCGATCAGCCGGGCCCACGCGTCGACGGCGGAGACGAACGCGGCGCGCTGCCCGGAATCGAGCACGCCGTAGACCGCATTTTACGGCTCGTCCGTCGGGCCGTAGGAGCCGGGCGACCAGACGCTGCTGAGGGTGGGGATGCTGAAGGTGACGCTCGTGCCCGACCACCGCTCATGGTCCGTGTACTGCAGCCCGGCATAGATCTCGGCGAATGTGATCGTACTCATGACCCACCCCCCTGAGTTCTACGCACTGACGAACACGTTATGCGATAGCGCCGCGCCGGCGAACGGCAAATTTGGGCGGGCCTGGCGCGGCGACGGGCTGGTGTCGGGCCAGGTGCGCGTTGTAGGTTTCGCCAGGGGTGTGCGTCGGGGGACGGGTCCGCCGCGGCACGGATATCGTGGGGCGTCATGCTGCAGATCGAACTCTCCGCGCTGGGGGGGCCGGAGTTGAGGCGACTTCTTGAGGTCGCCCGCGGCCGCAAGCAGCACGTCCTGGAGGCGAAGCTGGTCGCCGAGCTGGCGTTACGGCCAACGCGGGCGCCGCAGTGGGCGCCGGGCCGGCTGCAGTTCGAGCGCGACCCGCTGCCCGAGGATGAGCCCGCGCTCCTGCTGTCGACTCCGCTCAGGCGGCGGCCGGGCCCGGCGATGGGCCTGCTGGCGGCCGGCGCGGCGATGGTGGCCATCGGCCTGGGCTGGGGCCTCAGCCTGCCGGAGATCGGCGGGACCGGCGCCGCGGCCGACGTCGCCCCGGCCCGCATGATGGTGGCGCGCGCCGCGCCGATCCTGGCGCCGCCACCGAAGGACGAAGCCAGCGCCGTCGTCACGACCCCGTTCGCGGCGACCCCGTTCGCGGCGACCCCATTCGCGGCGACCAGGGCCGCCAATCCCTGCCTGGCGCTGCCCACGGCCGTGGAGCGGCTGGTCTGCGGCTATCCCAGCATCGCCGCCAAGGACCGCCAGCTGATCGCCGCCTACGACCGGGCCGCGCAGGCGGTCGCCGATCCCACCACGCTGGAACGGACCCAGACCGCCTGGCGCCGCGCGCACGCCAACGTTTCGGATCGCGACCTCCTGGCCGGCGCCTACGACGACCGGATCCGGGACCTGGAGATCGCGGCCCAGGCCCGGTCGGCGAAGTAGCTCAGCCGACCGCCAGGCCGTCCAGCTTGCCGTCCTCGCGCCAGGCCCGGGCCAGGGCGAAGAAGGCGTCGGAGCCGGGGCCATAGAGGCCGTCGAAGAGACCGGCGCCCTCACCGGCCTTGCCCTCGCCGTTGTAGTAGCCGGGCGTGCAGGCCTGCCGGAAGGCCAGGCTGTCGAGCGCATTGCGCTTGATGGTGTCGCCCCATTCGGCCTCGGCCTCGGAGGTCGGCTCCACCACCTGGGCCTGGCGCAGCCCCGCCTGGCGCACGACCTCGGCCACGTGGCGCGCCTGTTCCTCCAGCATGTGCGGGAAGTTCGGCGTCAGCGTGTTCTGGGTGATCCCCAGGTGGAAGCAGTTGGGGAAACCGTGGCTGTAGAACCCGTGCAGGGTCTTCAGGCCCGAAGCCCAGTGGTCGGTCAGGGTGCGGCCGTCCTTGCCATGGACCTCGAAGCCGGCGCGCCGGGTGTAGGCGGTGCCGACCTCGAAGCCGGTGGCGAAGATGATGCAGTCGACCGGATATTCGACGCCGTCGAATACCAGCCCGGTCTCGGTCACCCGATCCACGCCACGGCCCAGGGTATCCACCAGGGTCACGTTCGGCCGGTTGAAGGTCGGCAGGTAGTCGTCGTTGAAGGTCGGCCGTTTGCAGAACTGGCGATACCAGGGCTTCAGCTGCTCGGCGGTGGCCGGGTCCTGGACCAGGGCGTCCACCCTCGCCCGGACCTGGTTCATCTTGCGGAAGTCGCTGAGCTCCATCTCGCGGCCCAGTTCCTCGGGCGTGAGACTGCCGCCGGCCTTCGCCCGGGCGACGACGGCGGCGCCCAGGTTGCGGATGATGTCGGTCCAGCCGTCGCTGACCAGGTCCTCGTCCTGCTGACCGCCGGCCACCAGGGTGTTGAAATTCTCCATCCGCCGCTTCTGCCAGCCCGGCGTCAGGGTCTTCACCCATTCCGGATCGGTGGGCCGGTTGCCGCGTACGTCGACCGAGGAGGGCGTGCGCTGGAACACATAGAGCTGCCTGGCGTGCCGCCCCAGGTGCGGCACGCACTGGATCGCCGTCGCGCCGGTGCCGATGATCGCCACGCGCTTGTCGGCCAGTTTGTCCAGGCCGCCTTCGGACGAGCCGCCCGTATAGGCATAGTCCCAGCGGCTGGTGTGGAAGCTGTGGCCCCTGAAGGTCTCGATCCCCGGGATACCCGGCAGCTTCGGCCGGTTCAGCGGCCCGCTGGAGGTCACCACATAGCGCGCCTTCATGCGGTCGTTGCGGTTGGTGGTGATCAGCCAGCGCTTTTCGTCCTCCAGCCAGCGCATCTCCTCGATCTCGGTCTGGAAGCAGGCGGCGCCATAGAGGTCGAAGGTCTCGCCGATCCGGCGCGCATGGGCGCGGATTTCGGCGGCGAAGCTGTACTTCTCTTTGGGGATGAAGCCGGTCTCTTCCAGCAGCGGCAGGTAGATATAGCTCTCGATATCGCACTGGGCGCCGGGATAGCGGTTCCAGTACCAGGTGCCGCCGAAGTCGCCGCCCTTCTCCAGGATACGGATATCCTTCACCCCAGCCTCGCGCAGCCGGGCGCCGGCCAGCAGGCCGCCGAACCCGCCGCCCACGATCAGCACGTCGACCTCGTCGGTCAGCGGCGCGCGGGTGAAGCCCGGGTCGACATAGGGGTCGTCGATGTAGTGGCGGAAGTCCTGGGCGACCTCGACATACTGCGCATTGGCGTCGGGCCGCAGCCGCCGGTCCCGCTCGGCCCGGTACCGGGCGCGCAGGGCATCCGGGTCGAAGTCCAGGGCCGGCGCGGCGGCGGCCCTGGCGCGGTCCGAAGTGTCGAGGCTCATGGCGCCCTCCCGGCGTTTGCTGGCCTGAGCAGAGCCCAGGAGCCGGGACAACTCAAGTCATATGAACAACGATCACTTGTGTTGTGACACCGACCGCAAGGGCCGGCGCGTTGACCGGCCCGCCGAAACCGCAGAGCGTGCGCCATCATCCGCCGCCTGGGGGCTTGCAGAATGGCGACACTCGGAACGGCCGTCCTGCTGGTGGCGGTCGCAACCGCGGTCTCGCCCGCGCGGTCGGTGTCGCGGCCCGAACGGCGCGAGGCCGCCGCGGTGCAGGCGACGGCGACCCCGGCGCACACCACTTTCAAGTGCCAGGACGGGGGCAACCTGACCGCCCAGTTCGCCACCCGCGACGCCCGCTTTGTGGCCATCGTCGACGCCGGCGACGGCCCCCACGCCCTGCCCGTCGAAGCCTGGACCGGCGGGCCGGCCAAGCTCACCTGGACCGACGGCCGCCGCACCCTGACCTGGAGTCCCGGCGTCCAGATCATGTGGATGGACGGGGTCTCGCACCGGATGTGCGGTCGCGGCGAGCACCAGCACTGAGCGGGGAGCCGCCCAACCTGCCGGCCCGGTCAGCGCGGAGGCGTGATCCCGCGAATTCCCCTTGAGGGGGAAGGGACTTGCTCGCCCGCAGGCGGCGCCCCTATCGTTAATCCGACACGTATCCATGCGGCCCGCACAGCTGCACTAGTGCGCCGGGGAACTGTATGCATTTGTATCTTAGACTGAATTTTCACGCCCTGATTCTGGGCGTGGCCGCCGCTGGCGTCATCGCGATGGCGTCGCCCGCCACCGCGGCCGTCGTGCAGTACAACTCCGAGGCGGCGTTCGACGCCGCCGCATCGGGCCTCACGACCTTCGGGTTCACATCGCTGAGCGGGACGCCGCCGGGCTTCGACGTCGAGTCGAATCCGGTGACGTTCAACGGCTTCACGTTCAAGAACGACGTGACCCCGGCCAATGTGGCCGATGGCGGATCGCCGATCATCTTCGTGATCGATTCCGCCGCGACCATGAACTACGGCAAGGACTTCCTGGCGTTCCAGAACACGGACGTCGGGATGTCAGGCAGCATCGCCAGCGCGGGCGTTACCGCGTTCGGGTTCAACTTCGGGTCTTATGTGAACATCGGATCCCTGGCGACCCTGACGCTCAGCACCGGCGACAGCTTCGTGATCACGCCGACCGACACGGCGCAGTTCATCGGATTCCTGTCCGATGCGCCGATCACCAGCGTCAGCTTCGCCTACCCGGGCAGCTACTCGTTCGACATCATCAGCGTGTCGTCGAACCTGGCCCCTGCGGCCGGCGGCGTGCCCGAGCCGGCGTCCTGGGCTCTGATGATCCTTGGTTTCGGCGGTGTGGGCAGCCTGATCCGCCGTCGCCGCGGCCTCTCCATCGCCTAGACCCGTAGAAACCGGAACGGCGCGCCACCGCAAGGTGACGCGCCGCCCTAGGTTGCGTGTCGTGTTTGCCTTCGGTCGCCGCTATCGAGGGACGGGAGAGCGCGGCGGCCGTCGGTGATGACAATATGTGGGGTCCGCGCTGAACCGCGGATGAACCGATGCTGGGTCAGCCCCGGTCGATCCTCACCCCTCGCCCGTCATCCCCGGCCTTGTGCCGGAGATCCATCGTCCCGCCGGCCCAGTCGCGGGAGCAGGCCGCGCCGCGCGGCCTGCCGCACGGAATCGCGCAAGCTGAGGCATGGATCCCCGGCACACGGCCGGGGATGACGAGCAACGGGAGTGAGGACTCTCGGGACTTCGAGTCATTGCGCCTCCGAGACCAGACACCTACGCCGCCTTCAGGTGGTACAGCGGGTAGATCCCGTACCCCTTCGGCAGTTCCACCTTGCCCACATAGTTGCAGACGAAGCTGTGTCCCGGCTCCATTTCCAGGATCGCGGCGAAGGGTTCGGTGACATAGACGCTGCCGGGCGGGGTGACCGGCTCGATGCGCGCGGCCCGGGCGACCTCCGAGCCGTAGTAGGTGGTCCGCCCGGTAACCGGGTCGAGGCCGGAATAGGTCGGCCCATAGTGCAGGGCGATACGCATGGTGGCGCCGCCGCGCAGGCCCAGCGCCCCGGCGTCCACCTCCTTGAAGCACTCGCACAGTTCGAGCGCCGCCTTGGTCCCCGAGAGCACGTCGGCGAACACCACATAGAGCGCGTCGCCCCAGGTGTTGCTGTGCAGGATGTTGTCGCCGTGGGCCCTCAGCGTCTGGGCGGCGCGGCCCATCACCTCGCGCCAGAAGATCGGCAGCACCCGCTCCTCCAGCCGCGCATAGCCGGGGAAGTCGGTGAACATCAGGCCATGGGTATGACGGATGGCCTCGGGCTCGGCCGGGGCCTGCGGCCGGGGCGGCCGTTCGAGCGGCTCGGTCTCGATCACCACCGAGCGGCCGCCGGTCTCGCGCCACGACCGGATGTCGGAGCGGGTCACCGTGCCGCTCCCGGCGGCTTCCTCGGCGATCGCCAGTTGCACGGCGTCGCCGTTCAGATGCCGCGCCCGCAGCCGCGCCATGCCCATGGCGACCTTGGACGCATAGGCGAACTGACCCTGGCCGCCGACGTGGCTCATGTTGCTGGCCAGCGTCAGCGAGGCCGCGGCCTTGCGGCAGGCGGTGTAGCGGGCCAGCCACCCCTCGCCCGCCGGGGTGACCGACTGCTTGATGAAATCGGGCTCGGTGACCGGCAGCACCACATGCAGCTCCACGCCGTGGGCCAGCAGTTGCTCGGCGATCACGATGTCGGCGCCGGCCGCCAGCGAGCCATAGGCGAAGCCGACCTGCTCGGTCTCGATCGCCGCCCGGATACTGGCCCCCAGCCGCCGCTCCAGGTCCACCCCGCCGGTGAAGATGTGGCCGCAGTAGGTCGCCACCCGCGGCGGGCGGATCTGCGCCAGCAGCGCCTCCACCTGCGCGCCGCCGCCCAGGCTGCGGGCCAGCCGCTGCAGCTGCAACACCGTGGTCGAGCGCTTGCCCGCATCGGCGTCGGGCGCCGCCATCGCGGCGCCCAGCGCGGTCGCGGCGCCGGCCATGTCGCCCAGCACCAACAGAGCCTCGGCGAGCGTCGCCCACCCATAGTAGCCGGGGTCGATCTCGGCCTGGGTCCGGCGGACGGTGACGCGGGCGAGCAGCTGGGCCAGCGCCTTGCGCCCGGCGATCCACGCCAGGGTCGCGGCGTTGATGGCCGGATAGGCGTCGCGGGTGCGCCGGTACACCGAGGTATAGAGTTTGCAGGCCTCGAGCAGGATCGGCACGCTCGGCTCGCCGGCCCCGAAGCCCTTGTCCTTCAGCAGCCGCGCCTTCAGGGCCAGGGCGTCGACGTCCTCCCGCTGGCCCAGGCCATAGACATCGTAGAGCTGCAGCGCGCGATCGGTGTCGCCCAGCCGGGCCAGGATGAGCACCTTGAGGTAGTCGAGTGTCGGGCTCTCGGCGTCGGCCCGGCGCTGCGCCAGGTCGTAGGCCGCCAGCAGATCGCCCCGGGCCAGCGCCGCGCTCGCGCCGGCGACCGCCTCTTGCTCTGACATCGGCCCTCCGTGCACCCAACGCCGCGACGCCGACACCCGACGAACGCCAACAGCCCCGGCCGCTCGCCTCGCATACTGACCGTCGTTTGACCAGCGGGCTATGGCAAAGCTGGGGGTTGTGGAGCGCCAGGCCGACACGCCATGGCCGCACGCGGCCTCGCCGCCCTTTACCGACCTGGCCAGGGGCCGTACGCAGACCGCTCCTGGGCCCTGCGCGGCCGGTCGAAGACGAGACGCCGCCCGATGTCGTTCGGACTGGTCGCCCTGCTGGACGACGTCGCCGGCATCGCCAAGCTGGCAGCCGCATCCCTGGACGACATCGCAGGCGCCGCCGGCAAGGCGGGGGTGAAGGCCGCCGGCGTGGTGGTGGACGACACGGCCGTCACCCCGGGCTACGCCATGGGCTTCACGCCCGACCGCGAGCTGCCGATCGTGTTCAAGATCGCCATGGGCAGTCTGCGGAACAAGTTCCTGTTCCTGCTGCCGGGCGCGCTGCTGCTGAGCGCCTTCGCGGCCTGGGCAATCACGCCGATCCTGATGCTGGGCGGCGCGTACCTGGCCTACGAGGCCACAGAGAAGATCCTGGAAGCCTTGCACGGCGAGGACACCGGCGACGCGCCCGAGGAGCTGGCCCTGAGCTCGGCGGAGCTGGAGACGGTGAAGGTGGCGGGCGCCGTGCGGACCGACCTGATCCTGTCGGCCGAGATCATGGCCATCGCGCTGGGCAGCGTGGAGACCCAGCCGCTGGCGCTGCAGGCCGCCGCCCTGGCGGTGGTGGGCTTCGCCCTGACGGTCGGCGTCTATGGCGTGGTCGGCCTGATCGTGAAGATGGACGACATCGGCCTGAACCTCGCGCGGCGCGGCTCGCGGGTCCTGCAGGCGGTGGGCGCCGGGCTGGTGCGCGGCATGCCGATCGTGATGGACGCCCTCACCCAGGTCGGAACCGCCGCCATGCTGTGGGTCGGTGGCGGCATCCTGGTGCACGGCCTGGAGCACTTCGGCCTGACGCCCATGCCCGGCTGGCTGAACGCCGCCTCGGCCTGGGCCGGCCAGGCGCCGGGCGTGGGCGGCCTCGCGGCCTGGGCGGTGTTCGCCGCGGGCTCGGCCGTGGTCGGGCTGGTGGTGGGCGGGGCGATCGCCGGGGCGCTGCATGTACTGCCGCGCCGGGGGCATTGAGCCGGCCGCCGCCCTGAGGCTGTTTCCCGACCGTGGCGTCGTTCCAGTGGGGTGAACGGCCCGGGGAAACCCGGACCGGCAGCGTGTTGGAGCGGGATGTATTCCAGGACGATCGGCCTTGCGGCGCGCGCCGAAGGTGACTCCGGCCCCTCGGTGGGCCTTGTGCTTCACGACTTCTCGACCGGCGGCACGGAGCGGGTCGCGATCCGGCTGGCCAACCAGTGGGCCGCCATGGGCCGGCGGGTGACCCTCATCTGCGGCTCGGCCGAAGGGCCGCAGCGCGCGCTGGTGAGCCCGCAGGTCACGGTGCTGGAGCCGCGGCCCGCCATTCCGCGCGGCCCCGGGTCGCGGCGGCGGCTGGGCCAGGCGGTGGCCGACGCCTTCGCCGCCTCGGCCCCGGACGTGCTGTTCGTACCCGGCAACTTCCACTGGCCGACGATCGCCCCGTTCCTCGCGCGGTTCGGGCCCAAGGCGCCGCCGGTGGTGGCCCAGATCAGCTCGCCGCTGCGCCGGCTGGACCGCGGGCCGCTGCGCCAGGCGCTGTTCGACGCCCGGCTGCGCAGGACCATGCGCCATGTGGCCGCCGCCGTGGCGCTGTCGGACGAGGGGGCGCGAGAGGCTGATGGGGTCCTGGGCCGGCGGATCACGACCGTCCTGCCGCTGCCGGCCCTGGCCGCCGGCCTGCCGCCGCCGTGCCCGCTGCCGCCGGGGGGCCAGACCATCCTCGCGGCCGGGCGGCTGGCGCCGCAGAAGGACTTCGACCTGGCCCTTCGGGCCTTCGCCCTGTTGCCGCAGCGGACCGCCCGGCTGGTGATCCTGGGCGAAGGCCCGCTGCGGGCCGAGCTGGCGCGGACGGCGCGGCGGCTCGGGGTGGCGGACCGGGTCGAGATGCCGGGCTTCGTGCCGGACATCCGGCCCTGGCTGGACCGGGCGCGGGTGTTTCTGCTGTCGTCGCGCTGGGAAGGCTATGGCGCCGTGGTGATCGAGGCCCTGGCGGCCGGGCGGCCGGTGGTCAGCACCGACTGCACGCCGGCGACCCACGAGTTGATCGCCCGGACCGGCTGCGGGGCGGTCACGCCGGTGGGCGACGCCCAGGCGCTGGCGAACGCGCTCGGCGCCGAGCTCGCCGCCCCGGCCCCCGATGTGGCGGCGCTGGCGGCGGCGGTGGACGGCTACCGGATCGAGGCGATCGCGCAAGCCTATCTGGCGGTGTTCGACCGGGTCGCGACGGCGCCGGCCGGCGAAGGCCTGGCGCGGCTGATGGCGCTGGGCACCCGCCCGCGGCTGGCGGTCCGCAGCCCCGAGCCGGTCCCGCTGATCCCGGCCTGACAACGTCCGCCAGCGGGTTGACCGAGGTCAAGGCGATCCCCCGCTGGGGGCCCATGGTGGCCGCCTCAATACGGCGCACTGCGGAGACTGGACCATGAAGGTCGCGACACCCCTGGCCGGCGCCCTCGCCCTGGCCGCCGCCCTCCTAGCCGGCCCGGCCGCGGCGACGCTGCCGGAACCGACGCCGGCCGAGTCCATCGCGCTGGGCCGGGCGCTGGCGGCGCGCAACTGCGGCATGTGCCACGCCATCGGCAAGACCGGACTCAGCGCCAATCCCCAGGCGCCGCCGTTCCGCCAGCTGAACCGGCGGATGGACATCGACAAGCTGGGCGCGGGGTTGGCGCAGGGCATCCTGACCGGCCATCCGGCCATGCCCGAGTTCCGCTTCGAGCCCAATGAGGTGGTCGCCATCGTCCGCTACCTGAAGGCTGTCCAGGCGCGCACCCATGTCGAGCTCGCCCCGGCCCGCGCCGCCGACTGATCCGCCTTAGCGGTCGTAACGATCGTAGCGATCGTAACGCCAGTCGCGATGGTCGTGTTGGTGATGGCGCCACTGGTGGTCGCGGCGGTTGTCGTGGCGGTCCCACTGGTCGGGACGGCCGTCGTGGTCGCGGTCCTGGTTCCATTCCGCGCGATCCGGGATGCCGTCCCGGTCGCTGTCGCGGGCGCGGTCGTAGCCATAGCCGTAGCCGTAGACATCGCCGCCGCGGTTGTAGCCGTCGTCGTAGCCGCCGCGCTGGGTCTGATAGCCGTAGGGCTGGGCCTGATAGCCATAGGGTTGGGCCATCGCGGCGCCGGCGGCGAAGGTCGCGGCGGCGGCGGCCAGGCCAAGGATGATCTTCTTCATGACGTTCTCCTCTGAAGGACTGAGCGCCAAGGTAGGGCGGCGGGCCTGAACGGCCTGGGGACGGTGTGTTCAGGAGGCATTCACCGCGAAATGGAGGGCCGGCCAGCGCGCGGGGCTGGCGCCCGGAGCGACGCCGGGCACTATCGCGCGCCAGGGGGTGAGCATGATCGGCAGGCGGCAGATGCTGGTGGCGCTGGCGGCGGGTTGGGCCGGCATGGCTCACGCGCGACCGGGCGATCGACCCGCGGCCCGCGCCCTCGACGGGCTGTGGACCCATTCGGCCTACACCGAGCTCGAGCGGCCGAAGGAGCTCAGTCATCTGGTGCTGACGCCGGCCGAGGCCGAGGCCTATGAGGCGCCGCGCCGGGCCCTGAACGGCATGCCGCCGTCGAAGCCTGGGGACGTAGGCCAGGCGGAGTCGGAATTCACCGAGCGGGGCGACCGGCTGGCGCGGATTCGCGGCGAGATCCGTTCGTCCTGGATCATCGACCCGCCCGATGGGCGCATTCCCTACACCGCCGCCGCCATCGCCAGCCTCGGCCTGGACAAGCCGCCGGTGGAGCGGTTCGACAACCCGGAAGACCGGTCGAATAACGAGCGCTGTCTGGCCTCCTTCGCCGCCGGAGCGCCGATGCTGCCGGGGCCGGACACCAACTACTTCAAGTTCGTGCAGACGCCTGACACCCTGGCGATCCTTTCGGAGAAGTACCACGACGTGCGCATCGTGCGGCTGACGGCCGGGTCGCGGCCCAGGAACCTGCCGCCGTCGTGGATGGGGGATTCGGTCGGCCGTTGGGAGGGCGACACCCTGGTGGTGGAGACCGAGGGCCTGCGGCCCGGCGTGACCGGCCGCGGCCAGCGGCTGTTCGAGTCTGGGGCGACCCGGGTCATCGAGCGGCTGACCCGCACCGGCCCGGCCGAGATCCTGTACGCTTTCCGGGTGGAGGACGCCGACCTGTTCACCCGTCCCTGGCGGGGCGAGCTGGTGTTCCGGCCGGCACAGGGGCAGCTGTTCGAATACGCCTGCCACGAGGGGAACTACGCCGTGGCCTCGGTCCTGTCGGCGGCGCGGCAGGCGGACGCCGCGGCGGCGGCCGGGCGGCCCTGATCCGCCGTTGACCGGCGCCGCGAAACGGGTACCGCTGGTCGCCGCAGGGGTGTGTTGATGATCGACAGACGGATGGTGCTTGCGACGGTCGGCGCGTGGTTCGCCGCGGGTGGCGCGGCGCGCGCGGGCCCGGCGCCGCACGACCTGAGCGGCGTCTGGACCAACGCCTGGTACACCAGCCTGGAGCGGCGCAAGGCGTTCAAGGCCCTGGTGGTCACGCCGGCCGAGGCCGCGGCCTACGAGGCGCCGCGCCGGGCCCTGCACGGGGAGGTGGCCAGCAAGGAGGACGTGCTCGGCCAGAACGAGTCGGAGTTCCCGGATCAGGGTCCGGGCCTGGCCCGCATCCGAGGCGAGATCCGATCGTCCTGGATCGTCGATCCGCCCGACGGACAGATCCCCTGGACCGCGGCGGCGCGCGTGCGGCTGCACCTCGACAAGGAGCCGGCGGACGACTTCGACAATGTGGAGGCTCGCGACACCGACGAGCGCTGCCTGACCGGCACCGGCGACAGCGCCCCGATCGTCAACACCCACGACGCCAATGTGATCGAGATCGTGCAGACCCGCGATCACGTAGCGATCTATACCGAGAAGAACCACGCCGTGCGGATCGTGCGGCTGGGCGTCGCCGGCCCCGCGACGCATGAGCCGGCGGAGTGGCCGGGCGCCTCGGTGGGGCGCTGGGAAGGCCGCACCCTGGTGGTGGAGACCACGCACCGCCGCCCGGGCCTAACCCGGATCAGCGACGAGCTCAGCCTGTCGGACCGCAGCCGCGTGGTCGAGCAGTTCACCCGCACCGGCGCGACCGAGATCACCTACCTGTTCCAGGTGGAGGACCCGACGCTGTTCACCCGCGCCTGGCGCGGCGAGATGGTATTCCGTCCGGCCGAGGGGCCGATCTACGAATACGCCTGCCACGAAGGCAACTACTCCCTGCCCAGCATCCTGTCCGCGGCCCGGCAGGCGGACGTCGCGGCGGCGAAGGGCACGCGATAGGGTCTGGCTGGCGTCTGGCGACACGCGGACTCCTCCCCTCGACAAACCGCGCTATGGTGACGGCTCGGGCGGCCGGCGCCGCCGGAGGGGCGCCGGGAGGATGTCAGAGCGAGCGCACAAGTACTGGGCGTTCCTCAGCTACAGCCACGCCGACGTGCGCTGGACGCAGTGGCTGCATCGGCACCTGGAGGGCTACACCGTCCCCTCCCGGCTGGTGGGACAGGCCTCGCCGCACGGGCCGACACCCAAACACCTGCGACCGGTGTTCCGCGACCGGGAGGAGCTGAGCGCGGCCACCGATCTGGGCGACCGGCTGCACGCGGCGCTGCAGGAGTCCGCCTGTCTGGTGGTGATCTGCTCGCGGCGCTCGGCGCGCTCGCCTTGGGTGGAAGAGGAGATCCGCTACTTCAAGAGCCGGCACGGGGAGGACCGGGTCCTGGCGGTGATCGTGGATGGCGAACCCTACGCATCCAACACCCCCGAGTCCGCCGACCAGGAGTGCTTCCCCCGGGCGCTGCGCTTCCAGCTGGAGCCGGACGGCACGGTCGGGACGACCCCCACCGAGCCGATCGCGGCGGACCTGCGCAAGGTCGGCGACGGACGTCGGCTGGCGCTGCTCAAGCTGATCTCGGGAATCCTGCACGTCGACCTGGACCACCTTGTCCAGCGCGACGCGCGCCGGCGCCAGCGGCAGATGATCGCCATCACCGCGGCCTCGGTGATGCTGACGGCGGTGTTCGCCGCGCTGTCGGTCACCGCGCTGCGGGAGCGGGACGAGGCGGTGGCCCAGCGCGCCCAGGCGGAGGGGCTCGTCGAGTTCATGATCGGCGACCTGCGCAAGAAGCTGGAGCCGGCCGGGCGGCTGGACGCCCTGGACGCCGTGGGCCAGCGCGCCCTGGCCTACTACGACGCCCAGAAGACCCACGGGGTGGAGGCCACGGCGCTGGGCCGGCGGGCGCGGGTGCTGCACATGCTGGGCGAGATGCGCGACCGGCGGGGCGATCCGGCGGCGGCGCTGGCCCGCTTCCAGGAGGCCTCGCGCACCACCGCCGAGCTGCTGCGGCAGCGGCCGGACGACCCGGAGCGCATCTTCGACCACGCCCAGAGCGTGTTCTGGGTGGGCTACATCGCCCTGGGGCGCGGACAGGACGGCGTCGCGCGCGACGCGTTCGAGAGCTATCGGCGGCTGGCCGACCGCCTGGTGCAGATCGACCCCGGCAAGGAGAGCTGGCAGGCCGAGGTCGCCTATGCGAACCAGGACCTGGGTTCGCTGCAGCTGGACGCCGGCCAGCCGGACGAGGCCGCGGCGTCGTTCCAGCGAGCGCTGGCCATCAACGCGGCGCTGGCGCGCAAGGCGCCCGCCGACGCCTCGCGCCAGACCGACCTGGCGCAGATGTACGCCTGGGTAGCCGCCGCCGAAGGGCTGCGCGGACATGTCGATGCGGCGCTGACGTCCCGCGCCGAGGAGGCCCGGATCATCGGCGGCCTGATCGCCGCCTCGCCGAGCGACACCGGCTCCATCGCGGCGCTGTGCGTCAACCGCGTGGCCAGCGCGCGCCTGCTGCTGGCCAGCGGACAGCGCGCGCGGGCGATGCCGCTGATGCTGATGGCCAAGGCTGACAGTGACCGGCTGGTGGCGGCTGAGCCGGACGACAACATCTACCGCCGCGCCTCGGCCGTCACCCAGCTGCTGCTGGCCCAGACGGCGCTGGAGTCCGGCGACCTCGGTGTCGCTCAGGGCTATGCCACGCGCGCCCTGGACCTGGTGCGCGCGATGGCCAGCAAGGACACCTCCCTGTTCACCCAGGAGCTGGGCGTGGCCGAGACCCTCAGCCTTAAGATCGCCGCCCAGCGGGCGGACTCGGCGGCCGGGCTGGAGGCCAGCCTCAGACCGGCCCTGGCCACGGCCACGCGGCTGCGAGCGCTGTCGGACGCCCGGCCCGACAATGTGGTGCTGGCCCGGATCGCGGCCGAGGCGGCCGTGCTGGCCGGGGACCATGAGGGCCTGCGCGACGCGGGTCAGGCCCGGGCCTGGTGGGCGCAGGCGGCGAAGCTGCTCGCGCGTGCATCGGCGTCGCGGCTGTCCCTGGATCGCGCACCGCAGCTGGTGCGGCAGGTCGAATACAGACTTCGCAACGCCAGGGCCCCGGCGGGACTGCTAGCCGCGCCAGGAGAGGCCGTGACTTCACGCAGCCGCGAGCTGGTCGACTACAGGTGGTGAAGTCGCGGTCCGAATATTCGGACCGCGCCGGCGCCTGCTTTGTCAGCCGAGTCCTGAGTCTTCTGAGAGTTGATTTTGGCTCCCGTTCGGGGAATCCGGTTGCGCCAGCTGAAATCATCGGCGTACCTCTGCGATCAAGGCAAATGGGGGCTCGCGATGTCCAGGAATTTCCGCGTCTTGGAGGCGCTCGCAGTCGTCGCGGCGGCCGTCGCGCCGCTGCTGGCCGGCCAGGCCCAGGCCAGCACCCTCTACACCCTTCGG
>NZ_JANXWD010000137.1 GCF_025351295.1 Phenylobacterium sp.
CTGGCGGCGCGCCTCCCTCAGGTCCCCGGCCCTGGCCGCCACCCCCCGCGCATCGGCCATCTCCTGGGCTTCCAGCTTCGGCGGCCGACCGCGCTGCGAGCGCAGCGCCAACGCTCCGCCCACGCGCCAGGCGTCCCGCCACCGGTAGATGATCGTGCGCTTGACGCCCACCTCCAGCGCCAGCGCGCTGCCGCTCTCGCCCGCCTCCAGCCGCTCAATCACCGCCAGCTTGAACTCGCGGCTGAAACTTCTCCGCT
Organism: Phenylobacterium sp.; assembly: GCF_025351295.1. GTDB lineage: Bacteria > Pseudomonadota > Alphaproteobacteria > Caulobacterales > Caulobacteraceae > Phenylobacterium. The sequence continues at coordinate 258 of NZ_JANXWD010000137.1, forward strand.
TCTCCTGGGACATCGGTTCTCCTAGATCGAGAACTGTCCCCTATTTCCGCGTCTCTGTCCGGGCGTTCACTCCAGTCGGCGAGCGAGCGGGGAAAGTGGTGTGTGTCTCGACTTTCCGCTGCGCCTTCCGCGTTTTCTGCACTTTCTGCGGTTCAACAACGACGGCGCCCGCCGCCTACGCCGGCTCGTAGTTCAGGATCGGCGCGAGCCACCGCTCCGCCGTCGCCAGGTCCCACCCCTTGCGCCGCGCATAGTCCTGCACCTGGTCCTTCTCGATCCGGCCGACGCCGAAGTAGTGGCTCTCCGGATGCGCGAAGTACAAACCGGACACCGCCGCGGTGGGGAACATGGCGTAGCTTTCGGTCAGTTCCAGGCCGGTCGCCGCCTCGGCGTCCAACAACTGGAACAGGGCGCCCTTCTCGGTGTGGTCGGGCTGGGCCGGATAGCCGGGGGCGGGGCGGATGCCGCGGTAGGTCTCGGCGATCATCGCTTCAACATTGAACGGTTCGTCGGGCGCATAGCCCCAGAGTTCGGTGCGCACGCGGCGGTGCAGGGCCTCGGCGAAGGCTTCGGCCAGCCGGTCGGCCAGGGCGGCGGCCATGATCGCCGAATAGTCGTCGTTCCTGGCCTTGAACGCCTTGGCGATCTCAGCCTCCCCATGGCCGGCGGTGACCGCGAAGCCGCCGATCCAGTCGGGCTTGGTCCCGATGGGGGCGATGAAGTCGGCCAGGGCCACGTTGGCGCGGCCGCCGTCCGCCTGGGAGGTGGACTTCGCCATCTGCTGGCGCAGGGTGTGGAAGCGGGCCCGCTCGGTGGTGCGGGTCTCGTCGGTCCAGACCACCACGTCGTCGCCGTCGGCGTTGGCCGGCCAGAAGCCGACCACGCCGCGCGCCTCGAACCATTGCTGGCCGACGATCTGCTGCAGCATGGCTTGCGCGTCGGCGAACAGGTTCGTGGCCGCCTCGCCGACCACGTCGTCGGTGAGGATCTGCGGGTAGCGGCCGATCAGCTCCCAGCTGGCGAAGAACGGCGACCAGTCGATGTGGCGGGCCAGGTCGGCCAGGTCGTAGGCGGTGAAGGTGCGCGTGCCCGTGAAGCTGGGTCGGGGCGGATCGTAGGTGGTCCAGTCGGGCGTAAAGGCGTTGTCGCGGGCCTCCTTCAATGTTGAACGAGCTCGATTGCCCTGCCCGCGCGCGAACTGCTCGCGGACCTTGACGTATTCCGCCGCCGTCTCGGCCTGGAGGCGCGCCGTCTCGGTGGGGGAGAGCAGGCCGGAGACCACGCCCACGGCGCGGCTGGCGTCCAGTACATAGGTGGTCTGGCCGCCCTTGTAGCGGGGCTCGATCTTGACCGCGGTGTGGGTCTTCGACGTCGTGGCGCCGCCGATCAGCAGCGGGATGGTCATGCCGCGCCGCTCCATCTCCGCTGCGACGAAGGCCATCTCGTCCAGGCTGGGGGTGATCAGGCCCGACAGGCCGACGATGTCGACGTTCTGCCGGACCGCCTCGTCCAGGATGCGGTCGGCCGGAACCATCACGCCCAGGTCGATGACGTCGTAGTTGTTGCACTGCAGCACGACGCCGACGATGTTCTTGCCGATGTCGTGGACGTCGCCCTTGACGGTCGCCATCAGGATGCGGCCGGCCTGCACCCGGGGCTTGCCGGCCTTCTCGGCCTCCATGAACGGCTCGAGGTAGGCGACGGCCTGCTTCATCACCCGGGCCGACTTGACCACTTGCGGCAGGAACATCTTGCCCGCGCCGAACAGGTCGCCGACCACGTTCATGCCGTCCATCAGCGGGCCTTCGATGACGTGCAGCGGGCGCTCGGCTGCGGCCCGGGCCTCCTCGGTGTCGGCCTCGATATAGTCGGTCAGGCCGTGGACCAGGGCGTGGGTGATGCGGCCGCCGACGTCCTTCTCGCGCCAGGTAAGGTCCGGCCCCTTGGCCTCGGACTTGCCGCCCTTGTACTTGGGCGCAAGCTCCACCAGGCGTTCGGTGTTGGAGATGTTCGTTCGCTGCTTGCGGTTGAGGATCACGTCCTCGACGGCCTCGCGCAGTTCGGCGGGGATGTCGTCATAGACCGGCAGGTCGCCGGCGTTGACGATGCCCATGTCCATGCCCGCCGCAATGGCGTGGTACAGGAATACCCCATGGATCGCACGACGTACCGGTTCGTTACCCCGGAATGAGAAGCTGACGTTGGAGACGCCGCCGGAGATCCGGGCATGTGGCAGGCTCTGCTTGATGCGCCGCGTGGCCTCGATGAAATCAACGGCGTAGTTGTTGTGCTCGTCGATCCCGGTGGCGACGGCGAAGATGTTCGGGTCGAAGATGATGTCCTCGGCGGGGAAACCGATCTGTTCGGTGAGGAGCTTGTAGGCCCGCTGGCAGATCGACACCTTGCGGTCCGCCGTATCCGCCTGCCCGACCTCATCGAAGGCCATCACGACGACGGCGGCGCCATAGCGCAGGCAGGCCTGGGCCTGCTCGATGAACTTGGCCTCGCCTTCCTTCATCGAGATCGAATTGACGATCGCCTTGCCCTGGACGCACTTCAGCCCTGCCTCGATCACCTCCCACTTGGACGAGTCGATCATCACCGGCACCCGGGCGATGTCCGGCTCGGCGGCGATCAGGTTGAGGAAGGTCCGCATGGCGTGGACGCTGTCTAGCAGCCCCTCGTCCATGTTGACGTCGATGACCTGCGCCCCGGCATCGACCTGCTGGCGCGCGACGGAGAGCGCGGCCGGATAGTCGCCGTCGGCGATCAGCTTGCGGAATTTGGCCGAGCCGGTGACGTTGGTCCGCTCGCCGATGTTGATGAAGGTGGGGCGCATGCCGCTCTTACTATCAGTGTCATCCCGGTTTCGGCGCAGCCGAAGACCGGGACCCATAAGCACCGGATGGCGGTGGGGTTAACTCGGTGGCAGACGCTTCGCCATCTCTCGAAACGCCGACGCCTATGGATCCCGGTCTTCGCCTTCGGCAAAACCGGGATGACACGCGCGGCTCAAGCCAGCTCGAACGGTTCCAGCCCCGCCAGCCGCATGGCCGTCGGCCGCTCGGGGATGGCGCGGGGCGTCATGCCGCGGACCTCGTCGGCGACGTGACGGATGTGGTCGGGCGTGGTGCCGCAGCAGCCGCCCAGGATGTTGACGATGCCGTCCTGCGCCCAGGCGTGCAGCTGGTGGCCGGTCTGGTGCGGTTCCTCGTCGTACTCGCCCATGGCGTTGGGCAGGCCGGCATTGGGATAGGCTGACACCAGGGTGTCGGCGATGCGGCTGAGCTCGGCGATGTGCGGCCGCATCAGGTCGGCGCCCAGGGCGCAGTTCAGGCCGATGGCGAACGGCTTGGCGTGCCGCACCGAGTTCCAGAACGCCTCCACCGTCTGGCCCGACAGGGTGCGGCCCGAGCGGTCGGTGATGGTGCCGCTGATCCAGATCGGCAACGCCTCATAGCCCTGGTCCTCCAGGTCCATGATCGCCTTCAGCGCCGCCTTGCAGTTGAGCGTGTCAGTGATGGTCTCCACCAGGAACAGGTCGACCCCGCCGTCGTGCAGGGCGCGGACCTGCTCGGAATAGGCCTCATAGACCTGGTCGAAGGTCACCTTGCGCGCGCCGGGGTCGTTCACGTCCGAGCTCATCGACAGCATCACCGGCAGCGGGCCGATGGAGCCGGCGACGAACCGCGGTTTGCCCGGCTCCTTGGCTGTCCAGCGGTCGGCGACCTCGCGGGCGATGCGGGCGCCGGCCAGGTTGATGTCGCGCACGGCGGCCTCCTGGGCATATTCGCCCTGGCCGATCGAGGTCGACGAAAAGGTATTGGTCTCCGAGATGTCGGCGCCGGCGGCGTAGTAGGCGTCGTGCAGCTCGCCCACGATGTCCGGCCGGGTCAGGCACAGGATGTCGTTGTTGCCCTTCATCTGGCCGGGGTGGTCCGCGAAGCGGTCGCCGCGGTAGTCGGCCTCGCTCAGGCCGCGCTTCTGGAACATCACGCCCCAGGATCCGTCGAGGATCAGCACGCGCGTCTGGGCGGCCGCCTTCAGGGCCGCAATACGGTCCTGGCGGGTCATCCTGCTTCGCTCCCGAAAGGAGCTTCGCAGGATCGGAGGATGGGCCCTCCGTAGCCTTGGCGAAGGAGGGTCATGCCGCGGCTTCCTTGGGTCCGCCTGATCCTTGATCAGGCTTTGTTTCAACAAGACTTGGCGGGGCCTCGCGCACGCCCAGCACCCGGCAGATGGCGTAGGTCAGGTCGGCGCGATTGAGCGTGTAGAAGTGGAAGTCGCCGAAGCCCTCCTCGGCCAGGCGGGCGCACATCTCGGCGGACACCGAGGCGGCGATCAGCCGGCGCGTGTCGGGATCCTTCTCCAGGCCGTCGAACAGATTGCCCAGCCAGCCCGGCAGCTGAATGCCGATCGGGCCGGACATCTTCTTCAGGCCGGAATAGTTGGTCACCGGCATGATCCCGGGCGAGATCGGGATGGTCACCCCGGCCTTGCGCACCCGGTCCATGAACCGCAGGAAGCCGTCCACGTCGAAGAAGAACTGGGTGATCGCCCGGGTGGCGCCGGCGTCGATCTTGGCCTTCAGCACGTCGATGTCGTGGTCGATGCCGGGGCTTTCGGGATGGACATGCGGATAGAGGCCCACGCTGACCTCGAACGGGGCAATGGCGCGGATGCCGGCCGTCAGCTCCGTCGCGTTGCAATAGCCGTCGGCGCGCGGCGTGTAGGCGCCGCCGATCTGGCCGGGCGGGTCGCCGCGCAGGGCCACGATGTGGCGGATGCCCGAGGCCCAGTAGTCCGAGATCACCTCGTCCACCTCGCCACGCGAGGCCTCCACGCAGGTCAGGTGCGCGGCCGGCCTCAGGGTGGTCTCCTTCAGCATCCGCAGCACCGTGCGGTGCGTGCGGTCGCGGGTGGAGCCGCCGGCGCCATAGGTGACCGACACGAAGGTGGGGTTCAACGGCTCCAGCCGGCGGATCGCCGCCCACAGGTTCTCCTCGGCCTCGGCGGTCTTGGGCGGCGAGAACTCGAAGGAGACGCCGGGGCGCGACTGGCCGCCGACGCCCGCGCGGGCGACCGGGCCTAGCGCGGAAAGGGCGGGGCTCATGCGGCGCTCCTCAGTTCGGTGGGCGCGTGGGAGGCGGCCCAGATCTTCACGGTCAGTCCATCGGCCCGGGTCGGCGGCAGGGCGGTCAGGGTCACCACCGGCAGCCCGCCCTCGCCAAGCCAGCGGGCCATCTCTTCGTCGGAAAAGCCTAACCGACGGTGCTGATGGGCCTCGCGCAGGAACTCGTGCTTGTGCGGGGCGAAGTCGACGATGATCAGCCGGCCGTCACCAGAGACGATCCGCGCCGCCTCGCGGACCGCCGACGCGGGGTCCCCCAGGTAGTGCAGCACCTGGTGGACCACCACCAGGTCGGCGGCGGCCTCGGGCAGGCGGGTGTCGAAGATGTCGCCGTGGCGCAGTTCCACATGGTTGAGGCCGGCCTCGACGGTGTTGCGCCGGGCGATGTTCAGCATCTGCTGCGACAGGTCCAGACCCAGCGCCTGGTCCGCCTGCGGGCCCAGCAGGGTCAGCATGCGGCCGGTGCCGGCGCCCAGGTCGACCAGCCGGCGGAACCGGTCCTCGCCGGCCGCCCGCTGCACGGCGACTTCGACGTCGTCCTCGGAGACGTAGAGCGAGCGGATCTGGTCCCAGTGGTCGGCGTTCTCGGCGAAATAGCTCGCCGCGGCGGTGGCGCGCTCGGTCTGGACGTCGTCCAGCTTGCGGCGGTCGCGGGCCAGGATGAGATCGTCGGCGTCGACGCGCGCCAGCACCTCGTGGATCACCTCGCGCTGGCGGCCCTCGCCGGTCAGGCGGTAGAACACCCAGGCCCCGTCCGGGAACCGCTCGACCAGCCCGGCCTCGGCCAGCAACTTCAGGTGGCGCGACACCCGCGGTTGGCTCTGGTCCAGCACGCGGCACAGTTCCAGCACCGCCAGTTCCTCAAGCTCCAGCAGCGCCAGTATGCGCAGGCGCGTCGGCTCGCCCGCGGCGCGCAGCACATCGACAGCCTGTTTGGCGGACAGTTTCATCACACATAAAGATATCTTTATATGTGGCGACGTCAAGGGTCAGGCGGGCGGTTCCAGGTGTTCCCAGAGTTCGATCTTCAGCCCCTGCGGGTCCATCAGCCAGGCGAAGCGGCCGTAGGATTCGTCCTGCCGCCCCATGAGCGCCTCACCCGCCGCCTCGACGCGGGCCACCATGCCGTCGATGTCGTCCACCCGCAGGTTCAGCATGAACGGCTGGGTCGACGGGTCGAAGTAGTCGCTCGTCGCCTGGAACGGCGACCAGAGCGTGAAGCCCCCGGCCGGCGGCGGCCACATGGCATGCCCGCCCTCCGTCGGAAACCCCAGCACCCGTGCATACCACTCGGCCAGCGCGCCGGTGTCCTGCGCCTTCACGAACACCCCGCCGATCCCCAGCACCTGCGCCATCACGTCTCTCCTGATCGTTCGCCTTCGCCATACATCGCCGAAGCCGCCCCTCTCCTCACCCGCTGGGGCTACAGGATTCACACAGATCCTTCCCAACGGTGTCATCCCGGTTTTGGCGCAGCCAAAGATCGGGACCCACGATCAGGCTCGGCCTGGGAACGCGGGTATCTGCCCTTGGCGGGCTTGGCGTCGAACCCGGCGCCCGTCATTCCGGGCAGACCCTATCCGCGAACCGGCGACGCCAGGGGCTGGCCGGCGAGGTAGCGTTGCACGTTGTCCAGCGCCTGGGCCAGCATCTGGGGGATGCCTTCGGTGGTGCCGCCGGCCCGATGCGGGGTCAGCAGGACGCCCGGCACGCCGGCCCAGCGGTCCGCCGGCGTCGGTTCGGTCTCGAACACATCGAGCCCGGCGCGCCACAGCCGGCCGGCCTTCAGGGCGTCGATCAGGGCGTCCTCGTCGATCACCGAGCCGCGCGAGACGTTGACGATCATGCCGGCGGGGCCCACCGCCTCGATCACCTCGCGGGTCACCAGTCCGCGGGTCTCCGCCCCGCCCCGGCAGGCGACCACCAGGATGTCGCTGGCTTGCGCCAGGGCCAGCAGGCTGGGCGCCATCGGCCAGGGCGCGGGCTTGGGGTTCGGCCCCCACCAGCTCACCTGCAGCTTGAACGGCTCGGCGCGCCGGGCGACCGCCTGGCCGATGTGGCCCAGCCCAACGATGCCCAGCCGGCGTCCGGTCAGGGTGGGCTGCGGGGCCAGCCGGTCCTCGGTGCGCCAGCGGCCCTCCTTCACCACGCGGTCGGCCTCGCCCATGTCGCGCCAGCCGGCGACCAGCAGGCCCAGGGCGTGGTCGGCCACGTCGTCGGCGTTGACCCCGGCGGCGTGGGTCACCTCGATGCCCCGCGCCCGGCACCAGGCCACGTCGACGCCGTCGTAGCCGGCGCTGATCACCGCGATCAGGCCCAGGTTCGGCAGGCTGGCCAGATAGTCCGGGGTCAGCACGAACTCCCCGGCGTGCAGGATGGTCCGGACGCGCGGCCGGTCCGCGTCGGCCAGCTCCCAGGCCAGGGCCGTCGCCACGCCCGCCCGTTCCACGGCCGGCCGGACCGGCGCGAGCATCGGAATGGAAATCAACGCCAGCGGCTCAGACATCGCGACCCCTTAACCCCATGCTCCCCGTCCTACAGCGAGAGCGCTCATGCGCCGCATCCTGATCATCGGCAATTCGGGCGGCGGCAAGTCCACCCTGGCGCGCAAGCTGGGCGGGAAGCTGGGCCTCCCGGTCGTCCACCTGGACGTGCTGGTTCTGGAAACCCGGCTGGGTCCGGAGCGACAAGCATCTTCCGTCTGAAGAGCGATCGCAAGATCGCCGGGTTCCTCGAGACCGCGGCCTGAGATGCGAAGGCTGCGCCGCTTCGGCTCCCGATGCTCCGAGCAGACCCGATGAAAGTCTGTTCAGGGGTGGATGGCGGACACCGACAGCCGTGTCAGGGAAAATTCAGTCTCGTGAGCAGGGCCGCATAGCGCGGATCGCTGCGGATCGGGTCGAGGAACGGATCGACCTTCAATTCCGCCAGCCCCGGATCCTTGGCTCGAAGCGCATTTTCGAGCTCGGCGAACGCAAGGTCCTTGTCGCCGAGGGCGGCACGAATTTGGGCATATTGGTAGCTCGCGGTAGCGCCGAACTGTGCCTTGAGCTGCCCCAACATCCGTTCGGCGCCGGCTCGATCGTGACTTTGTGCGGTCAGCAAGCCCCGGCGCAACAAGATGAAAGAATCGCCGGGCCCGGCGGCCCGGTACTCGGACTTTGCCTGCTCAATCCGCCCGAGACCAAGAAGCGCGTCGCCGAGCAGGATGTGTGCAGAGCGACCTTCGGGCGAGATCTGCAGCGACTTGCGTCCGGCTTCGATCGCCTGCGCGTAACGCCCCAAGCGGATAAGCACTTGAGCTTTGTACCGATGGCATCGCGCGTTCAAGGGATCGAGCGCGATGGCTTGATCAGCGATCCGCAGCGCCTCCTCGGACCTCGCCAGTAACCCAAGGATGCAGGCCCCGAGGGTCAGCACCTCGGGATCGCTTGGAGACAGGGCGAGAGACCGTCTTGTTTCCTGCAGCGCGCGCGGAAAATCTAGTGTCGTTAGCGCGACAGAGGCCAGAATGGCGTGGGCCGAGCCCAACCTCGGCGCGAGCGCTACGGCCTTCTCGACGGTGGCGTCCGCTTGCGCCAGCAGGTCGGCGATCTCGGTCGGGGACGACGCAAAGTTCGCGGCCAGCACATTCAATGCGTCGGCTTTCTGGACAAAGGCTTCGGCGTAGTTGGGATCACGGCTGATCGCCGCGTCCGCCAGCGCGATCCGTCGGCGAATAGACTCAAGACTGGTGAATTCTCGCCCCAGCTTTCTGATCTGCAGGACGAGATCTTGAGCCACTCTGTCGGCGGTGCCGCCCAGGGTAATCGCCGCCTGGGCCGCAAGGCCGAGAGCGCCCTTGAGCGCGGTCGCCACGTTCTGGGCGATATCAGTCTGGATCCTGATCGCGTCGCCGGGCTGGCGGTCGTATTGTTGCGTCCACCGATAGGCCCCGGTGCGGCCATCGATCAGCTCGGCGCTGACGCGGATCGTCGACGGCGACTGGCGAACGCTGCCGGTAAGGATGCTGGAGACGCCGAGCTTTCGGGCGACGGTCCGGGCGTCCTCGTTGCGCACCGCGATCGACGATGTCGCGCCGATGACCGTCAGCCCGCCAAGGCGGGCCAGCGCGCTGCGGATCTCATCGGCCATGCCTTCGGAGAAATAGGCCTGGTCAGGGTCACCACTCAGATTAGCGAACGGCAGCACGGCGATGCTCTTGGGCGCCGCGGCGGCGGAAGGCTTCAGCAGCGCCCATGCGCCAACGCCGGCAACGGCTGCCGCGGCGACGCCGGCCCCGCCCGCGACAAGCGCACGCCGCGAGACGCGCCGCACGCGCACGGGCGGGTGCGGGCGAACGACAGGCTCCCCTGAAATCTGGCCGCGCACGGCGTCGGCGATCGCCTGGAACCCCGGGTCTGAGCGATCGCCGTTCCAGCCCAGCAGCGACAGCGCCTGGATTTCGCCGAAGCCGAGCGGCGGACGGACGGTGTCGAGGCGGATCGGAAGATAGACGTTGCGTTCCTGCGCCCGCCGGGCCTCGTCGCGCACGAACTGTCCCTCGGGACCCACCGAGGCGCTCGTCCAGGCGACAATCACGCACCTTGCCGAGTCGAGATTCGCCTCGATCTTTTGGTGCCAGTTCGCCCCGCCGCTGATATGGGCGTCCCACCAGACACTGAAGCCTTCGGCTTCAAGCGCGTCCACCAATCGCCTGATGCGCGGCCGGTCGTGCGATTTGTAGGAGACAAAAATATCCGCCGCTGAACCCGTCACGCAGTCCCCACGCCATGGCGCGAGCCATTCTAAGGCAGCGCTTCGCATTAACAAGGGCGTCAGGGTGAGCGTGGCTGGCGGCGCGGCGTCGGCAGCGGGTCGGACACGGCTATCGGCGTCCGTGAAAAATAAAGGGACACTATACTTAATTCGTGCGGCGTTCCCGCCTGCAGTGACCCCCATCGGTGAGACACGATAATCGGGGACAGTCGTGGTTGAGGGTGTTGATGGGCTGCTGCGCAGCAGCCCATGGGTTGGGCAGGTTTTCAAACTCGATGGGTCAGAGGTAGTCGAGGGCCGAGTGCAGACGCTCGGTGTTGTAGACCGCGTCGATGAAGCCGCCGATGGCTGAGGTGGCGTGGGCCAGGTCGCGGTAGTGGCTGGCGTCGACCTCTTCGGTCTTCAGGGTCTTCATGAAGCTCTCGGCCATGGCGTTGTCATAGGGACATCCCGCCCGGCTCATCGAGGGCTGGATGCGGGCGGCGAGGAGCCGCTCGATGTAGTCGCCGCAAGCGTACTGGGTCCCGCGGTCGGTGTGGTGCACGAGGCCGCCGGGGATGATCTCGCGGCTGGCGAGCGCCATCTCCAGGGCCGCGATGGCCAGTTCCGCGCGCAGGTGGTCGGCCATGGCCCAGCCCACCACCTTGCGGGAGAAGGCGTCCAGGATCACCGCCAGATAGACGAAGGCCTCGCCCAGCCGCACATAGGTGATGTCTGCCACCCACAGCTGGTTGACCGCCATCGGCGCCATGTGGCGCGCCAGTTTCGGCCAGACCCGCCAGCCGTGCCGCGCGTCCGTGGTCGCCGGCCGGAAGACCGGCTTCCTCAGGCAGAGCAGATTGTCTTCCCGCAGGATGCGGGCCACCCGCTTGTGATTGGCTGCCCAGCCCTCCCGCTTCAAGAGCGCGGTGATCCGGCGGTAGCCGTAGTCGCGGTGCGAGATCGCCAGCCGCTGGATGGCGCCCTGCAGCGCCGTCTCCTGGGCGCGCGGCGCATGCTCGCCCCAGTGGCGGTAGTAGGCCGCGCGGCTCACCTGGGCGAGCCCGCACAGCCGCTCGATCGATCCGGGGCCGTGGAGCCCCTAGCCTTGCGCCGATCCTTGGCCTTGCGCCGAGCCTTGGCCTTGCGCCGATCCTTGGCCTTGCGGATGCGTCATCGCCGCGATCTCGGCGAAGACGCCGGCGCGCCAGGAACGGTGTCCGTCCGGCGCGACGTCTCGATACGCCGCAAGGCGCCTTTGAAAAAATCCAGATCTAGCTGCTGCTGGCCGACCTTGCGCTCCAGCTCCGCGATCTGGCGGCGCGCCTCCCTCAGGTCCCCGGCCCTGGCCGCCACCCCCCGCGCATCGGCCATCTCCTGGGCTTCCAGCTTCGGCGGCCGACCGCGCTGCGAGCGCAGCGCCAACGCTCCGCCCACGCGCCAGGCGTC
>NZ_JANXWD010000017.1 GCF_025351295.1 Phenylobacterium sp.
GCTTGTCGGGCGAGGTGACCGAGATGCGTCCATCGACGTTGATGAAGCCCTCCTGCTTCTGGGTCGCGATGTTGGAAGCCTCGAAGTACGAGTGCGACTGGTTCGTGTAATCGACCCGTCCCAGCAGCTCCCAGCCCCGCACGTCGAAGCTGTACTGGGCGCCCAGGTGCACCTTGTCGTCCGGCGAGCGCGGCAGGGCTTTGCCGGTGTAGTTGGCGGTCGCGCCGTTGGCGAAGCTGGTGAACCGGGCGTGGAGGCGCGCGTAGCTGCCGTCGATCTGCAGGCCCTGGACCGGGGTGAGCACGACCTCGACCTCGGCGCCCTTGATCTTGGCCGTCGCGGCGTTGCCGACCACCACGCAGCACAGTGGAACCAGCTGCGAGATCTGCAGGTCCTTGTAGTTGGTCTGGTACACCGAGACGTTCACCTGCAGGCGGTTGTCCCACCACTGGGTCTTGGCGCCGCCCTCGTAGCTCCAGGCGTATTCCGGGTCATACGGCGTCGACTGGCTGACGGCGGAGCCGGCGATGCCCTGGAAGCCGCCGCTCTTGAAGCCGCGGGTCACCGAGGCATAGACCAGGGCGTCCTTGGTGGCCTGCCAGTCCACGGCGAAGCGCGGCGTCAGCGCATGCCAGGACTTCGCGCCGTTGACGTTGTAGTTGGCGGCGAGCGGCGGCGGCAGGCCGGGCCCGGACACCTTCAGGCCCTGGAAGTGGCCGCTCTTGTGCTCCCAGGTCTCCCGCACACCGGCGGTGGCGGTGATGGTGTCGGTCACCGCGAAGCTAAGCTGGCCGAACGCCGCGAAACTGCGGCCTTTCACCGACTGGGGATAGGTCGCCACGCCGGTGATGGACGGCGCGGGGAAGTCCTGGCGCAGGTCCTCGGTACGGTTGTTGTTCTCATGCAGGAAATAGCCGCCCACCTGGCCCTTGAGGCGTCCGTCCATGGCGTCGAAGGCCAGCCGGACCTCCTGGCTGAACTGTTTGTTGCGCTCGTGGTCGGTCTCGGCGGATTCGATCTGGCTCGGCGGGTTCACCGGATTGGAGAAGAACGGCGTGCGGAAGTTGAGCGTCGCTTCGCGATAGGCGGTGATCGAGGTCAGGACGCCGAACGGCGTGGTGTAGTTCACTTCGCTCCGCAGGGTCTGCAGCAGGCGGCGCAGATAGCCGTCGGTGTAGGCGTCGACGACCCGCGGGTCTGGATTTATGCCCACGCAGTGGACCCCGCCCTGGAAGGCGGTGTTGCAGATGTTGTGGCGCGGATTGCCGGCCTGGTCCTGCTTGGTGATGTCGGCGGCCAGCACGATGTCGAGGTCTGGGCTCGGCAGCCAGCGCAGGGCGACCGCGCCGGTCCTCAGGTCCTGGTCGTTCACGTCGTGCCGCGTGGTTTCGTTGAACTCATAGCCGTCGTGGGTCTTGTACGAACCGCCTACCGACAGGAACAGGTTGTCGGCCAGCGGCACGTTGCCCCGCGCGTTGAGGACGAAGCGGTTGTAGTTACCCTTCTGACCTTCGACCCGAAGCGACGGGTCCGCGGACGGCTTCTTGCTGACGTACTGGATCAGGCCGCCGACCGTGTTCTTGCCGAACAGGGTGCCTTGCGGGCCGCGCAGCACCTCGACCCGCTCGAGGTTCAGGGCGTCGATGTCCGGGGTGCCGCCGCGGCCCGCATAGACCCCGTCGACGAACACCACGACCGAAGGGTCGCCGCCGGCGTTCTGGCTGATCCCGAAGGGCGAGCCGATGCCCCGGATCGCGAAGTTGGACTGGATCGGGTCCACCGCCCCGGCGGTGAAGCCCGGGGTCCTGAGCGCGATGTCCTGGATACTCTCGATCGATTGCCGCTCCAGCATGGCGCTCGAGAACGCGGTCACCGCGATCGGCACCTTCTGGATGTTTTCCGCGACCCGCTGGGCCGTGACGATCACCTCGGAAACCTCGGCGGGTTTCGTCTGGGCCGCGGCCGCCCCGGCCGCCAGAAGGGCGGTGCTCAGCGCGATGAACGATACGCCGGAAACCATCTGCTTGGTCATTTGAAACCTCCCCGTGGACCCCGTCATGGCGCGCAGGGTCTTCCTCAAGATCACCGATGCTACACAAGAATCCATAGAATGCTAAGTATTTGGGGCCGACCTAGCTGGAGCGGAGTTCCGCGGCCTCGACCGCCCGCGCAAAGGGCTTGAGTCCGGCGGTAAGGATGATGGCGGAAACCGGCAGCGCCACCGCGGTCACGATCGCCAGGCCGTACCGCAGCGCCGCGTCGTCGTGGAACCCCAGATCGGTGACCAGGGCGATGGCGGTCGGGCCCAGGCCCAGCCCCACCAGATTGGCGATCAGGAAGTAGAGCGCCACCATCCGGGCGCGCAGGCGGTTCGGCGTGATCAGCTGCAAGGCCGCCCCGGCCACCCCGCCGTGGATCGTGCCGGCCAGCATGCCGAGGATCATCAGCCCCAGGGCGATGGCCGCCGAGGGGGCCAGGGCCATGCCGACGAACAGCGGCGTCAGCAGGATGGCGTTCAGCCGGATCACCCGCAGGTGCGCATCCTTGTAGCCGCGCCGATACAGGGTGTCGGCCATCCAGCCGCCGATCAGCAGGCCGCCCGCGCCACACCCGGCCGTCGCGATGCCGAACCACAGGCCGGCCTGCGGCACGGGCATGGCGTAGGTGCGGTGCAGGAACTGCGGGATCCAGGCCATGGCGCCGTACATCACCAGCGCCACCAGCGACATGCCGCCGAAGTGCGCCGCGATGGCCGCGGGATGGGCCCTGAGGAAGGCGATGAACTCGCCGCGCCCGGCGGTCGACGCCGCTTCCAGGCGCGGCGGCTCGCGGACCGTCAGCGCCACCAGGGCGGCGACCAGCAGGCCCGGCAGGCCGATCCACAGGAAGGTCAGCCGCCAGGGGGCCAGTGCGCCCAGCAGCGGGACGATCACCGGCGGCCCCTCGGTCACGAACTTCACCACCAGCGAACCGGCCACCAGGGCGATGCCGGAGCCCAGCGGCACGCCGATCGAATAGACCGCCATCGCCCGGCCCAGCTTTTCGCGCGGGAAATAGTCGCCGAGCATCGAATAGGCCGCCGGCGACAGCGTGGCCTCGCCGACGCCGACGCCGATCCGCACCAGGAACAGGCCGGCGTAGCCGCGCGCCAGGGCGCAGGCGGCGGTCATCACGCTCCACGCCGCCACGCCGGCCACGATCAGCCCGCGCCGCGCGCGGCGGTCGGCCAGCCAGCCCAGCGGAATGCCCAGGGCGCTGTAGAAGATCGCGAAGGCGAACCCCATCAGGAGGCTCATCTGGGTGTCTGAAATCCCCAGGTCGGCGCGAATCGGCCCGACCAGCAGGCTGAGGATCATCCGGTCGATGAACGACAGGGTGTAGGCCGCCAGCAGCACCGCCACGACATACCAGGCGTAGCCGGCGGACGGGGTCCGCGCGTCAATCGCCGGTTCGCCGGCGACGCTACTCAAGGCCGACGATCCGATACCGGACCCCGTTGGCCGTGCGACGTCCGACCCCCACCGCCACCAGCGCGTTCAGCCAGCCATAACGGTCGTCGGCCGTCTCGAAGGTGGGCTGGATGCGGAAATAGTAGCTGTCTGCGGGCAGGCCCTCGACCTTGGCCGGATCGCGGAAATCCGCCAGAGCCGCCTGCGGGATCACCAGCCGCCCGCCGTAGGTCACATAGATCAGCGCGCCATCGTGGGTCTTCCAGACCGAGCGTACGTCGATGAGGGTGAGCGCCACGCCGTCCGCGCCCGACCCCAGCTCCGACCAGTCGCCGCCGCCCGGCAGCACCTCGCCACGCAGCCGGTCGCCCTCGACGGTCCCGCCCGCGATGTAGCTGACCCGGCGGTTCCGCCACGGCGAGCGACCCAGCGGCAGCGGCGCATCATCGTCGAGGCGGATGTCCACCGTGCACAGCAGCCGACCCCTCAGGACCTCCGGTTCCGGCTCCGCCATGACCCCTCCCAACGCACAATGCTTAGAACTCTACATATTTGCGCGGAACGGGGAAGCGGCGCCTACCGCGGCTGCATCCGGATGGCGCCGTCCAGGCGGACGTCTTCGCCGTTGAAGTAGCCGTTGGTGATCATGGTCTCGGCCAGCTGGGCGTATTCCGGCGCCAGGCCGAGGCGCTTGGGGAACGGCACCGAGGCGCTGAGGCCGGCCTTCACGTGCTCGGCGGCGCGGGCCAGCAGCGGGGTGTCGAATATCCCCGGCAGGATGGTGTTGACCCGGATGGCCTCGCTGGCCAGGTCGCGGGCGATGGTCAGGGTCATGCCGACGATCCCGGCCTTCGAGGCGGTATAGGCCACCTGACCGATCTGGCCGTCCTCGGCCGCCACCGAGGCGGTGTTGACGATGGCGCCGCGGTCGCCGTCCTCCAGCACCGGCAGGCTCAGCATGCCGGCCGCGCTCTTGGTGATGCAGCGGAAGGTGCCGATCAGATTGATCTGGACGATCCGCTCGAAGTTCTCCAGCGGGTACTCCTTGACCGCCCCGGTCTCGCGGTCGCGCGACACGGTCTTGGCCCCGCCGCCGACCCCGGCGCAGTTGACCAGGATGCGCTCCTGGCCGTGCGCCGCGCGGGCCTTGGCGAAGGCCGCGTCGATCTCCTCGGTCGAGGTGACGTTGGCCAGGCAGAACACCCCGCCGATCTCCTTCGCCATCGCCTCGCCGAACTCGGCGTTCAGGTCGAACAGCGCCACCTTGACGCCATGGGCCGCCAGCCGGCGCGCGGTCGCCGCCCCCAGGCCGGAGGCGCCGCCGGTGATCACCGCGGCGATGCTGCTGTCGAGTTTCATCGCGATTCCTTGGTCTCGGGTCCTTGTGGCGGGCAGCACTGCACGGCGTACGCAGCGTCAGGCAATGCGCGCGCCGCCCTACTTCTTGCCCACCGTGCAACCGCGGGCCTATCCGCCCCGCTGCTCGCGGGACCGGGCCAGCACCGCCTCGCGTCGTGCGGCGATCTCCGCGCCACGGTTGCCACCGAAGCCGCCCTCGACGGCGTGGCGCGAATGCACGCGGCGGCCTTCGGCCACCGGCGGACCGACGCTCTCGTCCCAGTCGCGGCGCAGCGCCAGGACCATATCGCGCGGCTGCTCGGCGAGCGCATCGGCCAGCCTCATCGTGAATGCCAGCAGCGGCTACGCATTTGGCAGGGCAATGGTCGCGCGGAGCACCTCGCTCGGCATCAACAGGGTGCTCGCGCCCAACGGCGGCGCAGGCACGAAGCCATACCGCGCATAGAACTGCACGGCCTCGTCGTCGATCGCATGGGTGATGACGCCGCGGACGCCGGCGATCGCCGAAGCCGCGGCGCAACGCTTCAGAGCATCCGCCAGCAGCGCCGCGCCAAGACCTTGGCCCTGGAACGCGGCATCGACCGCCAGCCGGCCCAGCAGCAGAAGCGGAACCTCCGCCGGCATGCCCTTCCGGAGCTTTGCACTTGGGATAGCCACCCGGTGCGCCGCCGCCGTCGAGATGGCGTAGTAGCCGACGACCCGGTTCACGCGCTCGGTGGCGCAACTGACATAGGTTCGCGCCGAGAGGCCCTCGCTGCCCCGGGCGCGCTGACGCAACCAGTCGTCGAGCGATGCATGGCGGCCGTTGCTGAACGGCTCGATCTCGTGCTGCGACCCGAGCGGCTCGGGCGGAAGCACGCTTGGCGGCGCCAAGTCGTCACGAGTCCCACGGGGCCTTGCGGCGCATCACGTCTGCCAGCCGCGGCGCCGGCTCGGCCGGCGCGTCCAGGAGCGCCAGGAAGGTGTCAAAGGCTTCCGGTTTGAGAAAGAAGTTGCGCTGATCCAGCAGCGCATCCTCAGCCTGCCGGCGCGCGCTATCGAGCATGAACTCTGAAAGCTTCTGACCGCGCAGCGCCGCAGCGCGGGTCAGGATCGCCTTCGTCTCGGCGGACGCCCGAATCTGAATGACATCGTCCTTGCGCGCGCTGCGCGGTGTGGAGGACGAGCGGCGGACAACGGCGGGCATCACGGGAGCTCCTCGACGTCAAATCGGAATTCGCCACGACGTTGTCAATACAACAAGTCGAAGTCATGCAACAGCGCCGGAGGCTCGCGCTGCAAGCGGCGTGGCGGGTTGAAGTCTGGTGCGGGCGGTCGGGCTCGAACCGACACTCCGTGACCGGAAGCGGATTTTAAGTCCGCTGCGTCTACCAATTCCGCCACGCCCGCCGTCCCCTTGGTTTACGAGGCGGGGGCGGCGCGCGCCAGCCTGCTTCGCGGACGACGGAACAGGCGGCCGGCTCAGGGGTTGGAGGTCATCAAGCCCCCAGCCCCGAGGCCCCATGTACGTCCTGCCCGAGCTTCCCTACGCCTATGATGCGCTGGCGCCGTTCGTGTCCGCCGACACCTTGCGCACCCACCACGACAAGCACCACCGGACCTACGTCGAGAAGACCAACGATCTGGCCGCCAAGGCGGGCCTGGCGGGGCGGCCGCTGGAGGAGGTGGTGCGCGAGGCCAAGCGCACCGGCGACAAGGGGCTGTTCAACAATGCCGCCCAGGCTTGGAACCACGCCTTCTTCTGGCCCTGCATGCGCGCGGTCGGCGGTGCGGCGCCGGCCGGCGACCTGGCCCAGGCGATCCTGCGGTTCGGCGGCCTGGCGGCGCTGAAGGACGCCTTCGTCGAGGACGGCGCCGGCCACTTCGGCTCGGGCTGGGTGTGGATCGTCACCGGCTCGGAGGGCCTGAAGGTGGTCACCACCCACGACGCGGAGGGCCCGCTGACCCAGGAGGGGCTGTTCCCGCTGCTGGTCTGCGACCTGTGGGAGCACGCCTATTACCTGGACTACAAGAACGACCGGAAGGCCTTCCTTGCGCGCTGGTTCGACAACGTCGCCAACTGGGACTTCGCCGCCGCCCAGCTCGCGGCGTCGGACGGCCAGGGCCAGGGCTTCGGCTACCCCGCACCCGAGGCCGACGCGCCGGCCGGCGGTGGCCGGGGCGACGCCGAGCGCCCGGGCGCCTGATCCCTCAGCGGACGAAGACCCGGCGGGTCCAGCGGTCGGAATAGCTGCCGTCCTCATAGCAGGCGGCGTCGCGCCGGCTGCACCGGACGCCGTCCGCCGGACTCCAGCTGTCGTCTCGCCGGTCGCGATCGCGGTCGCGATCACGGTCCTTGTCATTGTCCTTGCCCTTGTCGCTGCTCGCGACCAGGGCGCCCACGATGATGGCCCCCAGCACCAGGCCGGCGATGGCGGCGCTGTTGTCTTTCTTGCCGGTAGAGCCGGGGACCGGGCGCACGTCGCGCACATCCAGGGCGAAGGTGCGGTTGGTGCGGTTGTTGTAGGTGCAGCCGTAGGCGAAGCGCGCCGCCCCGCCGTTGCGGTCGTCGAACTCACCCTTGCCCTGGACCTGGGTCTCCACGTCGGAGACCCGGGTCGGCTCGCGGGTCACGAAGCGAATGGCGCCGGCCTGGGGATAGCGGTCGCGCACCTCGCCCTGGATCGCGTCCAAGCAGGCCTGGGTGGCGTAGCGGTCGCCGCGCGGCTGGGCCGCCGCGGCCACCGGCGTCAGGGCCTGTGCGGCCAGTGCCCCGATCACCACCAACTTCAGTGCACGCATGCGGCGATCCTCTCAGCCAAGCTTGCCCGGAGCATCGCCTGCGCGGCGGACCGCGGCAACCGCCACGATCGCCGGCGGGCGGCCGCGGCGGCTTGACCTTCCCCGGGTCGGCCTGCCACGGCTGCCGCGGCATGATCCTGACCCTCTCCTGCGACGGCCGCCGCGGTATCGTGGCGCGCGTCTCGACCCTGCTGTTCGAACGCGGCGCCAATATCCTCGACGCCCAGCAGTACGACGACCAGGAGACCGGCCGGTTCTTCATGCGGGTGGTGTTCGACCCCGGCGACACGGACGCCGAGACCTGGCGCGGCCATCTCCGCCCGGCCGCGGACGACCACGCCATGACCTGGACCCTGCGCGGGCGCAAGGAGCGCCGCCGGGTGATGATCCTGGCCTCCCAGACCGACCACTGCCTGGCCGACCTGATCTGGCGCTGGCGACAGGGGGAGCTGGCGATGGACATCACCGCCGTGGTCTCCAACCACCCGGCCGCCAGCTTCCCGCACACCGACCTGGACGGCGTCGCCTTCCATCACCTGCCGACCACCCCGGACACCCGGGCCGCGCAGGAGGCGGGCCTCCTGCGGCTGATCGACGACACCGGGACCGAACTGGTGGTGCTCGCCCGCTACATGCAGGTGCTGTCCGCCGACCTGGCGGGCCGGCTGGAAGGCCGCTGCATCAACATCCACCATTCGTTCCTGCCCGGCTTCAAGGGCGCGCGGCCCTATCACCAGGCCCACAGCCGCGGCGTGAAGGTGATCGGCGCCACCGCCCACTACGTCACCGCCGACCTCGACGAGGGCCCGATCATCGAACAGGACGTGGAGCGGATCAGCCACCGCGACACCCCGGCCGCCCTGGTCCGCAAGGGCCGCGACATCGAGCGCCGCGTGCTGGCCCGCGCGGTGCGCTGGCACATCGAGGACCGGGTGCTGCTGAACGGGCGCAAGACCGTGGTGTTCACGGACTGACGCGCGTCGGCCCTCCACAGGGAGGTTGATCGGCGGCGCGCCGAGGAGGATGCTGGCGCCCATGCGTCTGCTGCTCCTGGCTTTCGTCATCCTGCTGTCGAGCGCCGCGGCGGCCTGGGCCGCGCCGACCTGCAACGACATGGAGGGGCGCACCGTGCGGTGCGGAACACCGGGCGCGATGCCGGTGGGCTGGATCCCGCCGCCCGAGGTGCTGGAGATCCGGCGCGCGGCGGCGCCGCCCGGACCGAACCCGACCGAGATCTTCGGCATCGCCTGCTTCATCGGCGGCCTTCTCGCGCTGTTCGCCCTGCTGCCGGATTTCGAAGACGGCAAGGGCGGCGGCTGGGACCGTGAGGACGACGACGAAACCTAGACGAACTTCGGCTTCCGCTTCTCGCGGTGCGACGCCAGCCCCTCCGCCGCTTCCGGCCCCGTGAAGGCCAGGAACTCGAGCGCCAGCGAGGCGTCGAAGGCCGGGCCCGCGGTGCGCAGCCAGTGGTTCAAGGTGTGCTTGGTCCAGGCTATCGCCCGGGTGGCGCCATTGGCCAGCCTGGTCGCCACCTCGATCGCCTTGGCGTCCAGGTCGGCGTCCTGCGCCACCAGCGAGATCAGCCCGATCCGCTCGGCCTCGGCGCCGTTCAGCGGGTCACAGGTCAAGAGGTAGTATTTCGCCTTGGCCATGCCGCAGAGCAGCGGCCAGACGATCGCCGCATGGTCGCCGGCCGCCACGCCCAGCCGCGTGTGGCCGTCGATGATCCGGCAGTCCGGCGTGGCGATCGAGATGTCCGCCAGCAGCCCGCAGACCAGCCCCGCGCCGACCGCTACGCCGCGCATGGCGCTGATCACCGGCGTCTGGCAGTCGATCAGGTTCATGACGATGTCGCGGGCCTCGCGCATCGTCCGCGTGCGGACCTCGAAGTCGTCGACGATCGCCTGGATCATCTCGAAGTCGCCGCCGGCCGAGAAGGCTGTCCCCTCGCCAGTCAGGATCGCGCAGCGCACATCCGGGTCGGCGTCCACATCGCGCCAGATCTCGGCCAGCTCGCGGTGCATGAGGGCGTCGGCGGCGTTGAGCTTGCCGGGATTGCTCATCACGATCCGCAGCACGCCGTCGGCGGGCCGCTCGAACTTCAGGCGTTCGTAGCGGGCATAGCGGTCGGCCATCGCAAGCTCCTCAATAGATCGTGTAGCCGCCGTCGATCACGAAGCTGTCGCCGGTGTGGAAGCGGCTGGCGTCGGAGGCCAGGTAGACCGCCAGGCCGGAGAAGTCCTCCGGGTTGCCCCAGCGGCGCATGGGCACGCGGCCGATCACCTGGTCGTTGAACTTGTCCCACTTCTGGGCGGCGGCGGTCATGTCCGAGCGGATCCAGCCCGGCAGCACGGAATTGGCGCGGATGCCGTAGCGCGCGTACTCCACGGCCAGGCCGCGCACCAGCGAGAGCACCGCCCCCTTGGTGGCCGCATAGGCCTGGTTGCGCGGCGCGCCGTGGATGGCCGAGGTGGAGGAGGTCACCAGCAGCGAGCCGCCGAGGTCGCCCGCCTGGGCGCGTTCCACCATGTGCTTGGCGGCCTCGCGGAAGGTCCAGAACACGGCGTCCAGGTTGACCGTGGTGACGCGGCGCCACTTCTCCGTGGTCATCTCCGCGAACGGCGCCCCGCCGCCGACCCCGGCGTTGGCGGCGCAGAAGTCCAGCCGGCCAAAGGTCTTCAGCACCTCGGCGACGCCCGCCACCACGGCGTCCTCCTCGTTGACGTCGACCGTCTGCACCAGCACCTCGACGCCGTGAGCCTTCAGCGTCGCCTCGGCCTTGGCGTTCTTCTCCGGATTCTGGCCCCAGATGGCGACCTTGGCGCCGGCCGCGGCCAGGCCCTCGGCCATGCCCAGCCCGATCCCGCCGTTGCCGCCGGTGACCAGGCCCACCTTGCCCGTCAGGTCGAAGGGATTGAACGCCATCTCGCAAAGTCCTCCCGGTTTTGCGAGGACTAGTCGCGGGCGCCGCAGCGTCGGTCAAGCTACTCGGCGGGCGTCTCGTCGGGCTTCTTCAGGATCGGCACGTCCTGGGGCTTCCACAGCCGATCCGAGAGGAAGCGGCAGATGACGTAGAAGGCGGGGGTGAACAGCAGGCCGAAGGCGGTCACCCCGATCATCCCGAAGAACACCGCCGTCCCCAGCGCCTGGCGCATCTCCGCGCCCGGCCCGCTGGCGATCACCAGGGGCAGCACGCCCAGGATGAAGGCGAAGGAGGTCATCAGGATCGGCCGCAGCCGGGTTCGCGAGGCCTCCACCGCCGCGTCCCAGCGGCTCAGGCCCCGTTCCTCACCCTGCTTGGCGAACTCCACGATCAGGATGGCGTTCTTGGCGGCCAGGCCGATCAGCACCACCAGACCGATCTGGGTCAGGATGTTGTTGTCCTGGCCCCGCAGGTTGATCCCCAGCACCGCCGCCAGCAGGCACATGGGCACGATCATGATGATCGCCAGCGGCAGGGTCACGCTCTCGTACTGGGCCGCCAGCAGCAGGAAGACGAACACCACCGCCAGGCCGAAGGCGATGGCCCCGGTGTTGCCGGCGTTCTTCTGGGCATAGGCGAGCTCGGTCCACTCGTAGCCGAAGCCCTCGGGCAACCGCGCCTTGGCCAGCGCCTCGACGCTGTCCAGCGCCTGGCCGGACGAGAAGCCGGGCTTGGTGTCGCCCTGCAGCTCCGCCGCCGGGAACAGGTTGTAGCGCACCACCCGATACGGCCCCGAGGTGTCGGTGATGGTCGCCAGCGAGCCCAGCGGCACCATGTGCCCGGTCACCGAGCGGGTCTGCAGCCGCGCGATGTCCGACGCCTCGTCGCGGAACGGCGCGTCGGCCTGGGCGGTAACGCGATAGGTCCGGCCCAGGTAGTTGAAGTCGTTGACGAACGCCGAGCCCAGATAGACCGACAGGGTGTCGAACACCTGCTCGGGCAGCACGCCCGCCAGCTCGGCCTTGTCCCGGTCGATGGCCGCCCACAGCCGGGGCGTCGAGGTGTTGAACAGGGTGAAGACGCTGGTCAGGTCCTTCTGCCGGTTGCCCTGCATCATCAGGTCGTCGGTCGCCTGTTCCAGGGCGCGGTAGCCCTGGCCGCGCTGGTCCTCGACGATCAGCTTCCAGCCGCCGCCGGTGCCGATGCCGCGGACCGGCGGCGGCTGGATCACCAGCACGTTGGCGCCCGGCACGGCGGCGTTCAGCCGCTTGCGCAGGTCGTCCAGCACTGCGGGGGCCTTGATGTGCTGCCTGCCGCGATCCTCGAACTTGGTCAGAGACATGAAGATCGTCCCGGCATTGGGCGCGTTGGTGAAGGTGGTCCCGTCCAGGCCGGCGAACGACGCCGCGTGGATCACGCCCTTGGTGTCGAGCGCCGCCTTGGCCACGGTCTTCACCGCCGCGTCGGTCCGCGCCAGCGACGAGCCGGGCGGCAGCTGCACCACGGCGATGAAATAGCCCTGGTCCTGGGCCGGGATGAAGCCGGTAGGCGTCGCCACGAAGCGCCAGACCGTAAAGCCCAGCAGCACCGCGTAGATCGCCAGCATCAGGAAGACGCGCCGCACGTTGCGGCCGGTCAGCCGGCTGTAGCTCTGGCTGAGGCTGTCGAAGCCGCTGTTGAACGTTTCGCCGAACAACTGGAACGGCCGCTTCCAGCCGGTCTCGCGCGGCGGGTTTTGCGGCTTGGGCCGCAGCACCAGGGCCGCCATGGCCGGCGACAGGGTCAGCGAGACCATGCAGGAGATCACCGTGGCCGAGGCGATGGTCAGCGCGAACTGCTTGTAGAACTGGCCCGAGATGCCGGTGATGAAGGCGGTCGGCACGAACACCGCACCAGCACCAGGGCAATGGCGATCAGCGCCCCGCCCACCTCGTCCATGGTCTGGTAGGCCGCCTCGCGCGGCGACATCCCGGCCTCGAGATTTCGCTCGACGTTCTCGACCACCACGATGGCGTCGTCGACCACGATGCCGATGGCCAGCACCAGGCCGAAGAGCGACAGGTTGTTCAGCGAGGCGCCGAACCCCGCCATCACCGCGAACGCGCCGATCAGCGACACCGGGATCGCCAGCACCGGGATGATCGCCGCCCGCCAGGTCTGCAGGAAGACCACCACCACCAGCACTACCAGCAGCACGGCCTCGAACAGGGTCTTGCGGACCTCCTTGATCGACTCCGCCACATATTCGGTGGGGTTATATATGACCGTGTATTTCAGCCCCGGCGGGAAGGCCTTCGAGACCTCCTGCATGGTCTTCAGGACCGAGTCCGCGGTGGCCAGCGCATTGGAGCCCGGCCGCTGGCTGACCCCGATCGCCACGGCCTTCTGGCCGCGGTCAAGGTAGGCGTTGACGTTGTAGTCCTGGGCGCCCAGCTCGACCCGCGCCACGTCGCGCACGCGCACGATATGGCCGCCGGCATCGTTCTTCAGGACGATGTCCTCGAACTGCTTGGGGTCGGTCAGGCGGCCCTGGGTGTTGACGTTGAGCTCGAAGTCCGAGCCGGCGCTGCTGAACGGCGGCTGACCCACTGCGCCGGCCGGCACCTGGACGTTCTGGGCGCGCATGACGCCCACGATGTCGTCGCCGGTAAGGTTGTGAGCGGCGGCCTTGTCCGGATCGATCCAGATCCGCATCGCATAGTCGCGCGCGCCAAAGATCCGCGCATCGCCCACGCCCTCCAGCCGCGCCAGCTTGTCCTGCACGTGCAGCAGGGTGTAGTTCGAGATGTAGTCGGGGCTGCGCGAGCCGTCCGGCGAATAGAGGTGCACCACCATCAACAGGTCCGGCGAGGCCTTGAGCGTGGTGACGCCCAGCCTTCGCACTTCCTCCGGCAGCCGGGCCTCCGCCGTCGCGACGCGGTTCTGCACCAGCACCTGGGCGTTGTTGAGGTTGGTTCCCAGCTTGAAGGTGATGGTGATCGTCAGGCGCCCGTCCGAGGTGGACGAGGAGGACATGTAGAGCATGTCCTCGACCCCGTTGATCTGCTGCTCCAGCGGGGTGGCCACGGTGTCGGCGATCACCTCGGCCGAGGCGCCGGGATAGGTCGCGGTCACCGTGATCGTCGGCGGCGCGATCTCCGGGTACTGGGCGATTGGCAGGGTCGGATAGGCGAACACGCCCAGCAGCACGACGATGATCGAGATCACCGCCGCGAACACCGGCCGGTCGATGAAGAAGCGCGAGAACCGCATGGCGCTACTGGGCGCCGTCGGCGCGGGTCGCCTGGGCTGCGGGCTGGCTCAGCACGCTGGGCTGCGGCGCGGTCGGCGCGGCGGCGACGATGCGCCCCACCTTCGGCGCCACCTTGTCGCCCGGTCGCACGCGCCCCTGCCCTTCGATGATCACCCGGTCGCTGGCGGTCAGGCCCGCCCGCACGACGCGCAGCCCGTCGACGATGGGACCAAGCTGCACCTTGTGCGGCGTCGCCTTGTCGTCGGGGCCGGCGACCATGACGATCTTTTCGGACTGGTCGGCCGATACCGAGGAGTCAGGGATCAGCAGGGCGGTATAGGCGCCCGAGCCCAGCAGGCGCATGCGGCCGTACATGCCGGGCGTCAGCAGGTTGTCGGGATTGCGCACCACGGCGCGGCCGCGGATTGTGCCGGAGCCCTCGTCCAGGGCGTTGTCCACGAAGTCCATCCGGCCGTGCCAGTTGTAGCCGGTCTCGTCCTGCAGCTGGATATCGACGGGGTTGGAGGCGTAGCGCGAACTGGTCCGGGTGCCCTGCTGGTTGGCCCGCTGGTACTTCAGGTAGACCTGCTCGGAGCCGGTGAAGGCGAAATGGATCGGGTCCAGCGAGACCACGGTGGTCAGCAGCGTCGGCGGCGCGGCGGCGACGCTGACCAGGTTGCCGACGTCCACCCGGTGGTCGGAAACCCGCCCGGCGATCGGCGAGGTGATCCGCGTGTAGGACACGTCCAGGGCGCGGGCCTCGACCGCGGCCTTGGCGCCGGCGACGGCGGCGTCTGCGATCCTCTGCTGCGCCAGCTTGGCGTCATAGGCGGACTTGGAGACGAAGCCCTGGTCCAGCAGGGTCTTTGACCGCTGCAGCTCCACCTGGGCGTTGGCGGCCTGGGCCTCGGCGCTCTTCTGTTCGGCGCGGGCCTGCGACAGCGCGGCCTGATAGGGGCCGGGGTCGATGACGAAGAGCAGCTGGCCCTTCCGGACGATCTCGCCGTCGCGGAACGCCACGGTCTGGACGTAGCCGGAGATGCGCGGCCGCACCTCCACCTGCTGGATCGGCTCGAAGCGGCCGACGAACTCGTCCCAGTCGATGATCTGCCGGGCCAGCGGCGTCGCCACCAGGACCTGAGGCGCCGGCGGTGGACCGCCATCCTTCTTGGCGCCGCACCCGGCAACCAATAGTGGAAACACCAGGGCTCCCACGGCCCAACGGACCGCTCCCGACATGCCCCTACTCCTTTGTCGAAGATCACGGCGCGCGACACCGCGCCGGGCCGCCCTACAACCGGCGACGGCCTCTTAGCTGGGGATGGTGCGACAATCTGTCCAGGGGTTCGCGGACCCCGACGTCACTTTTGGAGGTCGTGACGCTTCTTCAGGCGGACGGCGCCAGCCTCAGTCCAGCCGACGCCCGCGCCCGGCCCATGTCGTCGTTGGCCGAGCGCATCGCCGCCGGCCGCTCGCCGTTCAGCCGCCGCCAGACATGGCTGAACAGGTCGCGCACCTCGCGCGCGGCGGTCCCCTCGGCGTCGATCTCCAGCACCGAACGGCCCTGGGCGAAGGCGGTCTGGTAGACCATCCGCGCCCGCACCGCCGTGGGCGCCACTGGCAGGTTGGCGAACCTCAGCGCCTCGAAAGCCTTCATCACCGACGGCGGCTCGACGCCCGCGCGGGCCGGCGCGCACTGGTTCAGCGCGATCAGCCCCTGGCGCCCCAGCCGGTGGATCACCGCCACCGACAGCACGGCGGCAGCCAGGTCCAGGTAGGTGGGCCGGGCCACGGCCAGGCACAGGTCCGCCACCTTCACCGCCTCGGCCACGTCGGCCTCCGGCGCGGCGGGGGTGTCGATGATCAGCAGTTCGACGCCGGCGCGCCGGCTGGCCTCGGTGAGGGTAAACAGTTTCGAGGCGCTGGTCTCGAACAGCATCGACGCGGCCTCTTCACGGCCCTTCAGCACCTCGTGGGCGCTGCGCATCGGGTCGGCGTCGGCCAGGACGGCCCGCAGGCCCATGGCCCGCGCCGCCAGGGTCAGGTTGACCGCGACCGTCGTCTTGCCCGCCCCACCCTTGCGGGACATCACTGCCAGCGTCTTCACGAGCGCCCTCGAAGCCATATCGGACGCCAAGTGTGCGCCCTGCCCTGCTTATCCTTAGTTAATGCACAAGTTATCCACAGGGGAAAGCCAAGGCCGGCTGACGTGGGGCCGGCGGACGTGGGGCCGGCGGACGTGGGGCCGGTTGGACGTGGGGCGGGCGTGAGCCCGGCAGACTCAATTGCCGCGAAGACCTTGGCCACGCTGCGACTGGTCGACCTGGTCCCGGCCGTCCTGCCGCCGCTGGTCCCAGTCCTGCTGACTCAGGCAGACACGGGTCGGCATCTTGCTGCCCAGCACCGCTTCCTTCTTGCAGACCAGGCCGTCCTTGTTGGGCTTGGCGGCCTTGGCGGCGGGCGCAGGGGCCGCCGCAGGGGCAGGCGCCGGGGCGGGGTCTGCCGCGGCGGCCATCAGGGCGGCGGCGAATACCAGGGAGATCATCGGAAGGCTCCAAACACAGCTGGCGTCTAGGCTACGTCGATCTCGCGCACGTTGTCGATGCCGGCCCCCTTGAGGGCGGCTATCAGCTCGCCGACCACGGCGATCAGCTGCTCCGGATCGCGCCCCCGCAGCACCAGGTTCGAGCCGAAGCCGCCATCGCCGTAGAACGGATAGCTGCCCAGCGACATGTCGGGATGCGCCTTGGCCACCGCCTCCAGCGGCGCGGCGATCACCCCCTCGCCGGAGCCCTCGACCCGCACGGTGCGCGACACGGTCGGCCGCCCGCCCCGCAGCCGCGGACCCACATCCTCCAGCATGCCACGCATGATCGATGGCACGCCGGCCAGGGTAAAGACATTGCCGATGGTGAAGCCGGGCGGCCCCTGCACCGGGTTCTTCACCAGTTCGCCGCCCACCGGCACCCGCGCCATCCGTCGGCGCGCCGCGTTCAGCTCCCCGCCCCAGCGAGCGGCCATCATGGCGATGATCTCGGGGTGTTCATACAGCTCGACCCCGAAGGCCTGGGCGATGGCGTCGGCGGTGATGTCGTCGTGGGTCGGCCCGATCCCGCCAGTGGTGATCACATAGTCGTAGCGGGCCCGCAGCGCGTTCAGCGCGTCGACGATCTCGTCCATCACGTCGGGCACCGTGCGGGCCTCGGCCAGGTCCACCCCCAGCACCCCCAGGTAGCGGGCGATGTCGCGCAGGTTGGTGTCTTGGGTGCGGCCGCTGAGGATCTCGTCGCCGATAATCAGCACGGCGGCGGTGACGCGGTCTTCGTCGTTCGGCTGGCCCATTCGATCTCCCACGACGCGTTGTGGCCGCCTTTAGTCGATCGGCCAACGCAGAAACACCAGCAAGGTCGGCTCAGGCCGCGGCCGTATCGTATTCCGCGATGAGCATATCGGCGGGGATCTGCCACTCCCGGTGAATGCGACGGATCATCTGTAACGTAAGCGCTCGCCGGCGGCCGATGATCTCGGTGGCCCGGTTCTGGCCGAGGATCGCCGCCAGGTCGGCGCGGCTACGGCCGTTCATCTCCATGTCGGCGAGGATGACCGCCACCGGATCGACCGCGCTCGGAGGGCCGATCAAGCTGGCTTCGTAGATATCGACCAGCGTGCCCAGTCGGCCAACCGCTGGATTTCCAGGGCGTCTTCGGACGACCAGCGCCGTCGCATCTCGGTCATGGCGGCCTGGTAGTCGCCCTTGTTGTGGATCGGCCTGGGTTCCATGTCCGCCTCCTAAAACATGTCGAAGGTCAACACGTCGACCCGGTCGTACTGCGCGTGCGTTCCCGGGAAAAGGCAGGAAGTGACGAAGCTCCGCCTGACGCCCTACATGGCGGCGATGAACTTCCCTTCCCCACTCGACCGCGGCGTGCTGGTCAGCCGCTACAAGCGCTTCTTCGCCGATGTGGTGCTGGACGACGGCCGCGAGATCACTGCCCATTGCCCCAACCCCGGCGCGATGCTGGGGCTGAACACGCCAGGCCTGCCGGCCTGGGTGTCCCGCTCCGAAGACCCCAAGCGCAAGCTGGCCCACACCGTGGAACTGGTCGAGGCCGACGGCGCGCTGGTCGGCATCAACACCATGCACCCCAACCGCCTGGTCGCCGAGGCGCTGGCCGCCGACGCGATCCCCGAGCTGACCGGCTACGCCAAGCATCGCCGTGAGGTCAGGTACGGGACCAATTCGCGGGTGGACTTCCTGCTGCAGGCGCCGGACCGCGCGCCGTGCTGGCTGGAGGTCAAGAACTGCCACCTGCGCCGGACCGGGACCCTGGCCGAGTTTCCGGACTGCGTCGCCGCCCGCTCGCTGAAGCACCTGCGCGAGCTCACGGCCATGGTCGAGGCCGGCGAGCGCGCGGTGATGCTGTTCGTGATCCAGCGGACCGACTGCGACGCCTTCTCCGCCTGCGCCGAGCTCGACCCGGCTTACGCCATAGGCCTGGCGCAGGCGGCCGCGGCGGGCGTCGAGGTGCTGGCCTACGCCTGCGAGATCAGCCCCGAACGCGTCGTCATCTCACATACGGTTCCGTGGGTCGGCGCCGCCGGCTCAAGCTGAACCCCCTGCGCAGGGGCTCCGCCCAATCCTTACCCGTCATCCCGGCCTTGTGCCGGGGATCCATCGTCCGGCCGGCCCGGTCGCGGGAGCAGGCCGCGCAGCGCGGCCTGCCGCACAGCGTCGCGACAGCTTCGGAATGGATCCCCGG
>NZ_JANXWD010000031.1 GCF_025351295.1 Phenylobacterium sp.
ACGCTGGATGAGTACCGCAAGAACGTCGAGAAGGACGCCGCCCTGGCGCGCCGCTTCCAGCCGGTGTTCGTCAGCGAACCCACGGTGGAGGACACCGTCTCGATCCTGCGCGGCCTGAAGGAGAAGTACGAGCTGCACCACGGGGTGCGGATCTCCGACAGCGCCATCGTCGCCGCCGCGACCCTGTCGCACCGCTACATCACCGACCGCTTCCTGCCCGACAAGGCCATCGACCTGATGGACGAGGCCGGTAGCCGGGTGCGGATGGCGGTGGATTCCAAGCCCGAGGAACTGGACGAGATCGACCGGCGCGTCGTGCAGCTGAAGATCGAGCGCGAGGCCCTGGCCAAGGAGCATGACGCGGCGTCCAAGGCCCGCCTGGTGAAGCTGGAAGAGGAACTCGTCGAGCTGGAGGCCGAGTCGGCCGGCATGACCGGCCGCTGGCGCGCGGAGAAGGAAAAGGTCACCGCCGGCGCCCAGTCGCGCGAGGCCCTGGACCGCCTGCGCGCCGAGCTGGTGGCGGCGCAGCGGCGCGGCGACCTGCAGCGCGCCTCCGAGATCGCCTATGGCGAGATCCCCGGGCTGGAGAAGCGCTTGGCCGAGGCCGAGGCGGCCGAGAACTCGGCGGACGCCATGTCCCCCGAAGTGGTCGACGCCGAGCAGATCGCCGCCGTGGTCTCGCGCTGGACCGGGGTGCCGGTCGAGAAGATGCTGGAGGGCGAGCGTGAGAAGCTGCTGGCCATGGAAGACGGGCTGCGCAGGCGCGTGGTCGGCCAGGAGGAGGCGCTGCTGGCGGTCTCCGACGCGGTCCGCCGCGCCCGCGCCGGCCTGAAGGACCCGCAGCGGCCGATCGGCTCGTTCCTGTTCCTGGGCCCCACGGGGGTCGGCAAGACCGAGTTGACCAAGGCGCTGGCCGAATTCATGTTCGACGACGAGGGCGCGATCACCCGCCTCGACATGAGCGAATACATGGAAAAGCACTCGGTCAGCCGGATGATCGGGGCGCCGCCTGGCTACGTCGGCTACGACGAGGGCGGGGCGCTGACCGAGAGCGTGCGGCGCCGGCCCTATCAGGTGGTGCTGTTCGACGAGGTCGAGAAGGCCCACCCGGACGTGTTCAACGTGCTACTGCAGGTGCTGGACGACGGCCGCCTCACGGACGGCCAGGGCCGCACGGTCGACTTCCGCAACGTCGTGATCGTGATGACCTCCAACATGGGCTCGGAATATCTGGCCGCCCTGCCGGACGGCGAGGATGTGGAGAAGGCCCGGCCCGGGGTCATGGAGGTGGTCCGCCACCACTTCCGGCCCGAGTTCCTGAACCGGATCGACGAGATCATCCTGTTCAAGCGGCTGGGCCGCGGCGAGATGGACGACATCGTCCGCATCCAGCTGCAGCGGGTGGAGAAGCTGCTGGCCGACCGGCGCATGTCGATTGCCCTGGACCCCGCCGCCCTGCACTGGCTGGGCGAGCGCGGCTACGACCCGGTCTATGGGGCCCGGCCGCTGAAGCGGGTGATCCAGAAGGAACTGATCGATCCGATCGCGCGCAAGCTGCTGGCGGGCGACCTTGAGGACGGCGCCGTCATCGACGTCCACGGCACGGGCGACGGCCTGGAGATCGGCCGGGCCAAGGTGCATTAGGCGAAACGCCCGCCGGTCTCCCGGCGGGCGCTACGGTTTCGGCGAGGCGCGAGGGCCTAGTCGCGGCAGGGGACCCAGCGGCGGTGTTCGCGGTACATGTCCCGGCGGGGATTGTAGCCGTGGTACTTCACCATGCAGTTGTGCACGTGGCCGTAGTAGTTGTTCTCGTGGCCGCGCCAGTGACGCATGTAGCGGTGCTGCGGCGGGCCGGGCTCACGACCCCAGGTGGGGTCCCAGTGGCCCCAGCGTTCCTGCACGACGACGGTTTGAGCGGTCGCCGCGCCCGCGGCTCCGGCCAGCATCGCGGCGGCCAATCCAGAGGGTCTGTCCCCTGCCGAACAAACGCGCCCCGGCGCTGGAAGTTCGCGCTAAAGCGCGACGGCCGCGGTCTTGCCGCCGTGCACCACCACGCGGCGCATCAGGGCCATGCCGGCGCCGCGGGGATCGCCGGCCGGCTTCACGACGGTGATCAGATACCAGGCGCCGTCCGCCAGGCCGCCGAACGCGAACTGGTCGGCCTCGTCGCAGGTGGTGCGCTTTACATAGGGCCCGGCGTCGCCGGCGGGCGCCTTGGGGGTGCGGGCGCGGACCTCGTCGGTCGGCAGGGCGGCGCGGTCGGTGGACCCGTAGAGCGCGGCCATCCGGCGGCTGGACCACGGGGTCTCCGGGGTCAGCACCACGCTGGAGCCGGCGCAGGTGTAGCGGACCGCGCCCTGCTTGTAGGCCAGCCGCCCGGCGATGATGTTGCCGCCCGGCCGCTGCGACCAGGCGAAGTCGGCCGCCGAGAAGCTTACCGAGCCCATGGGCATGGGCGGCGCCGCGGCCGGTGGCGGTGGGCCCAGACTGGGCGCGCAGGCCGAAACCAGGGCGGCGATGGCGAGGATGCCCAGCATTGGGGCGGCGGGCAGGGAGCGGCGAACCATGGCGCTCATCCTATAGGCAAATGTGGCCACAGCTTGAAATGTTTCAGTCAAATGACGCTCAGTCGTCGCCGCCCGGGCGTCCGCGCCGCGCCTTGACGGTGGCGCGTTTCGCCTTGCCGTCCAGCCGGCGCAGCTTTGAGGCGTAGGTCGGGCGGGTCCGCTTGCGCGGCGGCGGCGGGGGCTCTGCGGCCTTGCGGATCAGGGTCAGCAGGCGATCGTAGGCGGCCTGCCGGTTCATCTCCTGCGAGCGGTATTCCTGGGCGACCAGGACGATGACGCCGTCCAGGGTCAGGCGGTTGCCCGACAGCTTGTACAGCCTCGCCCGCACCGGCTCGGGCAGGCTGGGCGAGCCGCGCACGTCGAACCTGAGCTCGATGGCCGTGGAGACCTTGTTGACGTGCTGGCCCCCCGGCCCGGAGGCGCGCACCGCCCGGACCTGCACCTCGTCGTCCGTCAGGACGATTTCGGGGGTGACCTCGATCATGGCCGGGAGATGCCACGGTTCGCGCCTTGGCGCACGGCCCCAGCGCACGGCCCCAGCGCACGGCCCCAGCGCTTCGGGGGAGGAACTGAAGCGCTTCGAGTTCCTCACCCGCGAAGCGGCTACGGCATTCACACATCGCTGAACTCGGTGGATGTGATCGGCGCCTGCCGAGGGTATCGTCCTTCGCCCCTTGCGGGAGAAGGGTTCACGGTAAGCTTTGGCGAGATGTGTGAATCCTGCAGGCGGCGGGGGCAGGGGGCGGGGGAGGTGGGTGAAGGGGTGGAGGGCGCGCTGGGGCGTTTCCCTTGACCTTTCGGGAAAAAACCGCTTCACACCCCCGGCTTTGCCGCTCCGCCGTTGCGCGGGCGTGGCCGCTTTCGATGTCTCAGGAGAACGATCATGCGCGTCTACTATGACCGCGACGCCGACATTTCCCGGATCCTGGACAAGAAGATCGCCATCGTAGGCTATGGCAGCCAGGGCCGGGCGCACGCGCTCAACCTGCACGATTCCGGCGCGAAGACCGTGGTCGTGGCCCTGAAGCCCGGCTCGGCCACCGCCAAGAAGGTCGAGGCCGACGGCCTGAAGGTGATGAGCGTCGCCGACGCCGCCAAGTGGGCCGACGTGCTGATGGTGCTGGCCCCCGATGAGATCCAGCGGGATATCTACAAGGCGGACATCGAGCCCAACCTCCGCGACGGCGCGGCCCTGCTGTTCGCCCACGGCCTGAATGTCCACTTCGGCCTGATCGAGCCCAAGGGCTCGGTCGACGTGCTGATGGTGGCGCCCAAGGGCCCCGGCCACACGGTGCGCGGCGAGTACCAGAAGGGCGGCGGCGTGCCCTGCCTGATCGCGGTGCACCAGGACGCCACGGGCGGCGCCATGGACCTGGGCCTGGCCTATGCCTCGGCGATCGGCGGCGGTCGTTCGGGGATCATCGAGACCAACTTCCGCGAGGAGTGCGAGACCGATCTCTTTGGGGAGCAAGCGGTCCTGTGCGGCGGGTTGGTCGAGCTGATCCGCGCCGGCTTCGAAACCCTGGTCGAGGCCGGCTACGCGCCGGAGATGGCCTATTTCGAGTGCCTGCACGAGGTGAAGCTGATCGTCGACCTGATCTACGAGGGCGGCATCGCCAACATGAACTACTCGATCTCCAACACCGCGGAGTACGGCGAGTATGTGTCGGGCCCGCGCGTGGTGACGCCCGAGACCAAGGCCGAGATGAAGCGGATCCTGGACGACATTCAGTCCGGCCGCTTCGTCCGCGACTGGATGAACGAGAACGCCGCCGGCCAGGCCAGCTTCAAGGCCACGCGGCGCCGCGGCTCCGAACACCAGATCGAGGAAGTCGGCCAGCGCCTGCGCGCCATGATGCCGTGGATCACCAAGAACGCCCTGGTGGACACGGCGCGGAACTGAGTGTGCGCTGAGCCGCCGCCGCGGGCCGCGGCTCAGCGTCGCTCGAACACCATCAGCCGGTCGTCGCGCATGAACCACTGTGGGATGGCCACGACCTCGACGCAGGTGAACTGCGCGGCCAGGGCGGCGAAGAAGGCCGGATCGGCGGCGCCGCCCAGCCATTCGCCGACATAGATCACCTGGCGGCCGCCATGGGCCGCGAGCGCGCGGGTAGCCATGCCGGCGCCCCAGGGCGGCCAGCAGAGGAACAGCGCCTTGTCGGCGTGGTCGCCCGCCGCGGCCGCGTCGCCGACCCTGACCTCGCTCCAGGTGAACGGCGGCGGCGCCACGTCGAAGGCCGCGACCGTGACCCCGGCCTGCCGCAGGAGCCAGGCCCAGTAGCCGCCGCCCGCCCCGATCTCCACGACGGACGGCGCATGGCGGCGGATCGCGGCGATCGCCTCGTCGGTCGGCACCGCCCAGGCGAAGTGGCCGGCGACGGCGGCCTTGAACGCCAGCCAGTCGGGCGACAGCAGTTCGGCCGCCGTGGGCGTCGTCGCGGGGTCGCGCCGCACCGACGGCGGCAGGGCCAGGAAGAACGCGTGGTAGGGGTTGAACAGCCGCACGCCGCACGCCGCGCCGCTGCCCTGACTAGCCGATGGCGGCCCCTGACGCCGCCTTGTTGGCCGCGATCATGGCGTTCATCCGATAGTAGGTCGTGGGGTCGCTGCTGCTGGCATAGGCCGGCGGGATGTAGAGCGTATAGCCGGCCGACAGCCCGCCGTAGGCCAGTTCGTGGACGGTGATCGGCCGGATCACCGGATCGCAGCCGTGGAACACAGCGGCTTCATACAGGTACATCGGGTGGGTCGCGGGATAGATCGCCAGCAGGCGCTCGATCAGCAGCGGCATGGCCGAGAGGTCGTAGCCCGCCGGCTTGAAGGTGGCGTCGCCCACCACGCCGATCTGCCACAGCACCACCGAGCTGGCGGGGTCGATGACCCGGCCGTTGAGCAGGAAGTCGGTCGCCTCGTAGGACTGGCAGCCGCTGATCCCCGGGTCGACGCCGAGGTCTGCGAACAGGCAGTCCTCGGCCGAGATCCCCGGCAGCATCCGGGCCTGGAACCCCTCGGCGCGGGCGCGCCGGATCGACTCGTGGGACGGATAGACGAAGACGCCGGGGTGCCCGTAGCAGGCCATGCAGGTGACCATGCCCGCGCGCACGCAGTCCAGGGTGCGCTCGACCATCTGGTTATAGGTCTCGATCCGCGGCTTGCCCTCGGCGTACAGGCCGGTGAGCGACTCTGCCCCGGCGGGATTGAGCTCCTTCAGCATCGCCTCGGCGACGGGATCGCCGACGACATAGAGCACCTTGTCGGCCTGCCGGATCCAGGCGACGGCCTCCATGGTCAGGTGGCCCACCGTCCGGATGCCCGTGCCGACGACGATCAGCGAGCCCTTGTGGACCCCGTTGCCGTTGCCGTTGGGTTGCGCCGGGGCCGGCGCAGGGGCTGCGGTATCGTCGGTCGGCCCGGCCATCTCTGAACCTTTCCATATCGAACAACGGGGCGGCGCGCGCGCCGCCGGACGCCGTCAGCCCGGCTGCTGGGGCCCTGGGGTGACGAGCGGATGGATCTGCGGGAACACCTGCGGAAAGATCTGAGGGTGAACCTGAGGGAAGATCTGGGGAAAGATCTGCGGATGCACCTGGGGGAAGATCTGCGGGAAAATCTGCGGATGGACGACCACCTGCGGATGCACGATCTGCGGATGGATCTGCGGGAAGATCTGCGGATGCACCTGAGGGAAGATCTGCGGGTGGACTACGACCTGTGGGTGCACCTGGGGGAACTGCGGGAACTGGGGAAATTGCGGCGGCGCATTGGGGAACATGCTCGAACTCCCTGGGCCGAAGGCGGGCTGAGGGCCGCGGACGGTCGGTTGATCGGCCGCGGCGCCCTCCGGTGCGCCGGGCGGCCTCACCATGTCCACCACCAGCACGGCGGCCGGCGTCGGAGGTGGGTCGAAGGAGAAGCGCTGGCCCATGAGCCGCGCATGGATCGCCCAGGGCTGGCCGCCCTTCAGGATCGCGCGGTCGACCTCGCCGATGCCGGCCGCCTGCATGGCGGTGTCGGGGTCCTTGATGTAGGCGCCCAGCCGCGCGGGGTCGGTGGCCAGAGCGACCATGAAGGTGCGAAATTCGTCCGGGGTGTCCGGAGCGGCTTCGGCGGCGACCGTCGTCGGGTCGCTCCCAGGTGTCGGGGTTTCGTCGCCGTCGCCGGACTTCTTGACTGTCATCGCAGCCCCGCTCACCGAGTAAACGTACAAATCCATACGCCGAGACCTGACCGTGCGCAAGCAACACGTGTATTTGATGCAACCCATCAGCGCGGTTACAGCAAATTGACTCGACAACGCCGCCTGGCAGTGGGCCGCCCCGCCCCGGTTGCGTGACCCTGCACGACCGCGCCGCGCAAGCCGGCGCGGTTGGGGCTAGACTCAGGCGCCTGAGTCGGAGGACCGGCGATGAAGAACCATCTGGGCCGGTTCCTGCGCGAAGACCGGCTGCGCGAACTGGGTGCGGCGGCGGTCGGCGAGAACGTCGCCGTGCACGAGACCTGCGTGCTGGTCGACCTCGAGAACATGCGGTTCGGCAGCAATGTGCGGATCGACCCGTTCTGCATGCTGAGCGCGGCCGGCGGATGGCTGACGATGGGTGACTTCGTGCATGTCGCCACCCATGTGTTCGTCACCGCGGGCTCGGGCGTCGAGCTCTGCGATTTCGTCGGCCTGTCGCCGGGCGTGCGGGTGTTCTCCCGCTCCGACGACTTCACCGGCGAATACCTGACCAATCCGACCGTGCCCGCGACGTTCACCAAGCCGCCGGCCTTGCGACCGGTCCGGGTGGGCCGCCATGTGGTGGTCGGCGCCGGGACGGTCATCCTGCCGGAGGTCGACATCGGCGATGGCTCGACGGTCGGCGCCGGCTCGGTGGTGACAAGATCCCTTGATCCCTGGGGCATATACGTCGGCTCGCCCGCCCGGCGGGTCCGCGACCGGAGCCAGGGCCTGCTGGCGGTGGAGGCCCGGTTCCGCGCCAGCCTCGTGGCCGGCGAGGTCGTGCTGCCGGTGTCGCGGCTCTAGGAAATGAAGGCATGAGCGTTCTCGAGGAAGTGCTGGCCGACGCCCAGCCGGGGTACGAGGACTCGGTCGCCACGATCCTGGCCCGCTTCGACGCCCACCTCGACGGCGTCTACGACGGGGCGGAGGCGGACGAGTTCGTCGCCCGCACCATCGTCGGCCTGGAGCGGCCGGACCTGGACGCCGGCGTCCGGCTGCAGCTGATCAGCGACCTCTCGGCCCTGGCTTGGTGGTGCGGCATCGACCTGGGGCCGCAGGGCGCGGGCGCGCTGTCCGCCCTGGCGCGGCGTACGTACTACGAGGCGGCCCAGGCCGTCCGGGTCCGCATCGACCGCGCCGATCCCGCGGCGAAGACCGCGCACGCGGTGTTCGTGGGCCCGCTGGTCAACCGCCTGCATTCGCCCACCCGCGGGGCCTTCGACTATGTCCGCGCCCTGGCCCGCGACCCGGCCAACCGGCGGGTCGACGTCTACTACTCCGGCGAGCTGACCGACGACCTGCGGATCTATGGCGGCGAGCGCCTGGGCGCGGACGCCGGCAAGGCGCGGTTCATCTCGATGACCGCCAATCCGGACTTCCTGGCCGATGTGGTGGGCGACGGGTTCTGCACCTTCCACGTCTGGTGCGAGCAGGCCTATGCGATCCACATCAGCCTGATGTCGCTGCTGGGTCCGACGGTGATGTTCACCTGCGGCGACGCGGCGCCGGCGCAGTTCGCCGACGTCTACTGGTACTGCCACGAGGCCGACTACATCCGTGCGCTGTGGGCCGGGCAGGGGGCGCCGGAGAGCTTCGGCAAGCGCTACCGCCAGACCGAGAGCGCCGCCTTCAACCGCGTCGCGCCGCTGCGCACCCGCACCCGCGCCGAGCTGGGCTGGGGCGCCGGGGAGGTGGTGATCGTCACGGCCGGCAACCGGCTGGGGATCGACATGGACCAGGTGTTCGTCGACGGCCTGGCCGGCTTCGTCATGCGCCACGAACGGGTGCGCTGGGTGGTGGTCGGCCGGTTGCAGGACTTCTTCATCGGCGCCTTCGAGCAGGTGCTGGGCGAGCGGTTCACCCACGTTGCGTTCGATCCGGACCTGGCCAGCCTGCTGGCGCTCACCGACATCTTCGCCAACCCTTTCCGGGCCGGCGGTGGCAATACGGCGGTCATGGCCATCGACGCCGGGGCCGTGGTGCTGACCCGCGGCGACCTGGGCGACGTCGGCGCCTTCGTGCCGCCGGCGCATCGGGCGGGCGACGCGGACGCCTATTTCGCGATGCTGGAAGCTCTGGTCGCCGACCCGGCCCTGAGGGCCGCCCAGGCCGCCGAGCAGCGGGCCGTGCTGGCCCGACGCCTCGACCAGGACCTGTTCGCGGAGGAACTTAAGGCGCTGTCGGCCCTGGCCTATGAGCGGTTCGCCAAACGCACGCCGGTGTCGCTGGAGCAGGTGTTCGCCCAGGCGCCGACCAGGCGGCAGACGCTCAAGGGATCAGGACGCCGCGCACGATTGCGATGACCTCGTCCAGGGCGGCGATATCGATCTCGGGGAAACAGGGCAGGCCCAGGGTGCGGGCGGCCAGCGCCTCGCTGACCGCAAGCTCGGTGCGCGGCAGGTCGCGGAACGCCTGGTGGCCGTGCAGGCCGCGACCCCACCAGCGGCGGGTGGCGATCCCGGCATAGGCCAGCCGCCGCTCGATCTCGGCGATGGCCCCGGCCTCGGCCTCGATGTTGGCGGTGGTGCAGGTCCAGGCGTCGCCCAGGCCGTGGGCCATGGTGAGCGTGGGAAGGTCCATGAACGCGGCGCGATAGTAGCCCAGCACGCCCAGGTGGCGGCTGCGCTGCAGCGGCCACAGATCCAGGGCGGCGTGGCCGAAGGCGGCGCCATACTCGCTGAGCTTGCCGTTGCAGCCGCTGAGCGTGGCGTCGCGGGTGCCGTCGAAGCCGAAGTTGGCGCGGCGGCGGATGTCGGCGATCACCGCCGGGTCGCGGCTGATGACGAAGCCGCCTTCCCCGATGCCCAGGGCCTTGGTGGCGTGCAGGCTGACCACGGCCGGCGCCGCGCCAGGCCGGAGCGCGTCGAAGCCGGCGGCGGCGTCGATCACCACCGGCACGCCCGACATCGCCTGCAACAGGTCCCAGGTCTCCGGCGCGAGGGGCTGGCCGAACGGCGCCACGGGCACGATCGCCGCCACCTGGCCCGGGGCTTCGCGCAGGGCCGCCTCGGCGATCTGGGAGGTGAGCGCGCCGCTCGACGGGTCCACGTCGACCAGGAACGGCGTCAGGCCGGCGGCGATGGCCGCGTGGGCGGTGGCGGCGAAGGTCCAGGCCGGCATGACGCAGTAGTGCCCGCCCCGCGCGGCGGCGGCCTGCAGCGCCAGGGTCAGGCCGGTGGTGGCGTTGTTGCAGGTGACCACATGGCCCGCCGGCAGCCCGAAATGGGCGCCGAACCGATCCTCCAGCCGGGCGTTCACCGGCCCGAAGTTGGAATAGGTCCGCGCGTCGTCGATGGCGTGGAGATAGGGCAGGGCGGCCTCGAGCGGCGCCAGCCGCGGCCGCGCCACCGGGATGCGCGGCGCGCGCGCCAGGTCCCACGGCCGGTCGGACGTGTCGAGGGCAGGGGTCTGGGCCTGCACCGCGTTCGGAACGGATGGGATCGCCGCCATCCGGCCATGGGACCCTAACTCGGTTGACGCCGGCTTAAGACGGGTCCTCGCCGCGCTTGGCCTTCATCCGCGCGCGGCCCTGCTTGTTGCGGGTGATCCACAGCCGCTTGTTCACCAGGGCGGCGTGGGGATCCTCCTTGCGCTTCTCGAAGGCGAGTTCGCCCTGCAGCTTCTGGTAGGCCAGCCAGCGCTCTTCCGGCAGGTCGCCGGCCGCAATGGCCGCGCGGACCGCGCACCCCGGCTCGCGCCCGTGGCCGCAGTCGCTGAACTTGCACTGGGCGGCCAGGGTCTCGACGTCCTCGAAGGCCTCCGACACACCGCCGCTGGCCTCCCACAGGCCCAGCTCGCGCATGCCGGGGGTGTCCAGGATCAGGCCGCCGTAGGGCATCAGCACCAGTTCGCGGTGGGTGGTGGTGTGGCGGCCCCGGTCGTCGGCCTCGCGGATGGCGCCGGTGTCCATCCTCTCCTCGCCGGCGAGAGCGTTGAGCAGGGTGGACTTGCCTGCGCCGGACGAGCCCAGCAGCACGGCGGTGCGGCCGGGCTGGAGATGTTCCAGCAGCGCGTCCAGGCCCTGGCCGGTCTTCGACGAGATCGCCAGCACCGGAGCGCCGAAGGCGATGGCCTCGACCTCCGCCACGGTGTCTTCAAGGCCGTCTGCGAGGTCGGCCTTGGTCAGCACGATGACCGGCTGGGCGCCGCTTTCGTAGGCGGTGGCCAGATACCGCTCCAGGCGGCGCAGGTTAAGGTCGGCGTTCAGCGAGGCGACCAGCAGGGCCACGTCGGCGTTGGCCGCCACCACCTGGGCCCCGCCGCGCGATCCGGACGCCTTGCGGATGAAGGCGGTGGATCGCGGCAGCAGGTGCTGGACCAGGAACTGGCCATCACGCGCCTCGCCGGCCACCCAGTCGCCGGTGGCCGGGCGGTCGGCTTCCGAGGTGGTCTTGAGCAGGCGGCCGGAGGCCAGGCCGTCGCTCTCGCCGTCCGGGGTGACGAGGCGGTAGCCGCCGCGGTGCTGGATCAGGATGCGGGCGGGGACCAGGCCCTCAGCCGCATAGGGTGCGAAGTCGTTCTGGAGCCGTTCGCTCCAGCCGTATGAGGTCAGCAATGGAGAAGTCCTTGATGTCGAGAGCCAGTCAGGCGTCGACCGCGGGTATCCCCAGGCGGGGGCAGGCCGGCCGTCAGGCAGCCTCAGCGGCGACGCAGCGAGGGGCTGCGTGAGCAATGGGCGACATGCGACAACCTCCTCTGCCGATGGTCTCATCAGGAACGACGGGACCTTGGCGTTCGCCCGGCGCTCCGTCAAGAAGAGGCTGGGCTTGAGGAGGAGACGAGATGGCCGACGCCGCCGAGGTGACCGACAACGTCGCCGAACGCCGCTTCGAGGTGCGGCTGGGCGACGACGTGGCCTTCGCCGAATACCGCCTGAAGCCCGGCCAGATCGTCCTGCCGCACACCGTCGTACCGCCGGCGTTCGAAGGCAAGGGCGTGGCCAGCGCGCTGGCGAGGACCGCCTTCGGCTATGCCCGCGAGCACGGCCTGACGGTGATCCCCACCTGCCCGTTCATGGCCGGCTGGGTAAAGAAACACCCCGAGGCCCAAGATGTCGTCGACGGAAGCTGCAAGGCGGAACTCGGGATCGGTTGAGATGGTCAAGTCGGCCGCTGCGACCGTCGACGCATGGCTGGCCGGGGTCGACCCGACCCGGGCGCCTGTGCTCGCCAAGGTCCGTGAGGCGGCGATCCGGAACCTGCCCGACCATGTGGAAAGCATGAGCTACGGCATGCCGACCTATCGGCGGGACGGCGGGCCCGACTTCGCCTTCAACAGCCAGAAGCAGTACATCTCGCTCTACGTCAGCCAGCGGGTCCACGCCTTGAACGCGGCGGTGCTGGCGGGCCTGGACAGGGGCAAGAGCTGCATCCGCTTTCGCAAGCCCGAGCAGATCGACCTTACCCTGGTCGAAAAGCTGCTGGCCGACACCGCGAAGATCGACGACGCGCCCGCCGCCTAGCTCAGTACCCGATGCCGCTCATCCCGGCGAAGGCCGGGACCGAGATGGGATGGCTCAGACGTGGGCCCCAGGCGCGCCGAGCCTGTCCAACCAGCGTCTCAGCCATCGGATCTGGGTCCCGGCCTGCCGGGATGAGCGGATGTAAGGCCAATCGAGTCTGGACCCTAGAACCAGGGCAGGTCGGCCTCGCCGCGCAGGATGGCCTCGACCTCCGGCCGGTGCTTGTCGCCGTCGCGGTCGTGCAGGACCAGGGGCGGCAGCAGCCGCAGGGGCGCTTTGCCGGTCTTCACCGCCCGCACCAAGACCCGCTTGGCCGGCGCGTCGGCGAAGGGATGGATCGGGCGCACCTGGACCGAGCCGGTCTTGTCGGCCAGCAGGGCCATCAGATCGCCCAGCCGGTCCGCGCGGTGGATGACGGTCACCGTCCCGCCCTCGTGCACCGCCTTGGTGAGGAAGCCGATCCAGGCGGCCAGGCCGTCGTCGGCCATCCAGGCGGCGCGCCGTTCGGGCGCGGGCCCCCGCAGGGCGCCGGCATCGTCGAAGAACGGCGGATTGGCGAAGGCCGCGTCGAAGGCGTCCAGGCCCAGCAGGGAGAAGCGCACCGCCACGTCGCCTTCAACGGCCTCGACGCGTCCGGCCATGCCGTTGAGCGCGATGTTCTCGTGAGCCAGGGCCAGGGCCGCCGTATCGCGCTCGACGCCGGTGAAGCGGGCGTCGGGGCGTCGGGCGGCCGCCGCCAGCAAGGCCCCGCCCGCCCCACAGCCCGCCTCGATCACCCGCTCGCCCGCCAGAGCGTCGCAGGCCGCCGCCAGCAAGGCCGCATCCAGCCCCGCGCGGTATCCCCGGGCCGGCTGCCGCAGGCTGACCCGACCGTCCAGCAGGCGGTCTTCGGTGACTGCATCCATTCGGCGGGCCTTGGTGTAGAAGGGAACGAAGCGTGCGGGCGTGGTCGCTTGACCGTGCCCTATCGCGTCACCATTGTCCCGCCGAACGGTGGCCGTAGGGCGCGGTCGCCCCG
Source organism: Phenylobacterium sp. (assembly GCF_025351295.1). GTDB lineage: Bacteria > Pseudomonadota > Alphaproteobacteria > Caulobacterales > Caulobacteraceae > Phenylobacterium. The sequence continues at coordinate 13,269 of NZ_JANXWD010000031.1, forward strand.
TTGGAACTAGGATCTCTCGCTTGGAAGCCGCCCAGGCCATTGCCGCGCCGCCCTCTCTGGACCTGCTCCTGAAGCTGGCCGGGCCGGACATGCGCGCGGTCGACGCCCTCATCCGCGAGCATATGGACAGCCCGGTGCCGGTGATCCCGGCCCTCGCCGACCACCTGATCGCGGGCTCGGCAAAGCGCCTGCGGCCCCTGCTGACGATCGCTGCGGCCCGGCTGTGCGGCGCCCGCGACGACGCCTGTCTGAAGCTGGCGGCGGCGGTGGAGTTCATCCACACCGCGACCCTGCTGCACGACGACGTGGTGGATAGCTCCCAGTTGCGGCGCGGCCGGGTGGCGGCGCACCTGATCTGGGGCGCGCCGGCCAGCGTGCTGGTGGGCGACTTCCTGTTCGCGCGCGCGATTGAGCTGATGGTGGGCGCCGGGTCGATGGCGGCCCTGGAGATCCTGGCGCGCGCCTCGCGGGTTATCTCCGAGGGCGAGGTGCTGCAGCTGACCCGCAGCCACGACCTCGACCTCTCCCAGGAGGTCTATATCGAGATCATCAAGGCCAAGACCGCCGAGCTGTTCGCCGCCGCCGCCGAGGCCGGCGCGGTGTCGGCCGGCGCGTCGCCGGAGCGGCGCCGGGCGCTGCGCAAGTTCGGCCAGGACCTGGGCCTGGCGTTCCAGCTGATCGACGACGCGCTCGATTATTCGGGCGACGCGGTGACCCTGGGCAAGAACCCCGGCGACGACTTCCGCGAAGGCAAGGTCACCCTGCCGCTGCTGCTGGCCATGTCGCGCACCGCAGCCTCGGAGCGCGACTTCTGGGTCCGCACGGTCGACCGCCGCGAACAGGCCGACGGCGACCTCGACCGCGCCTTCGCCCTCATGCGCGAGACCCGCGCCCTGGACGACACCCTGGCGCTGGCCGCCCGCTACGCCGACACCGCCAAGGCCGCCATCGCCGACACCGGCGCCAACAGCTGGCGCCCCGCCTTGCAAGACCTGGCCGACTTCGCGGTGATGCGGCGGGCCTAGAAGCCGGTGAAGACCCGGTCGAGGGCGCGGCGGATGGCGTCTCGTAGTCGCTCAGGCTGCCGACGGGTCGGCCCAGCCGGCGTGCATCGACTGTGGTGCGCTCTCCCACGAGCAGCACGAAGTCGCGGCCAGCGAATTCAAAACGAACGCTCGTCAGAGTTACGGCGGGCTCGCCGCCGCTTAGCACCGAGGCCACCACGATGAGGTTCGAGGTCGCGAGAAGGTGCGATTGAAGAACAACGAGGTACGGGTACTGTCGGCGAGTCGTCGGCTAAGGATTTTCGATCAGATCGAACTGGCGGGTCACCAGGTTCGCAGGTCCTCGCCAAATATCCCATAGGCCTCGATCCGCGCCTTCTGCGCCTGAATCGCCTCTGCATTCTCTTCGGCCCACCGCTGGGCCTTCTCCTCGTTCAGTTCGGTCTTGCCCATCCGCCGAACATAACCCGTCCGGCGCGGCCGTCATCACTCCGAGAACGGGTGCGGCAGCGGGCCGGAGCGGAAGAGGATCACCGGGTTCTCGTCGTAGTCGCCCAGTTCGGTATCGGCGGTCACCGAGAAAGCCACCACGGCCGGCCGCAGCGGACCCAGCCGCTCGGCCTTGCGCCGCGCCTCCTCGGCGGTCTTGCAGCCTACCTGCTGCTCCGCCCTCAGCGACTTGCCGCGGCCAGCGACGTAGGACTGGATGATGTAGACGGTTTCCTTGGCCATGGACCTTCCACGCGCCGCTTTGGCGACAGGGTCAATGGGCGCGATCAGCCCGGGCTGATCATCTTCTCCGGCCGCACATATTCGTCGAACTCCTCGTTCGTCAGGTAGCCGCCGCCGACGGCCTCTTCGCGGAGCGTGGTGCCGTTCTTGTGGGCGGTCTTGGCGATCTTGGCGCAGGCATCGTAGCCCAGCTTGCCATTGAGCGCGGTGACCAGCATCAGCGAGCGCTCCAGCGCGGCCTTGATGTTGTCCTCGCGGGCCTCAATGCCGGCGACACAGTTGTCGGTGAACGAGATCGCCGCGTCGCCCAGCAGGCGGCTGGACTGCAGGAAGTTGTAGGCCATCACGGGGTTGAACACGTTCAGCTCGAAATGGCCCGAGGCGCCGGCGAAGGTCATGGTGGTCTGGTTTCCGAACACCTGGGCGCAGACCATGGTCAGCGCCTCGCACTGGGTCGGGTTGACCTTGCCGGGCATGATCGAGGAGCCGGGCTCGTTCTCCGGCAGGGCCAGCTCGCCCAGGCCCGAGCGGGGGCCGGAGCCGAGGAAGCGGATGTCGTTGGCGATCTTGAACAGCGACCCGGCGACGGTGTTGATCGCCCCGTGGCTGAACACCATGGCGTCGTGGGCGGCCAGGGCCTCGAACTTGTTGGGGGCGGTCACGAACGGCAGGCCCGTGACCGCCGCGATCTTCTTGGCCACCAGTTCGGCAAAGCCGATGGGGGCGTTGAGGCCGGTGCCGACCGCGGTGCCGCCCTGGGCCAGTTCATATAGGCCGTAGAGGCTCTCCTTGATCCGCCGCACGCCGTTGGCGACCTGCTGGCGATAGCCGCCGAACTCCTGGCCCAGCGTCAGCGGCGTGGCGTCTTGGGTGTGGGTGCGGCCGATCTTGATGATCTTGGCGAAGGCGGCTTCCTTGACCTTCAACGCTGCGTGCAGGTGCTCCAGCGCCGGCATCAGTTCCTTGGCCACCTGTTCGGCGGCGGCGATGTGCATGGCCGTCGGATAGGTGTCGTTCGACGACTGGCTCATGTTGACGTGGTCGTTGGGGTGGACCGGCTTCTTCGACCCCATCACCCCGCCCATCATCTCGATGGCGCGGTTCGAGATCACCTCGTTGGCGTTCATGTTGGATTGGGTGCCGGAGCCGGTCTGCCAGACCACCAGCGGGAAGTGGTCGTCCAGCTTTCCGTCGATCACCTCCTGGGCGGCGGCGACGATGACCTTGCAGATCTCCGGGTCCAGCCGGCCCAGTTCCGTGTTGGCCTCGGCGGCGGCGCGCTTGACGATCCCGAGCGCGCGGATCACCGACTTCGGCTGTTTCTCCCAGCCGATCTTGAAGTTGCCGATCGAGCGCTGGGACTGGGCCCCCCAGTAGACCTCGTTGGCGACCTCGATCGGGCCAAAGGTGTCGGTTTCGGTGCGCGTGCCAGCCATCAGAAGTCCCCCATCAAACGCCGCCGCAAGGCTTTATCCACCAAAAGCGGATGCGCAAGCGCGATCAGGGCATTCGGAGGCCGGTGTACGCGGCGACCTCATGAAGCTCGATGTACGCGCCCATCTTGTCGCCGGCGGTTTCGGCGAACCATGGCTCGGTCGCGATGGCATCCTCGATGCTCCCTCCGTGCGGTCCGACATGAACTCGCAACTCCCCCCAGCGATATCGAATATAGACGGGTCGGCCATCCGCGAGGCGGCCTGCCCATTGCGGGGGAGCCTGGGCGCAGGTTCTGATAATTCGGCGATGACCATTGCCACGGACTATCGGAATTCGCGCTTTCTGAGATCCATTGGAGTTCGATGACCGACGTCTGGACCCAGCACGGCAAGGTGCGCGGCCGCGAGGCCGACGGACTGATGGAACTCACGGTGGATGGGCTGACCACCCAGGGCAAGTACTACAAGCCGCTGATCTACGAGTTCTTCCGCAAGGCCTGGCGCGGCTCGCGGCCCGCCACCGGGTCGCTTGCGACCCGGGACGCTGATGGCCACCCGCTCCCGTGGGGAGCGGGTGGGGGGGATTTTTCGGTCGAGATCGGCATGGAATACGTCGGCGAACCACCTTGGATGGACCTCGACAACCTGGCCAAGGCGATCCTCGACGCCATCAAGGGCTACGCCTTCCACGACGACGCCCAGGTGGCGCGGCTGCTGGTGGAGCGGCGGCCGGGCGAGCGGGAGCGGATCACCGTGCGGGTGAGCAGGCTGCCTTGACGGCGGCCGGGCCAGTCCAGACGAAACCGGCCGCGCCCCGGGATGGGGGCGCGGCCGGCCTTGGGCGCGAGCCTGTCCAGGGGGAGGGACGGCTCAGCGATACTGCTGCAGGCGCGTGGTTCGAAGCCCCGCCATCCCGTGGCGCTCGATCGAGCGCTGCCAGGAGAGGAACTCGTCGTTGGTGAGCGAGTAGCGTTCCAGCGCCTCCTCCAGCGAGATCAGCCCGCCGCGAACGGCCGCCACAACCTCGGCTTTGCGCCGGATCACCCACCGCCCGGTGTTGGGCGGCGGCAGGTCGTTCCGGGTCAAGGGCGCACCGGTCGGCCCGATCACATAGGACTCGCCGCGGCTGTTCGTGCGCGTCTGCTGTTGCTGCAACATGGGCTTTTCTAGCGCCTCACCATCACTGATTGGTGGGAAACATAGCCCAGGCGCCCTAACAGCCGCTGAATCGCCTTAGTAAAGAAAGACTGAACCACGCATTCCTCCGTGTACCATTTTAATACAGTTAATATCATTGGAAGAATTCAGGTTCAGTTAAGGCTCAAGTCTAACGCTTGATGTTGATAAGCTCTTCGAGCATCTGATCGGCCGTCGTGATGATCTTCGAAGAGGCCGAGTAAGCTTTCTGCGTCTGGATCAGGCCGGTGAACTCTGCGGAGAGGTCGACGGTCGAGGCCTCGAGGCTGGAGGGCGAGATGTGGCCCGCGCCGCCTTCGCCGGCCTCCTTGACCACCATCTGGCCGGCCTTCAGCGAGGTCCGGTAGGCGTTGCCGCTGATCGCCTGGAGGCCATCGGCGTTCGGGAAGGTGGCGACGCCGACCTTGGCCACCTTGCGGATCTGGCTGTTGTCGTAGATCGCCGAGACGACCCCGGCTTCGTCCACATTGATGGCGACGATGTTGCCGACCCCCGCGCCGTCCGAACTGATTGAGTTGACCGTGGAGGTCGCCGCGTACTGGGTGATCTTGGCTAGGTCGAGGGCCAGGCTCTGACCCGAGACACCCAGCGCCGTGCCCCAGGCGGGTGCGGCGGCGGTGCCGGTGGCGGTGGACGCCGCCAGCGAGATGGTCGCGGGGCTGCCGGCCGCGCCGAACAGCGTCGTGGTCGCCAGGTTGATCGAGCCGTCCGGGTTGAAGTGGACCAGACCCTTGGAGATCTGCCCCGGCTCGTTGGTCCCGACCTGCACGTCCGACGCCGGGATCGCGTAGATTTCCGCGTTCCACTCGTTCGGCGCCGCCGAGCTCTTCAGGAACGCCATGGCCACCTTGCGCGAGCCGCCCGTCGAGTCCGTCACGTTCATCTCGATGGTGAAGTCGGGCTTGGTGCCGGTGGCAACGCCGTTGGCGTAGTCGGCCATCGAGGTGTTGGAGGCCGCGACGTAGGTCGGTGCGACGGCCGGCGGGCCGAGCGAGCCGGCGGCGGCCGCGAGCACCTGCGACTTGTCGAGATTGGCGCTGACCTTGATCGCGGTGGTGGCGGACACCGCCGCGCCCAGGTTCTTGACGTTGATGGCGCCCATCTTCGACAGGTCCGACGGATTGACGTCGAAGGCGCCGTTGGCCTGCACCGGCCAGCCCTGGAGATAGAAGTTGGACTTGTTCACCAGGAAGCCGTCGGCGTCCACGGTGAACGACCCGGCGCGGGTGAAGCTGCGCGGATCGGCGGCGGTCAGGCCGGCGCCCTTGCTGGAGACCACGAAGAAGCCGTCGCCCGAGATCGCCAGGTCGGTGGACGAGCCCGAGGCCTGCACCAGCCCCTGCTGGCTGACGTACTGCTTGTTGATGCCCTGCACGCCGCCCGCGGAATAGCGGCCCGCGACGGCCTGCGAGGTCACCACGTTGGCGAAGCTGACCTCGTTGCGCTTGTAGGCGATGGTGTTGACGTTGGCGATGTTGTCCGAGATGGCGGCCAGGGCGGAAGAGTTGGCGACCAACCCCGAAACGCCGGCGAGCAGAGCTGAATTGATGGACATGACTGAGTTCCGTTCTCCTGAAGCGGGGGTTCGCGTACTGCGAGGGGGTCGGCCGTCAGGCCGCCGCTGGAGACGGCGTTTTGCCGTCCGTGGTGGTGGGGATCGAGCCGGAGGCCGCCGCCGCGGCCGTGTTGGCCGCGGTCGTGACGGGGTCCGCCGGCTGGCGGATGGTGAGGATCTTCTCCCAGGGGATCTGGGCGCCGTTGATGGTGAGCAGCGTCGAGCCGTTCTTCTGCTCGACGCCGGTGACCAGGCCGTCGGCGAACACGCTGGAGGTGACCCCCGTGCCTGAGCCGTCCCTGGCCGTGACGCGCAGGGTGTAGGTCCCGGCCGCCTGGCTGGTCCCGGCCTGGCCCTTGCCATCCCAAAGGAACTGGTGGTCGCCGGCCTTGTTGTCGGTCGGGGCGAAGGACTTGACGATCACGCCCTTGGAATCCAGCACCTCGACCTTCACGTCGGTGGCGGCGCGGTCGAGGTTGTAGGTCCAGGTCGCCTTGCCGTCCTTGAGGCCGGCGTCGGCGGAATCGGCGCGCACGTCCTTGCCGATCAGGGCCACCGCGCTGGAGACGCCCGAGCCGGTGTTGCTGACCAGCTTCTTCAGCAGGTCGTTGCTGAGCAGTTGCTGCTCGACCCCGGTCATCTGCACGATCTGCTGGGTGAACTGGTTGGAATCCAGCGGCGACAGCGGGTCCTGGTTCTTCAGCTGGGTGGTGAGCAGCGACAGGAAGGTGTCGAAATTCTCCGCCAGCCGGGCGCGGCCCAGGGCGCCGGTGTCGGTGCTGCCGGTGGCCGCTGCGGGCGCGGTCGCCGCGGTCGGGGTGGTGCTCGCTATGGCCATGGTCGTCAGATCCTCACGTCGAGGCCGGCGGTGAGGCCCCGGCGCAGGCGCAGGGCGCCGCCCAGGGCCGCGTCGGCCGCATCGCCGGCGGTGTCGAGCGCGGCCTGGAATGCCTGGCCGCGAAACGCGCGGCCGCTGTTGGTGTCGGCCTGGTCCCGCCAGCCCTGGCCCTGCCGGCCGCCATCGCCGGCGACGTCGAAGGAGAGGCCGCCGGTCAGGTCGAACCCGGCCTGTTCCAGCGCCCGATGCAGCTCGGCGGCGCGGGCCTTCAGGTCGGCGGCGGCCTGCGGGTTGTCGAACGTCATGGCCGCGGTCATCCGCCCGGTGGCCCCGATCTCGATGCGGACGTCCACCTTGCCCAGGCCGGCGGGGTCGAGTTGCAGGTCGAAGCGCGTCGACTTGGCTTCCAGCTTCCTGACCATCTCGGCGGCCAGCGTGGCGACCGTTTCGGGCGTGCCGCGCGCGGCATGGAGCGCGTGGGCGGAGGGCGCGGTGGTCTGGACGCCGGCTCGCGCCTCGGCGGCCGGCGCGCCGTCGGGCGACTCCGGCGCGGCCTTGGCGGAAGACCCCTTGGCCTCGGCGGTCTCGGCCTCGGCGGCCGCTGGCTTGGCGGCGGCGCTGGCGGCGTGGGCGGTCACCGGCTTGTCGACGGCCTCCGGCGCCCTGAGGTCGCTGACCGAGGCCTCGGCGATCGACTTGCCGCGTTCGCCCTTCACTGGCTTGGCGCCCGGCGTGGGGCCAGGGGCCGGGGCGGGGTCCGGGCGGGCGAGCAGGCTCGCCGCCATGGCCTGTGTCGGAGCGTCGACGGTCGCCGCGGCCGCCGTGGCCTGGGGTCCGGAAGCGAGAGCGGGGGTTTCGGACGGCGCGGCTTCAGCCTTCGCCTGCGGCTTAGTGGCGGCTTGGGCGGCGACGGCCGACGGCGGCGGCATGGCGCCGGCCAGGGCCGTTTGCAGCGGGCCGGCGCGAGCCGGGGCGGGTGTCTCGGCCGTGGCGAGCCTGAGCGGCGCGCCGAGCGGTGCGGGATCGGCGGTCTCGGGCGCGGCCTCGGGCGCGGGCTCGCCCGTGCCGGGGGCGCCGGGCTTGGCGTCGGCGCCGAGGTTGAGCGGGAACAAGGGGCGGACCATGCCCTTCGGCCGCATGGCCTCCAGGTCGCCGCCCGGCGCGGCCTTGGCTGCGGTTTGCGGCGCGGCGGCCGGCGCGGTGATCAGGCCGGCCAGCAGGGCGGCGGCGGGATCGGCGGGGGCGGCGTCGACGACCAGGGTCGCGGCGCCGGTGGCCGCGTCGGCGGCCGCGTCGGCCTTGCCGTCCTTGCCCTTGGCGGGGCGCTGCGTCGCGCCGGCTACCGCGGTCTGGGGCCCGGCGGCCGGCGTCGGGCCGGCCTGTGGGAAGAGGGCGGTCAGCAGGGATTCGAAGCCCGTCAGCGGACCGGCCGCCGCCGCGCCCTGGGCGGCGTTTCCAGCCGCGCCGCCGGCGGCCGCCTTGGACGCGCCGGGCCCGGCCGGACCGGCCGGCGTGGGATTTGCGATGGTGAGCGCTGGCGCTGTCATGGAGCTGGAAGACTGCTTTGGGCTGGAGGAGAAGCGCTTGCTGCGCCGGGCTCGTTCGATCTAACAGGAGCAACCTCCGCGCCAGTTTACCTAGCTACTGATTTCATTTCAGAAAATGCCAGGATCGTAGCGCGCCGGCTGCGTCTGACGGCCGAAATTGCCGGGCCTTCGGCGTCGCGGTGGGACGTTCCCTGCCGGTCTTGGCCCTGTCGGTCTTGGCCCTGCAAGTCTGGCGGGTCAGGCCGCACTGGCACGCGCCGTGGCGCGTCACGGCCACTCGATTGAACCACGGACCCACACCGACCCACACGGACGCGCCATAGTCACTTTAGGTCGCGGACGGTCCGACCCGGCCGGCTCGGCGCGTCTGTGTGGGTCCGTGGTTCAAAAGGACCCGGCCTGTCGCGCCTCGCGCGCGTGAGAAGGAGATGCGGTCAGGCAGCGGCCGTCGACCTCTGCGTCCCAACTGGCGCCGGTCTTGCGCTCTGTATGGTGAACCAATCCGGTCCCGAGAGTGACCATGATGAATTTGTTGAACAATTCCCGGCCTGACGCGTGCGCGGTCACCCGTGTCCCGGCAGAATCCGCCGGGTCATACGTCAGCCTTTGCCGGGCGGAGGCTTAATCCATGTCACTCGGCGCTACTCTGGCGACGGCGGCCTCTGGCCTGCAGGCGGCCCAGGCGTCCCTGCGCGCGGTCTCCGACAATATCGCCAACGTCAACACGCCCGGCTACGTCCGCAAGGCGGTCAACCAGAGCCAGCAGGTGGTCGACGGTGTCGGCGAGGGCGTACGGATCGACGGCGTCCAGCGCGTCACCGACCAGTACCTGCAGATGGCCTCGCTGACCGCCTCCTCGGACAGCAAGCGTTGGGGCGCCGTCTCGCAGTACCTCGACAACGCCCAGAGCCTGTTCGGCGACCCCTCCAGCGACGGGTTCTTCTTCAACCGGCTCGACAAGGTCTACGGCGCCTTCGCCACGGCCGCCGACGATCCGTCCTCGACCCTGCTGCGCAGCCAGGCGCTGTCCAGCACCGAGGACTTCCTGACCCAGTCCGACCGGATCAACAGCCAGATCGTCTCGCTCGGGAATACCGTCGAGACCCAGGTCAGCGCCGGGGTCGGCACCGCCAACAACCTGCTGGACCAGATCAGCAAGCTGAACGCCGACATCAACCGCTCCCAGCTGGTCAACGCCGACTCCTCGGGCTCCGCCAACATCCAGAGCCAGCTGCTGGACCAGCTCGCCGGCCTGATGAACATCCGTACCAGCCCGCGCGCGGGCGGCGGCGTGGACGTGCGCTCGGTCGAAGGCGTGCTGCTGGCTGGCGATGGCGCGGCCAAGCTGACCTACAACTCCAGCTCGACGACACCGGGCTACATCACCGCCCAGCCGGCCGGCAGTTCCAACCAGCAGCCGATCCAGCTGACCAGCGGCGAACTGCGCGGCCTGATGGACCTGCGCGACCAGGAACTGCCCAAGCTCTACGACCAGCTGGGCGAGTTTGTCAGCCGCGCCGTCGACCAGCTGAACGCCGCCAGCAATGCCTCGGCGGCCTATCCCGCGCCGGCGACCATGACCGGATGCGACACCGGCCTGGACCTGCCCTCGGCGGTGAACGGCTTCACGGGTACGTCCACCATCGCCGTGGTCGACGCCGCGGGGGTCATGCAGCGCAATGTGGCCATCGACTTCACCGCCAGCACGATCTCGGTGAATGGCGCGGCCGGCGTGGCTTTCACCCCGGCGACCTTCCTGGCCAATCTCAACACCGCCCTGGGCGCGGCCGGTTCGGCGACCTTCTCGGGGCGGGCCCTGACGCTGAACGCCACCGGCGGCGCCGGCCTGGCGATCGACGAGGGCACCTCGCGCAAGACCGGCCGCGGCTTCTCGCAGTTCTTCGGCCTCAACGACGTGGTCAAGACCACCGGCTTCACCAACTACGCCACGGGCCTGCAGCCGACCGACCCCCACGGCTTCAACCCCGGCGACCCGATCACCCTGCGGCTTTCCACCCCCGACGGCCGCCCGGTGCGCGACGTGACCGTCACAGTCCCGGGCCCGCCGAACAGCAACATGAGCGACCTGCTGAACTCGCTCAACAACAACGCCGCGGGCGTGGGTCTCTATGGCGCGTTCAACCTGGACGCCAACGGGGAGCTGAGCTTTGCGGGCGCGCCGCCGCTCAGCCCCACGGTCTCGATCGTCTCCGACAATACCCAGCGCGGCGTCGGCGGACCCTCGATCAGCCAGCTGTTCGGCCTGGGCGCCCAGGAGCGGTCCACGCGCGCTGGCCGCTTCCAGGTATCGGCCGCGCTGACCGCCGATCCGACCAAGATGTCGATGGGCAAGCTGGACCCCACGGCCGCCATCGGCCAGGTGGCGATCCGGCCCGGCGACGGGCGCGGCGCCCTGGGTGTCTCGGCCTCCGGCGACGTGCCGATTCTGTTCCAGCCGGCCGGCGCGCTGGGCCAGGTGACCATGACCCTGTCGCGCTACGCCTCGGAGTTCGGCGGGGCGATCGGGCGCGGCGCAGCCTCGGCCGACACCCGCAAGTCCAGCGCCGCCGCGGTGGCGACCGAGGCCGCCTCGCGCCGCCAGTCCGTCGAGGGTGTCAACCTCGACGAGGAACTGGTCAACCTCACCACCTACCAGCAGGCCTTCAACGCCTCGGCCCGCATGATCTCGGCGGCCAGCGACCTGTTCGACGCCCTGCTGAAAATCGTCTGAGGAATCGCAAGAATGGTCACGCGCGTCACCACCCCCGGCAACTACTCGGCCGTGCTCACCAACCTGTTGGCGGCCCAGCAGCGCCAGATGGAGGCGGGCAACAAGGTCTCCACCCAGCGCAACGGCAACGACCTGAAGGACTACGCCAAGTCCTCGGAACTGCTGACCGCCATGCGCTCGGTGCAGTCCCGCCTGAGCGTCTTCCAGGACCAGAGCAAGGTCCTGTCGGACAAGCTCTCCACCCAGGACAGCGGCCTGAACCGCGTTGCCGACGCCGCCCAGCAGATCCGCCAGATCATGGCCGAGGCCCTGGCCACCGGGCGCGCGGACACCCTGGTCGAGGACATCCAGGCCCAGATGAGCAACGCGGTCGAAGGGATGAACTCGCGCTATGGCGGCAAGTACCTGTTCGCCGGCGGGCAGGTCGACACCCAGCCGGTGACCGCTACCCAGCTCAGCGACCTCACCGCCGCGCCCGCGATCATCGCCAACTTCTTCAAGAACGACAATTTCCAGGTTCAGGCCAAGCTGGACGAGTCCACCACGGTGACCACCGGGATCAAGGCCGACGACATCGGCACTGGCATGCTGACCGCCCTGCAGACCTTCGAGAGCTTCAACCAGAGCGGCGCGGGGCCGTTCACCGGCCCCCTGACCGCCGCCCAGACGACCTTCCTGCAGGGCCAGCTGGCCAGCTGGGAGACCGTCCGCTCCGACGTCACCCAGATCGCCGCCCACAACGGCACCAACCAGGCGCGGCTGGATACGGTGGCCGCCGACCTGACCACGCGCCAGAACTCGCTGGCCGGAATGCTCGGCGACATCACCGACGCCGACATGGCCGAGGCCTCGACGCAGCTGCAGCAGGCGCAGCTGTCGGTGCAGTCGTCGGCCTATGTGTTCCAATCCCTCAAGGACTCGTCGCTGCTCAACTTCCTGAGATGAGCTAGGCTCCGGGTTTCCCGGAGGAGTTCGCATGCGTCTGGCAGTCCTGATCGCGGCCCTGGTCGCCGGTGCAGCGCCGGCGTGGGCGCAGCTCGCCGGGGCGAGCGACCCAGGTTGTCAGGCCGCCATCGCCTATTCGGCCGCCCGCCGGGGGGCCGCGGTGCTGGTGCTCCGGAGCGGCAAGCCGGTCTGCGAGGGCTATACGGGGATCGGCGGGCCCGCCAAGGCCATGGAGACGGCCTCCGGGACCAAGAGCTTCTCCGGCCTGATGCTGGCCGCGGCGGTGCAGGACGGCCTGCTGACCCTGGACGAGCCGCTGGCCAGGACGCTGCCGGAGTGGCGCGACGATCCGCAGAAGGCCCGGGTCACGCTCCGCCAGCTGCTCAGCCTGACCTCGGGGATGCACAGCCAGGTGGGCCGACCGCCCACCTATGCCGACGCGGTCGCCATGGGGCTCTCCACCCCGCCCGGCGAGGTGTTCGCCTACGGCCCCGCGCCCTATCAGCTGTTCGGCGAGATCATGCGCCGCAAACTGCTCGCCGCCGGCCAGCCGGGCGACCCTTACCTCTATCTCAAGCGCCGCATCCTCGACCCGATCGGCCTGGTCCCGGGCGAATGGCGGCGGATGCCGAACGGCGACGCCCTGCTGCCGCAGGGTGCGGTGCTGACGGTGCGCGAGTGGGTCAAGTTGGGCGAACTGGTGCGCGCCGGCGGGGTCTGGAACGGCAAGGCCCTGGTGGACAAGGCGACCTTCGCCGAACTGTTCAAGGGCTCCAGGGCCAACGGCGCCTACGGCATCACCTTCTGGCTGGCCCGGCCGACCACAGCCACCGATCCGGTCACCGCCGGCAACGACCTCAGCCGGGCGAGCGGCCTGCCCGACGACCTGGTGCTGGCGGCCGGCGCCGGCGACCAGCGCCTCTACATCGTCGGCTCGCAGCAGCTGGTGGTGGCCCGCCTCGCCGCCTTCGAAGGCCTCGGTGGCGGGGCCGCCGCCACCCGCTGGTCCGACACCGAGTTCATCCGCTTCTTCCTGAAGTGAGACCGCGGCCTCGAAAACCCCGGCCGCAACCGCTACATAGCAGCCGATGAACGCCCCGGTGGCCCTGCCCGACACCCTGCCCGACACCCTGCCCGACGGCCTGATCGCCGCCGTGCGAGACGCCGTGCGCCTGCCGGCCGGGACGCGGATCGTGGCGGCCATGTCGGGCGGAGTAGACTCCACGGTGACCGCCGCCCTGTTGGCCCGGGCCGATTATGACGTGGTCGGCGTGACGCTGCAGCTCTACGACCACGGCGCGGCGATCCAGAAGAAGGGCGCCTGCTGCGCCGGCCAGGACATCCACGACGCGCGCACCGCCGCCGAGGCGATCGGCATCGCCCACTACGTCCTGGACTACGAGAGCCGGTTCAAGGAACAGGTCATCGAGGAGTTCGCCGACGCCTACCTGCGCGGCGAGACCCCGGTCCCCTGCATCCGCTGCAATCAGACGGTGAAGTTCCGCGACCTGCTGGATGTGGCCCGCGACCTGGGCGCCGAGGCCATGGCCACCGGCCACTACGTCGGCCGCGCTGTGGGCACGGACGGGCCGGAGCTGCACCGGGCCGCCGATGCGGCGCGGGACCAGTCCTACTTCCTGTTCGCCACTACGGCGGAGCAGCTGGCCTATCTGCGCTTCCCGCTGGGCGGGCTGCCGAAGCCGGCGGTGCGGGCGGCGGCGACCGCGCTCGGCCTCCGCGTGGCCGACAAGCCGGACAGCCAGGACATCTGCTTCGTGCCGGAAGGCCGCTACACCACGGTCATCGACCGCTTGCGCCCGCAGGGGGCCCTGGCTGGCGACATCGTCCACCTGGATGGCCGCGTCCTGGGCCGCCACGAGGGCGTGACCCGCTACACCATCGGCCAGCGCCGGGGGCTGAACGTGGCCGTGGGCGACCCGCTGTTCGTGGTCAAGATCGACGCCGATGCGCGCCAGGTGATCGTCGCGCCGCGCGAGGCGCTGCTGACCCATGCGCTCAGCCTGAAGGAAACCAACTGGATCGGCGACGGCGCCTCGTTCGAGGCCGCCTGCGACGCCGCGCGCCCGGTGCTGGCCCGCGTCCGCTCGACCCGCGAGCCGGTACTCGGCCGCCTGGCCCGAGTGAACGGCGAACCCGGCGTGGTGTTCGACACCGCCGAGGAGGGCGTGGCCCCCGGCCAGGCCTGCGTGCTCTATGCGCCGGAAGCTCCTAGCCGGGTGCTGGGCGGCGGCTTTATCCTGGGCACGGTTCGCGACATCTAGAGGGTGGGCGCATGGACGCGCGGCAGCTGGTGGACATCGCCTGTGACGAGGACCCTCGCGCGCCCTGCCTGTGGGCGCCGTCCGACCTCTTCGCCGAACTCTGCGAGTCGATCCGCCAGCAGCCCAACGTCGCCGGTGTGGTGATCTATCGCCACAAGACCATCCGCGACGGCGGCCCCTATTGCGACGTCACCACCCGAGCGCCCTGAGCGGGGTCGGGCGCTGGTCCGTGAATCACCGATGCGGCGAGGCCGGGCCGGCCTTCGTCACCGGCGCCGCCACCTCGTTCCGCCGTAGCAGCGGGAGGGTCCAGGGCGGGTCGTAGAACCAGGCGGTCGGACGCGCCGTGGCCCGCCACAGGCTCGCGGAGAGCGCGGCCTGCAGGGTCCGCGATTGCGTCCCCACAGCCTTCGGTCCGCGTGCGCCGGTGAAGCGCAGGACGGCGAAGTCCTGGGCCGGCAGGGCTGTCAGCCGCACCGACGGATCGCTCGGCGTGGGCAGTGTCGCCAGGGTGTATTTGGCCGGCATGAAGAACTGTACCACCCAGCCGTCCGCGCCCGCATTGGCCTGGGCGACCGGCGATGTCATCGCGATGGTCTCGGCCGCGCGGCCTTGCGCGACCGGCGCGGTCATCGCGACGCCCGCTTTCGCCTGATTGGCGCCGAAGATATAGGCCGCCACCCGCCGGAAGCCCGCGTTGCGGGCCGCCTCTTCCGGCCCGGTGACGGTGGTTTCGGCGGCGATGCGCGGCGCATAGCGGCGGATCTCCACTGAGCCCACCTGCTCGACCACGGTGTAGCGCGGCTGCTCGGTCCCGGCGCGGAGACCGAATGTCTGGCCGACGCCCTCGAATATCAGCAACAGGATTTCACCGACGCCCGCCATACCGATCTCCCTGCCCCGCTGCAGGTAGGCGCGCAGGCTGCCACATCAAGGCGCCGCCGCGTGAAGATGACGTCGATGGCCGGCGCCGCTATATCTGCCGGATGACCAGCGCCGCAGACCCCGTCGTCATCGCCAGCTACGCCCGCACGCCCATGGGCGGCTTCCAGGGCGCGCTCTCCGGCCTGAAGGCCACCCAGCTCGGCGCGGCCGCCGTGCGCGCGGCGGTGGAGCGTTCGGGCGCCGACCTGGCGGCGATCGAGCAGATCGTCATGGGCTGCGTGCTGCCGGCCGGCCTCGGCCAGGCCCCGGCGCGGCAGGCGGCGCTGGGCGCGGGCCTGCCCAACTCGGTCGAGGCGACCACGGTCAACAAGATGTGCGGCTCGGGCATGCAGGCCGCGATCCTGGCGCATGACGCCCTGGCGGCCGGCACGGTGGACATCGTCGTGGCCGGCGGCATGGAGAGCATGACCAACGCCCCCTACCTGATGACCAAGCACCGGGGCGGGGCCCGGATCGGCCACGATACGATGTTCGACCACATGTACCTGGACGGGCTGGAGGATGCCTATGAGCCGGGTCGGCTGATGGGCAGCTTCGCGGAAGAGACCGCCAGGCAGTACCAGTTCACCCGCGAGGCCCAGGACGAATACGCCATCGCCTCGCTCAGCAAGGCCCGCGCCGCGGTCGAGAGCGGGGCCTTCGCAAAGGAGATCGTCGCCGTCGAAGTCACCGACCGCAAGGGCACCGTCACTGTCAGCCAGGACGAACAGCCTCTGAAGGCCGATCCGGCCAAGATCCCGACCCTGAAGCCCGCCTTCGCCAAGGACGGCACGATCACCGCCGCCAATGCCAGCTCGATCAGCGACGGAGCCGCGGCCCTGGTGCTGACGCGCGAGAGTGTCGCCAGGCGCCTGGGCATGACCGTCGTCGCCCGCATCGCCGGCCATGCCGCCCACGCCCACGAGCCTGGCCTGTTCACCACCGCTCCGGTCCCGGCGATCCGCAAGGCCCTGACCCGCGCCGGGTGGAGCGTCGACGACGTCGACCTGTTCGAGGTCAACGAGGCCTTCGCCGTGGTCGCCATGATCGCCGAGCGCGACCTGGGTCTCGACCGGGCGAAGCTGAACGTCAACGGCGGCGCCTGCGCCCTGGGCCACCCGATCGGGGCCAGCGGCGCCCGCATCCTGGCCACCCTGCTGAGCGCGCTCCAGGCCCGCGGCGGCAAGCGCGGCGTCGCCAGCCTGTGCATCGGCGGCGGCGAGGCCACCGCCATGGCCGTGGAGCTCGCCTAGCCGGGAGGCGCCGCCTCCGGAAGTCTGCCCGTGCGGCCCGCAAACGTGGTCAGGTGGTCGGTGTTCACGAGAGCGTGATGCTACCGTCACGTCTCGAGGATTACGGTAGCGCTGTTATCCACAAGTGAGCGTTGTCATGAAGTTTGTCGCGATCTGCGCCTCGGCGCTGGCCCTCGGCCTCCTCGCGTTGGCGCCGGCGCAGGCCAAGCCGACCGGGCTCTATGTGTTCGGCGACAGCCTGGTCGATGCGGGCAACCTGGATGCCGCGGTCGGCAGCGACGTCTTCAACCCGGCCGCCCTGGGCTATTTCCCCGGCCGGTTCACCAACGGCCCGGTCTACACCGACCTGCTGAGCAAGGCGCTGACCGGCGCCTACATGACCCCGTCGCTGCTGGGCGGCGACAACTATGGGTTCGCCGACGCGCGCGCGGTGGAGCTGGGCGCCCCGGTCCCGGCGCTCGACCTGCAGCTGGGCGCCTACTTCGCCGACCATGCCGGCGTGGCCGATCCCAATGCGCTGTTCATCCTCAATATCGGCGGCAACGACACCTTCGGGCTCGAGGACGGCGACATCGGCCCCTACACGCCGGCCGCCTACGCCGCCCTGGTGACCAGCAGCATCCTGGATGCCGTGCAGGCGCTGGACGCCGCGGGCGCGCGCAACATCCTGGTCGCCGGCAACCCGGTGTTCGATCCGCAGGGTGCGGCCCTGGACGCCGACCTGCAGAGCGCGCTCGACGCGTTCGAGCCGACCTTCGCCGGCCACCTGCTGCGCCTGGACTATCAGAGCCTGTTCCCGGCCCTGGTCGGCAATCCGGGCGCCTTTGGCCTCCCGGACTTCATCGACACCTCGACGCCCTGCATGAACATGCGGCCGGTGATCGGCGGCAAGGTCGATTGCCGCGGCTACCTGTTCTTTGACGACACCCACCCGACCGCCGAGGTGCAGGGCGCGATCTTCCGCCAGGTCGAACAGCTCACCGGCGTGCCGGAGCCGGCCACCTGGACCCTGCTGATCGCCGGCTTCGGCCTGACCGGCGTGACGCTGCGGCGGCGCCGCATGGCGTTGGCCTAGTCGCGGCGCAATGGCTCCCCGTTGGGGGAGCTGTCAGCGAAGCTGACTGAGGGGGTCTGCTCAGAACCCTCCTCACCCATCTTCGAGGCGCCGATAGGGCTGTGGCGGCTCCATTGGTGTGGACCCCCTGCGGCGCTTCGCGCCACCTCCCCAACGGGGGGAGGAACTATGGCTCCAGGGTCACTTCGACGGCCATGTTCACGCGCCTCGTCTGTCCCGAGGACGAACCACGGCGTCCGGTCCCGACAGCCGGGCTGCCGGTCTTCCTGCCGCTACCGTTTCTGGGCGGCCAGCTTCTCCACGTTGATGGTCATGCCGCCCTTCATGCCGGGGACGGTCATGTTGACGTCGCCGGCCTTCATGCCCGCCGGGCATGCGCCTTCCCAGGTGGCGTCGATGCTCATCTCGTGCGCGCCGTTGGCCTGGGGCATGCTCGATCCGGTGGTCACGCTGTTGATCTTGACCGTGTACTTCGAGTTGAAGTCGCCGGTGGCCGTGCCGGTCGACACCAGGTGACCCGCCCCGCCCATGTCGCACTCGCTCTCGAACTTCCAGCCGCCGGCCGTCGGCGTGACCGAGTTCTTGCTGCACGGATTGTCCTTGCTCATGGCCTGGCCCCAGATCGCCATCTTGGCGTCGGTGTCGCTGTCCAGGCACATCTTCATCGTTTGATGCATGCCCTGGCCGGTCATGGTCTGGGCCCAGAGCCCGGCTTTGCGTTGCGGGGGGCCAATCGGAGCCGCCGCCATGGCGCTGACCGGGGCGGCCTCGCCGGTCTTCGCCGGGTCCGCCGATTTCTTCTGGCAGGCGCTCAAGGCCCCCACGGCCACCACACCCACGCACACGATCGCCAAACGCCGCATCTTGATCCCTCCGTCCACGTTCCCCAGCATGGAGTCTAGCTCGGGAGCGCCGACCGTGGCGAGGGCGTTTCCGATCCAGGGCCGAAGGAGATTTGAGATGTCCGAGCTGCGCGACACCGGCGCCCGCTACGAGATGGACGAGCAGGGCCTCACCGCCTACGCTGACTATCGCAAGACCGACGGCCGGCTCTACATCGACTACGTGTTCAGCCCGCCGCCCCTGCGCGGCAGCGGGGCGTCGGGACGCCTGATGGCCGCCCTGGCCGCCGACGCCCGCGCCCAGGGCCTCAAGGTCACCCCGATCTGCGGCTACGCCGCCGCCTGGCTCAGGCGCAGCCACGAGTTCCGCGACCTGGTTGGGTAGGGCGGCAACTACAGCGCGCGCGCGAGTTCGCCGTCCTCGGCCCGCGGTCGGGCCGCTGCAACCGGTGTTCTGTTGGCGGGAAGGCGAGAAGGGCGAATACTGTGTGAGGCAAGCCGAGGCGCGCCGGCTGCACGGCCACAAGCCTAACGATCACGGTTAACCGCGTCCCCGGCCGGGCCACACCGCACGCCCACCCCGCAGCCGGCGTCCCGCTCCGGGACGCCCGCGAGTCCGCCCGTCAGGTGCGGGCGGAGATCGCGTCCAGGGTCTGGACGCGGGCTTCCAGGTCGTCGACCAGACGGCGCGCGATGTCCCGGATGCCCGGGGCATAGGCGTCTCCGCCCTCGGCGATCTCGGCGGCCAGGGCCTCGAGATCCGTCATGGCGGTGGTGAACGTCTTGATGTGATCCTTGGCCAGTTGTCGGGCCTCGGCCTGCAGGCGCTGCACGCGCTGCGCCACGGTTTCGGTCTTCGGCAGTACGGTCTTCAGGTCGTTGTCGGCGACCACGCTGAGAGACGGTGACATCCTTATGATCCTCAAAATGCCTACCCAAGGTCACATACGGCCCGCGATCCCCGTTGGATCACACCCAGGCAACCCTGCTGTCCCAAGTTACGCCCTGAGATAGCAGCGGTTGCCTGACAACCGCATGAACGGCGCCAGTTAACCCTGTTGCCGGAGCAGGTGCGGCGCCGGAGACACGGTATGTGGTTAACCTAGCGCGGCGTTTAGTGCGGTGAGGACGGGACGGGCGACTAGAACCTTTCTGGTTCAAGCGGACTCACTTGAACCAGCTAAAAAGGCTCTACCTGTTTGAATTAGAGCGCGTCGGGCGGCGAAACCGGGATCCACTTTCGCCTGACGCGCTCTAGCCGGATGCCGCGGCAACTCCCAGGCGGTTGGCGACCTCGGCGAGTCGCCGGTCGCGCGTCCAGAGCGTCGCGCCGGGACTGAGTCTCGTCGACGCCAGCAGGTGAGCGTCCACGTAGCCTACGCCCAGGCCGTACAGGCGCTCGCGCTCGATCAGCGCCAGCACTTCGTCGTCGGTCGCGAGGACGGCGCGTGGCAAGCGCCGCAGTGCGTGCAGCACCGCGTCGCGCGGATGCAGGTTGCCTATGGCGAGTTCGCCGATCACCAGAGGATGGCTCAGCGCCTCACCCGCATCGAGCCGCCGAGCAAGGTCCGGCTCGCCGCGCCGCAGATGTTCGACCCAGACCGAGGTGTCGACCAGGATCATCGCCGCCGCGGCGCGACCTCGAGGTTCGGCTGACTGCCGCCCAGGCGGGCGAGCCGCCGCGCGCTTTCCCGCTCGATCAGCGCCTTCAGCGCCTCCCGGACGAGGGCGGTCTTCTCCCGCAACCCCGTCAGGCTGGCCGCCTCCGTCAAAAGGTCGTCGTCGATAGCGAGGGTCGTGCGCATTCGCTGTGGTTCCAATTCAGGCGTGGAATATGGCATCAATTGATGCGAAATTACATGCCTATTGGAGCGGCCAGTTCACTGCCGGCAGCGGGTAAACACCGCGCCCGACGAACTCCAGATATCCCGCGTACCTCGCCGCCCCGGCGTGCGGCGTCAAGCGTGGCCGTCGCCCCCGCGGCGATGCCGGTTCCCGCGCGGGCGAAACGTGGTCGTCGAACCCGGGGCTTTCAACCGATCTTAAGCTAGAGCGGCGATGCTGTGGACCGGTGCAAGGTGGAGGGATGCAACCCGGTGGGCGCGACAGAGGGGCGACAGACAGCGGCGAACGGCGCGCCCGGCGACAATGCCGAGCTTGCGCTCGGCCTGTTGCGTATCGCGCAGCGCAACAACTGGCCGACGATGCTGGTTCAGATCGCGGCGTCGCTGGGGGTCTATGTCGCCGCGCGGGCGCATGCGCCGAACGGGTACGACGCCTGGATCGCGATCGTCCTGGCGATCAGCGCCGGCCGCATCCTGGTGGACCATGTGCTGGGCCGGCTGATGGCCGCCGAGCCGGCGACGCCGCCGGCGCGGCTGCGGCGGTGGGGCCGCGCCCACAGCGCCGGCCTGCTGGCCAGCGCCACCATGTGGGCGATCCTCGCCTGGTGGCGGTTGCCGGTCGAGGACGCCCGCATCCAGTTCACGATCATCATCGTGCTTTCGGCCCTGGTCGGCGGGGCCAGCGGCGTCCTGGCGCCCCTGAAGACCACCGGTCGCATCTATATCGTCACGCTCCTGTTCCCGGCCTGTCTCAGGATGCTGCTGTCGATTCCTGAGCAGACCGTCCTGGGCGTGCTCGGGCTGGCGTTCATGGCGGTCATCCTGGGCATGCACCGCAACAACCACCTGATCCTGCTGCGCTCCATCGAGCTTGGCCGGGAAAACCTGGTGCTGGTCGACGCGCTCCAGGCCCAGAACGAGGAGGTGATCCGGATCAACCACTCGCTGGAGGCGCGGGTCGCCGAGCGCACCGAGGCGCTGCGGGCTTCGGCCATCAAGGCGGAGTCGGCCAGCCGGCTGAAGTCCGAGTTCCTGGCGACCATCAGCCATGAGATCCGCACGCCGCTGAACGCGGTCCTGGGCATGACCCAGGTGATGGCGTTCTCGCCCCTCGATCCAGCGCAGAAGACCCGGCTGTCGGTCATCGAGTCCTCGGCCAAGATGCTGCTCGCCATCTTCAACGATGTGCTCGACATCTCGAAGATCGAGGCCGGCACGATGGAGATCGCCCCCGCCGAGTTCCAGTTGGAGCGGGTCATCCGCCAGGCCGCCGAACGGTTCGCCGCGCTCGCCGGGGAAAAGGGGTTACGGTTTGAACTCGTCGTCGGTGATCGCGCACTGGGCCATCGGTACGGCGACGCGCTGCGCCTGCGCCAGATCCTGGGCAACCTGGCGTCCAACGCGGTCAAGTTCACGGAGCGCGGCGAGGTTCGCCTCGACGTCGAGGCCGATGCCGAGCAGCTGGTGGTGCGTGTCACAGACACCGGCGTGGGTATCTCCGACGAGGCCCGGACGCTGGTCTTCGACAGGTTCATCCAGGCCGACGGGTCGAACACGCGCCGGGCCGGCGGGCTCGGCATGGGCCTGGCGCTGAGCCGCGACCTCGCGGCGCTGATGGGCGGGAGCCTGTCCCTGGAGAGCACGGTGGGCGCCGGCTCGTGCTTCACCCTGACGGTCCCGATGCCCGCGTTGCAGGTAGAGGCCGCGACGGCGACGCAGGTCGAGCCCGCCGAGCCGGAGGGGCTGCGGATCCTGATGGTGGACGACAACGCCACCAACCGGATGGTCCTGCGCGCGATGCTGGAACAGTCCGGGCTCGACGCCTGCGAGGCCACCGACGGCCAGGAGGCGGTGTCGGCCTGGCGGACCGGCGATTGGGACGTCATCCTCATGGACATCAACATGCCGGTGATGGACGGCCTCGACGCCGCCCGCGCCATCCGCGCCGGCGAGGCCCAACAGCGCCGGCGGCGCACACCGATCATCGCCGTCACCGCCAGCGCCCAGCCGGAGGACGCGGCCACCTATCGCGCGGCGGGCATGGACGAGGTCGTGGCCAAGCCGGTCGACGTCGCAAGCCTGATGTCCGCCCTCAGCCGCCAGCTCGATCGGGCCCAGGCGGCCTGACGGGCCGAGCCTACAGCCGCCCCTTGCGGAACCGCTCGGCCGCCTCGGCCCGCGCCTCGGCCTTGACGCGCTTGACAACGCCCTTGTCGGCGGTCTCGCCGGCCGGGGTCAGCATCTCGTTGGCGAACTCCAGGTCGAGCATCTTCAGGCGCTTGATCTCGTCCCTGAGCCGGGCCGCCGTCTCGAACTCCAAATTCGCGGCGGCCTCGCGCATGCGCGCCTCCAGGTCCTTCAGCGTGGTCTTGAAGTTGTCGCCGACGAAGGGCTTGCCGTGCTCGGCGACGCCCACGGGGACGGTGACCCGGTCCTTCTCGTAGGGGCTGGCCAGGATGTCCTTGATCGAGGACTTGATGCTCTCGGGCGTGATGCCGTGCTCGAGGTTGTACTGTTCCTGCTTCTCGCGCCGGCGCGAGGTTTCGGCGATGGCGCGCTCCATAGAGCCGGTGATGCGGTCGGCATAGAGGATCACCCGGCCGTCGATGTTGCGCGCCGCGCGGCCGATGGTCTGGATCAGGCTGGTCTCGGAGCGCAGGAAGCCCTCCTTGTCGGCGTCCAGGATGGCCACCAGACCGCACTCGGGGATGTCCAGGCCCTCGCGCAGCAGGTTTATCCCCACCAGGCAGTCAAAGGCCCCCAGCCGCAGGTCGCGGATGATCTCGATCCGCTCCATCGTGTCGACGTCGGAGTGCATGTAGCGGACCCGCAGGCCCTGCTCGTGCATGTACTCGGTCAGGTCCTCGGCCATCTTCTTGGTCAGTACTGTGATCAGGCTGCGGTAGCCCTGTGCGGCGGTCTGGCGGACCTGGTCGATGACGTCGTCGACCTGGCTGAAGCCGCCGGTGGTCACCGGCTTGATCTCCACCGGCGGGTCGATCAGGCCGGTGGGGCGGATCACCTGCTCGGCGAAGACGCCGCCCGTGCGCTCCATCTCCCAGGGGCCGGGAGTGGCGGAGACGAACACGCTGTCCGGCCGCATCGCGTCCCACTCCTCGAACTTGAGCGGGCGGTTGTCGATGCAGGAGGGCAGGCGGAAGCCGTACTCGGCCAGGGTGAACTTGCGGCGGTAGTCGCCCCGGTACATGCCGCCGATCTGCGGCACCGTCTGGTGGCTCTCGTCGATGAACAGCAGGGCGTTGTCGGGGATGTATTCGAAGAAGGTCGGCGGCGGCTCGCCCTCGCGGCGGCCGGTCAGGTAGCGGCTGTAGTTCTCGATCCCGGCGCAGGAGCCGGTGGCCTCGATCATCTCGATGTCGAAGGTGGTGCGCTGTTCGAGGCGCTGCGCTTCGAGCAGCTTGCCGTTGGCGACCATCCAGTCGAGCCGTTCCTTCAGCTCGATCTTGATCAGGTTGATGGCCTGGCGGAGCGTCGGGCGTGGCGTCACGTAGTGGCTGTTGGCGTAGACCTTGATGCCCTGCAGATCGGCGGTCTTCTTGCCGGTCAGCGGGTCGAACTCGGTGATGGCCTCGATCTCGTCCCCGAACAGGCTGATGCGCCAGGCGCGGTCCTCGTAGTGGGCCGGATAGATCTCCAGAGTGTCGCCGCGCCGCCGGAAGCTGCCGCGCTCGAAGGCGGCGTCGTTGCGCTTGTACTGCAGGGCCACCAGGTCCCCCATCAGCTTCTTCTCGTCGATCCGGTCGCCCGGTTTCAGGGAGAAGGTCATGGCCGAATAGGTCTCGACCGAGCCAATGCCGTAGATGCAGCTCACCGAGGCCACGACGATCACGTCGTCCCGCTCCAGGATCGCCCGGGTCGCCGAGTGGCGCATGCGGTCGATCTGCTCGTTGATCGATGAGTCCTTCTCGATGTAGGTGTCGGTCCGCGGGACGTAGGCCTCGGGCTGGTAGTAGTCGTAGTAGCTGACGAAGAACTCGACCGCGTTCTCCGGGAAAAAGCTCTTGAATTCGCTGTAGAGCTGGGCGGCCAGGGTCTTGTTGGGCGCCAGGATCAGCGCCGGCCGCTGGGTCTCCTCGATGATCTTGGCCATGGTGAAGGTCTTGCCGGAGCCGGTGACGCCCAGCAGCACCTGCTCGCGTTCGCCGGCGTCGATCCCGGTCACCAGCTCGCGGATCGCGGTCGGCTGGTCGCCGGCCGGATCGTAGGCCGAGACCAGCTTGAACTTGCGCCCGCCCTCGCTCTTGTCCGGCCGCACCGGGCGGTGCGGCTTCCAGAGCATGGGCATGGTGTTTTCGTCGTAGTCGAACGTCGCGGACATGTCCGAGACGCCGGCAGGTTCGGCGGAACGTGGCATGGCGTGCAAGGTAGGCGCTCCGGTGCGGGACCGCCATATCTGCGCAGGGGGCTGCTGCCAGGAGCCTGTCAGCATGATGCAGCGCGCGCCGCAGGCGCTGTATTTTGGAACCACGGAAAACACAGAAAACACTGAGGGGCGGCGGGCCCCTGAGGCGGTCCGGGATCACGACGCTTTCAGTGTCTTCTGTGTTTTCTGTGGTTTGAATCTTGGCGGCGCTCGCGCGCCGGGACCTTGCTCAGGCCCGAACTTTCTTGGCGGCTTTACGGGGAAGCGGGCTGTGCTGTACCCAGCCGGTAGTCTGTACAGGAACGCGCCCATGACACCCTCCGACGGTCCAGCCCTGACGTTCGACGATGTGGTGATGGGGCGACGCAGCATTCGCGGCTACAAGCGCGAGCCGGTGCCCAAGGCGGTGATCAAGGAGGTCATCGAGCTGGCGATGCGCGCGCCGTCGTCGCTGAATACCCAGCCGTGGAATTTCTATGTCGTCGCCGGGGCGCCGCTCGACCGCATCCGGGCCGGCAATACGGAACGCAACCTGGCGGGCGTGCCGTCTTCCCGCGAGTTCCGCAGCCATGGCGAATATGTGGGCGCGCACCGGGAGCGGCAGATCGGGGTCGCCAAGCAGCTGTTCGCGGCCATGGACATCGAGCGGCATGACCAGGAGAAGCGCAAGGACTGGGTGCTGCGCGGGTTTCGCCAGTTCGATGCGCCGGTCTCGGTGGTGGTGACCTATGACCGATCGATCCACGGCGGCGACATCGCGCCGTTCGACTGCGGCGCCGTGACCAACGCCCTGGTCAACGCGGCCTGGTCGCGGGGCCTGGGCTGCGTGGTCAACAGCCAGGGGATCATGCAGTCGCCGGTGGTCCGCGAGCACGCGGGGATCCCCGACGACCAGGTGATCATGATCTGCGTCGCCATGGGCTGGCCCGACGACAGCTTCCCGGCCAATGCGGTGGTGTCGCAGCGCAAGTCGGTCGAAGATGCGGCGGTGTTCGTCGGCTTCGACGAGTAGGCGAAACGCGGGCGCCCTGGAGCGCCCGCGCCATATTCCGCCGTTGCCGGGCGAGGGGAGGGGCCTCCCGAGCCGCCCGGCTTCCCCTGTTGCTAGAACAGCCAGCCGATCTTCGACACGGCCCCGAGGTCGGTGGCGTGCAGGCCCAGCAGGGCGATGCTGTCGCCGTTGCTGAACGAGATCAGCGCGTGGCTGTCGACCTCGGTGACGGTCGGGGCGAGCCCGGCCTTGATGTAGGCCGAGATGTCCAGCAGCTCCTTGCCGGCGCCGCTGCCGAAGTCGGTGATGGTGTCCCTGCCACCGCCCGGCGCGAACCGGAACACGTCATCGCCGCCGCCGCCGGTCAGCAGGTCGGCGCCGAGGCCGCCGGTGAGGGTGTCGTTGCCGGCCCCACCGTCGATGGTGTCGTTGCCGGCCCCGCCGTCCAGCGCATTGGCCCCGGCGTTGCCGGTGATGCGGTTGTCGAGCTCGTTGCCCCAGCCGCGCCAGCCCTTGTCGTCGTCGGTCTCGATGACCAGGTTCTCGACATTGGCCTCGAGCCAGTGCTCGCCGCGGGCGATGATCGTGTCGATGCCCTCGCCGGCCTTCTCGACGATGACCGTCGAGCCGTTCTGGACGACGTAGACGTCGTCGCCGGTCCCGCCCACCAGGGTGTCATTGCCGCCGCCGCCGCTCAGGGTGTCGTTGCCGCCATAGGCCATGATCACGTTGTCGCCGGCATCGCCGACCAGCGATTCGTTGCCGGCGTGCAGCACTTCGGGGGTCGGCACGAAGATCGCCTTGGCGGCGTCCGCCGCCGCCTGCACCAGGGCCCTTTGGTCGGTGGTCAGGGCGTGGCTGTCGAGCCAGCTCTGCTCCGCGGCCGCGCCGTGGTCGGTGACGGCGGTGGTGGCGATCGTGCCGGTCTCGGTGACGTGGGTGGAGTTGTCGTAGCCGATCTGGGCGCCCTTGTTGCCCGTGGAGGTCACGGCGTCTGAGTCCTGGATCAGCATGTAGGTCTTGTTGTCGCCGTCGAAGGAGACCAGCTCGTTCTTGCTGATGGTGATGCCGTTGGCGCCCTGGACGCGGATGCCGCTGTAGCCGGTGCCGACGATCAGGTTGTCGGAGATCGTCACC
>NZ_JANXWD010000054.1 GCF_025351295.1 Phenylobacterium sp.
GGGGAGGGACCGCTTGCCGCAGGCAAGCAGGGTGGGGAGCCCACGTTCAAGCGCAGAGCGTGGACCCGTATTCCCCACCCGGACTGCTTCGCAGTCTGTCCCTCCCCATGAAGGGGAGGGAAACGGCGCATCGCGTCCCCGGACCATGACAAACCCGTCATGACCGCGAATTAAGCTGCCCGGGCGTCTCGCCCCGACTAGCGTCCGCCCATCGCGTTTCGATCGGGGAGAGAACGATGCGTCTTCAATGGGCTCTGCTGACGGCCGCGGCCGCGCTCGGCGCGGGCGCCGCCCAGGCCGCCACCATCGAGATCAAGGACGCGGTGGCCCGGGTCACCGTCGTCCCCGAGGACCGCAGCGACATCAAGATCGAGGTCACCCGGCCGAATTCCAGCCTCCCGCTCACTGTGCGCACCTTCGGCGACCGGACGATCCTGGACGGCAACCTGGAGCGCAAGATCCGCAACTGCCGCAGCTCCGGCGAGAGCTCCTGGGTCGATGTGCATGGCGTCGGCCGGTTCGGCTGGAACGAGATGCCCCAGGTGATCATCCGCACGCCGCGCGACGTGAAGGTCGAGGCCGGCGGGGCGGTGTTCGGCTCGGTCGGCCGCTCGGCCAGCCTCAACCTCGGCAACTCCGGCTGCGGCGACTGGACCATCGGCAACGTCGAGGGTCAGGCCACCATCGGCCAGGCCGGCTCGGGCGACACCCGCATGGGCACCTCCGGCGCGCTGAAGCTGCGCCTGGCGGGCTCCGGCGACGTGGCGGCGGCCGACGTGCGTGGGCCGGTGGACATCACCATCGCCGGCTCGGGCGACGCCATGGTCAAGTCGATGTCGGGTGCGCTGCAGATCAGCATCGCCGGCTCCGGCGACGTGAGCATCGGCGGCGGCCGGGCGACGGAGATGAAGGTCATGGTGGCGGGCTCCGGCGACGTCGACTTCCGCGGAACGGCCGACAGCCTGCGGGCCCGGATCGCCGGCTCGGGCGACGTCCACGCCAATGCGGTGAAGGGCGAGGTCTCCAAGACGATCATGGGCTCGGGCTCGGTCCGCGTCGGCGGCTAGCGACGGTGTGAGGCGCGGGCCTGGCGCCGGCTCGACCGCCGGATGTCGGGTTTGCACCTGAGAGGGGTCTGAACCGGCCACAGGCCTTGACGGACCCGAGTCGCATCGGTATTACCGCGCCTCCTGTTGGACCGGCTGTGTGTTTCTGAGCAATCAGGGATGCAGACGCGGCCCGCGGAACGGCTCGAGACAGTGCTTTCATCAAGCGTTTCGGGAGTAAGCCCTCGCGGGTTCGCGCGGGCCTTAGTCGTTTGTGCGGACTTCGCGTACGAACACCTCTCGAGGGGTTCGGGCTGGTCTTTGAAATGGTCGAGATCACGCGGACGGTCGCCGTCTGTAGGGAAACGTAAGAGCGATATGGATCGTCAGAACATCCGAATTCGGCTCAAGGCCTTCGATCACCGCGTGCTGGACCATTCCACCCGCGAGATCGTCAACACGGCCAAGAGAACCGGCGCGACCGTGCGCGGGCCGATCCCGCTGCCGACGCGCATCGAGAAATTCACCGTCAACCGTTCGCCGCACATCGACAAGAAGTCGCGCGAGCAGTTCGAAATCCGCACGCACAAGCGCGTGCTCGATATCGTCGACCCCACTCCGCAGACCGTGGACGCGCTGATGAAGCTCGACCTGTCCGCCGGCGTGGACGTCGAGATCAAGCTCTAAGGGGATTGATCCGATGCGAACCGGCGTAATCGCCAAGAAACTCGGTATGGCCCGCTTCTTCGATGAAGCCGGGACTCACGTACCGGTGACCGTGCTCAGCCTCGAGGGTTGCCAGGTCGTCGCCCACCGCACCAAGGACAAGGACGGCTATGTGGCCCTCCAGCTCGGCGCGGGCTCCAAGAAACCCAAGAACACCTCCAAGGCGCTCCGCGGTCACTTCGGCAAGGCCGAGGTCGAGCCCAAGCACAAGGTGATGGAATTCCGGGTGTCCGAGGACAACCTGATCGACGTGGGCGCGGAAATCACCGCCGACCACTTCCTCCCCGGCCAGAAGATCGACGTCACCGCGACGACGGTCGGCAAGGGCTTCGCTGGCGCCATGAAGCGCTGGAACTTCGGGGGTCTGCGCGCGACCCACGGTGTGTCCGTTTCCCACCGTTCGCACGGCTCCACCGGTCAGCGGCAGGATCCGGGCCGGACGTTCAAGGGCAAGAAGATGGCCGGCCACCTCGGCCAGGAAACCGTAACCACCCTCAACGTCACCGTCTGGCGCGTCGATGTCGAACGCGGCCTGATCCTGGTGAAGGGCGCCGTCCCCGGCACCGAGGGCACCTACGTCAAGCTCCGCGACGCCATCAAGGCCCGCGCGCCGGAAGGTCTCCCGACGCCGGGCGCCTACCGCAAGGCCGGCCAGCCGTCCGCGATCGAAGCCGCCGAAACGTCGGTCGAAGAGCCCGCCGTGACGGACGCGCCGGCCGGCGACGCCGCGGCGCCGGAAGCTGGGGATCAATCCTAATGAAACTCGACGTCATCAAGCTAGACGGCGGGAAGGGCGGTTCGATCGAACTCCCCGACGACATCTTCGGCATCGAAGAGATCCGCGGCGACATCCTGCAGCGCGTGGTCACCTGGCAGCTGGCCAAGCGCCGGTCGGGCAACCACAAGGTCCAGGTCCGCAACGAGGTCTCCCGGACCTCGAAGAAGATGTACAAGCAGAAGGGCACCGGCGGCGCCCGTCACGGCTCGCGCCGGGCGGCCCAGTTCGTCGGCGGCGCCCGGGCTCACGGCCCGGTGGTCCGCAGCCACGCCTTCGACCTGCCCAAGAAGGTCCGCGCGCTGGCCCTGCGCCATGCGCTGTCCTCCAAGGTCAGGGACGGCTCGCTGGTGATCATGGACAGCGTGGCCCTAAACGACCCGAAGACGGCCGCCCTGCGCGACCAGCTCGGCAAGATCGGGATCACCCACGCGCTGTTCATCGCCGGCGTCGAGGTCGACAACAACTTCAAGCTCGCCGCGCGGAATATCCCGAACGTCGACGTGCTGCCGAACGCCGGCCTGAACGTCTATGACGTGCTGCGCCGCCACACCCTGGTCCTGACCACGGATGCGGTCCAGGCGATCCAGGCGCGCTTCCAGCCTGAGGAGGCCGCGTAATGGCCGTGGAACCCACCGTCCGCCACTACGACACCATCCTGTCGCCGGTGATCACCGAAAAGGCCACGCTGCTCTCGGAGCAGAACAAGGTGGTCTTCCGCGTCGCCGGCGATGCGTCCAAGGACGAGATCGCCGCCGCGGTCGAGGCGCTGTTCAAGGTCAATGTCACGAAGGTCAACACGATCAACGTGAAGGGCAAGACCAAGCGTTTCCGCGGCATCAAGGGCAAGCGGGCCGACATCAAGAAAGCGATCGTGACGCTGGCCGACGGCCAGTCGATCGACATCACGACGGGGCTCTGATCCGATGGCCTTGAAGCAATTCAATCCGACGTCGCCGGGCCGCCGCCAGCTGGTGCTCGTCGACAAGTCCGAGCTCCACAAGGGCCGGCCTGAGAAGTCGCTCGTGGAAGGCCTGACCAAGTCGGGCGGCCGCGGCGGCAGTGGCCGCATCGCCGTCCGCTTCCGCGGCGGGGGCGCCAAGCGCCTCTACCGCATGGTCGACTTCAAGCGCCGCAAGTTCGACATGCCCGGCACGGTCGAACGCCTGGAGTACGACCCGAACCGCTCGGCCTTCATCGCGCGGGTGAAGTACGAAGACGGCGAGCTGGCCTACATCCTGGCGCCGCAACGCCTGAAGGTCGGCGACGCGGTGGTGGCGGCCGAGAAGGCCGACGTTAAGCCCGGCAACGCCATGCCGCTGCGTGGCATGCCGATCGGGACGATCATCCACAACGTCGAGCTGAAGCCCCTGAAGGGCGGCCAGGTCGCCCGTTCGGCCGGGACCTACGCCCAGCTGGTTGGCCGCGACGCCGGCTATGCTCAGATCCGCCTGAACTCGGGCGAGCTGCGCATGGTCATGGACACCTGCATGGCCACGGTGGGCGCGGTCTCGAACCCCGACCACATGAACGAGGTCATGGGCAAGGCCGGCCGCAACCGTCACAAGGGCCGTCGCCCGCACGTTCGCGGCGTCGCCATGAACCCGGTCGACCACCCGCACGGCGGCGGTGAAGGCAAGACCTCCGGCGGCCGTAACCCGGTCACGCCCTGGGGCAAGCCCACCAAGGGCGCCAAGACACGCAAAAACAAGGCGACGGATAAATATATCATCCGCTCGCGTCACGCCAGGAAGGCTCGCTAAGGCATGACCCGCTCTGTCTGGAAAGGCCCGTTCGTGGACGGGTATCTGCTCAAGAAGGCCGAGGCCGTTCTTAATTCCGGCCGCAAGGACGTGATCAAGACCTGGTCGCGCCGCTCGACGATCATGCCCCAGTTCGTGGGCCTGACATTCGGCGTGCACAACGGTCAGAAACACGTCCCCGTGCTCGTCTCCGAAGACATGGTCGGGATGAAGCTGGGCGAGTTCGCGCCCACCCGCTTCTTCCCCGGTCACGCGGCCGACAAGAAGGCCAAGAGGAAGTAAGATGAGCAAGCAAGCCAAGGCCCGCCGTCTTACCGGCGCCGAAGCGATGGCCAAGGTGCGCACCCTGCGCACCAGCGCCCGCAAGCTGAACCTGGTGGCCCAGTCGATCCGGGGCCTGAAGGTGCAGCGGGCGCTGAACGAACTCGAGTTCAGCCATCGTCGTATCGCCAAGGACGTCCGCAAGGCGCTCTACTCGGCGATCTCGAACGCCGAGAACAACCACAACCTCGACATCGACAGCCTGTTCGTCGCCGAGGCCTTCGTGGGCAAGAACCTGATCATGAAGCGCTTCCACGCCCGCGCCCGCGGCCGTGCCTCGCGCGTCGAAAAGCCGTTCAGCGAGATCACGATCGTGGTCCGCGAAGTGGGTGAGGCCGCCTGATGGGTCAGAAAATCAATCCGGTCGGGCTTCGCCTCGGCATCAACCGCACCTGGGACAGCCGCTGGTTCGCCGACGGTCCCGAGTACGGCCGCCTGCTGCACGAGGACATCAAGGTCCGCCGCAACCTGAAGAAGCGCCTGTACCAGGCCGGCGTCTCGCGGATCATCATCGAGCGTCCGCACAAGAAGTGCCGCATCACCATCTATGCCGCGCGCCCCGGCGTGATCATCGGCAAGAAGGGCGCGGACATCGAGAAGCTGCGCAAGGACATCGCGGCCATGACGGACGGCGAGGTTCACCTGAACATCGT
>NZ_JANXWD010000055.1 GCF_025351295.1 Phenylobacterium sp.
GGGGAGGGACCGCTTGCCGCAGGCAAGCAGGGTGGGGAGCCCACGTTCAAGCGCAGAGCGTGGACCCGTATTCCCCACCCGGACTGCTTCGCAGTCTGTCCCTCCCCATGAAGGGGAGGGAAACGGCGCATCGCGTCCCCGAACCATGACAAACCCGTCATGACCGCGAATTAAGCTGTGTCGCCACCGACCGGCGACTAGCTTCCCCGCGAACTGGGGAGACACATCATGCGCCTGCAAATCGCTCTGCTCGTGGCGGCCGCCGCGTTCACCGCGGGGGCCGCGCAGGCCGCCAGCGTCGAGATCCGCGACGCCGCCGCGAGGGTCACCGTGGTCCCCGAGGACCGCAATGACGTGAAGGTCGAGATCGTCGCGCCCAACGCCAGGCTGCCGCTCACCGTCCGCACCGAGGGCGATCGCACCGTCATCGACGGCGACCTCTACCATCGGATCCGCGGCTGCCACGGGATGGGCCAGGACGGCCGCATCGGCATCCGCGGGGTCGGCGACGTCCGCTGGAGCGAGATGCCCCAGGTGGTGATTCACACGCCCAGGGCCGTGGCGATCGTCACCAACGGCGCGGTGCAGGGGGCCATCGGCCGCGCCGGCAGCCTCGACCTGCACAATTCCGGCTGCAGCGCCTGGACCATCGCCGATGTGGCCGGCGACGTGACCTTGCAGGAGTCCGGCGCCGGCTCGGTCCGGATGGGCGCGTCGAGCCGCCTGGACGTGCGGCTGTCGGGCGCGGCCAACATCCATGCCACCCACGTTCGCCAGGGCCTGGAGGCGCGGCTCTCCGGGGTGGGCGACGTCCGCGTCGACCAGCTGGACGGCGCGATGGACGCCCAGGTCTCCGGCGTCGGCAAGGTGGACGTGGATGGCGGTCGGGCCAGCCTGGTGCACGCCTCAGTCTCCGGCATGGGCTCGGTCGCGTTCGGCGGCGTGGCCAGCGACCTTGACGCCTCGATCTCCGGCCTGGGTTCGGTGCGCGTGCAGGAGGTCACCGGCTCGATCCGCAAGTCGATCTCGGGCGGCGGCTCGGTGCAGGTGGCCAAGCGGCCGATCTAGGACGGATCCGGCCCTCTGAGGTCGCCGCGTCGGCGCGCCCTCTGTCTGACCTCCGGCGGCCGTTCGGTCCCCCAGCTGAGCGCCAAGAGGCTTGAAAACGCAGGCCGCTTGCGTCATACGCCTGCGTCCTATCCGACATCGTGGAGTCTTCTTTTCTAACCGCCCTGCGCGGACGACGGGTGCTCACCCCCCGGCGTGGAAAAGCGGATCGAAGCGGGGCCGGACAAGGGTGATCTAGGAGTGTAGCTCAGCTGGTAGAGCGTCGGTCTCCAAAACCGAAAGTCGTGGGTTCGAGTCCCTCCACTCCTGCCACCCTATATGACTACCAACCTATATGAGACGAGGAGCGCGGGCTGTCCGCCGCTCCAGATGAGAGTTTGAAGCGCCGCATGGCCAGGAAACCGGGAAAACGCCCGCAAGCGATCCGCGATCGCGCCGCCAGGACCGCGACGGTCATGGCCACGCCTTCGGCCGTCGCCGCGGCGCCCGCCAAGTCGGGCGGCGGCCTGATCCAGGCGCTCGCCAATACGCCGAAGTTCTTCCGCGAGGTCCGCGCCGAGGCCCGCAAGATCACCTGGACCAGCCGCAGCGAGACCTGGATCACCTCGGTGATGGTCGCGATCATGGTGGTGCTGGCGGCGCTGTTCTTCTGGGGGGTGAACACGATCTGCAACTTCGCGATCACCTTCCTCCTCAAAATCGCGACCGGCGGGTAAGCCATCATGTCTGAAGCAGCCACCGCCCCGCCCAAGGGCAATCCGCGCCACAAGTGGTACATCGTCCACGCCTACTCGAACTTCGAGAAGAAGGTCGCCGACAGCATCCGCGAGCAGGCCAAGAACCAGGGCCTGGAGGAGGAGTTCTCCGAGATCCTGGTGCCCACCGAGGACGTGGTCGAGATCCGGCGCGGCCGGAAGGTCAATTCCGAGCGCAAGTTCTTCCCCGGCTATGTGCTGGTGAAGATGGAGCTGACGGACGAGGCCTATCACCTGATCAAAAACACCCCGAAGGTGACGGGTTTCCTGGGCTCGGGGTCGAAGCCGATTCCAGTCTCCGAGAAGGAAGTGTCGCGCATCATCGGGGCCATCGAAGAGGGCGTGGAGCGGCCGAAGCCGACCATCTCGTTCGAGATCGGCGAGACCGTGAAGGTCATCGACGGCCCGTTCGCCAGCTTCAACGGCTCGGTGGAACAGGTCGACGAGGAACGCACCCGCCTGCGCGTCACCGTCTCCATCTTCGGCCGCGCCACCCCGGTCGAGCTGGAATACAGCCAGGTCGAGAAGGCCGGCTAGCAGGCTGTTGAAAAAGTCGACGGTGAGGGCCGATTTTCGCCCTCTCATGGCCCTTCCGCTCAAACAGGCAAAATCTCGTAGTTGAAATAATTGGGTTTTCTGAATCTCTAGGGCTG
>NZ_JANXWD010000130.1 GCF_025351295.1 Phenylobacterium sp.
AGAGCGTGTCGTTGTTGGGGGCGGTGACCGCACGGGACTCCGAGGTGGCCAGCCGCCGCGCATGGGCGAAGCGGTTGACCCCCGGGGACATGGGGCCGGCCAGGGCGCGTGCCCGCGTGCCGGCCATCTCGATCATCGGCAGGCCATAGAGCCAGGCCTCCCGCGCCGCGGTCTTAAGGTCGCTGTCCGCCGCCCAGGCCCGGGTCGCCGGCGCCACGCCCAGGGCCGCCGCCGCGGCCAGCATCTCACGCCGGTTCATCTGTCGCTCCCTCGCCCTGTCCGGGCCGCCAGCTCGGCCGCGACCTCGCCGGCCTGCGCCCACCACCGCCGCACCATGTCGCCCGCAGCCCCCGGCCGCGCCAGGCCCACCGCCTGGCCGGCCCAGAGCGAGATCGTCTCCGGCTCGTCGGCCTGGGCGGACGCTGCGCGCAGCGGCTGGGTCAGGCGGTTCTGCACCGGATAGGCCGGGACCTCGTCCTCGACGCCCTTCATCTCGCGCATGAAGCGGTTCTCGATGCCGCGCGCGTGGCGGCCGGTGAAGGCCCGTGTCAGCCGCGTGGGCTCGTAGCCGGCGGTGGCGATCGCGCGGCGCCAGGGCTTCGACGTCACCGCCTCGTCGGCCAGCAGGAAGGCGGTGCCCATCTGGACCGCCGCCGCGCCCAGGGCCAGGGCCGCCGCGACGCCGCGCCCGTCCATGATCCCACCGGCCGCGATCACCGGCAGGTCGACCGCCGCGCGCAGGGTGGCCACCAGGGCCATGGTCCCGACCAGGCTGGCCTCGACCTCGGCCAGGAAGTGGCCGCGATGGCCGCCGGCCTCGAACCCCTGGGCGCAGATCCCATCGGCGCCCACCGCCGCCCACGCCCGCGCCTCGGCCACAGTGGTCGCCGTGCCGACCACACAGGTCCCGGCCGTCCGCAGCGCCGCCGCCTGGGCCGCGGTCAGGACCCCAAAGCTGAACGACGCCACCGCCGGCGCGGCGGCGATCACCGCCGCGAGCTGGGCGTCGAAATCCTGGGCGAACAGGTTAGGCGCGGCCGGCAGCGGCGCGCCGAGGCCCGCGTACCAGGGCGCCAGCCGCGCCAGCGCCCGATCCACCTCCGCCGCCTCCGGCGCGACCTTGGGCGCCATCAGCAGGTTCACGGCGAACGGTGCATCCGTCTGGGCTTTCAGCCCCGCGATGGCCGGCCCGATCTCGCCCGGCCCCAGGGTGGCGATGGCCAGGGTCCCCAGCCCGCCGGCCGCGCTGACCGCCAGCGCCAGGGCGTCGAACGAGGCCCCCACCATCGGCGCCTGGACGATCGGGATCGGCAGGGCCTCCAGCAGGGCGGCGAGGCTCATGGCTCGCCGCCTTCCGCCGCCTTCTTCGCGGCCAGCTTGGCCAGTACCCGCCCGCGGCCCTTGGAGAGCGCCGTGACCACGCCGCGCATTGTGCGCACCTCCTGCTGCGAGAACCGCGCCTTGCCCAGGGCCGAGCGCAGGTTCTGCACCATCGACGGGCGCTTGTCCGGCGGGTGGAAGAAGCCGGCGGCGTCCAGCTCCCGCTCCAGGTGCTCGAACAGGCCCAGCATGGCCGCCCCGTCGGCGGTCGGCGAATGCTCGCGGAACACCGGCGGCGGGGCGTCGGCCACTCGCGTGCGCCACTCATAGGCGTTGATCGCCACCGCCTGACCCAGGTTGAGCGAGCGGAACTTCGGATCGATGGGGATAGTCACCACCGCCTGGCACAGCGCGATATCCGCCGTCTCCAGCCCCGCCCGCTCACCGCCGAACAGGAGGCCCGTGCGCACGCCGCGCGCCGAGGCCTCGTAAAGCTCGCCCGCCCCGGCCCGCGGGGTCAGGATCGGCAGCTGCAGCTCCCGCGGCCGCGCGGTGGTGGCGAACACCAGTTGCAGGTCGGCGATCGCCGCCTCGACCGACTCGAAGACCTTGGCGTCGTTCAGCGGCCATTCGGCGCCCGAGGCCAGGGCCCAGGCCCGTTCCTGCGGCCAGCCATCGCGCGGATTCACCAGCCGCAGGTCCGCCAGGCCGAAATTCGCCATCACCCGGGCCACGGCGCCGATGTTCTCCGCCAGCTGTGGCGCGTTCAGGATAATGACAGGCGCGATAGTGACAGGAATGGGGGCGGAGGCTGCAGCCATGCCGCGTTTAGAGAAGGCCCGCCGTCCGATGGCAACCCTCCACCGCCGAACCCTCCTGGCCGCCGCCCCCGCCGGCCTGCTGGCCGCCTGCCAGAAGAAGGTGCTGGT
Source organism: Phenylobacterium sp. (assembly GCF_025351295.1). Classification (GTDB taxonomy): domain Bacteria; phylum Pseudomonadota; class Alphaproteobacteria; order Caulobacterales; family Caulobacteraceae; genus Phenylobacterium. Next base: position 2,250 of record NZ_JANXWD010000130.1, read on the forward strand.
CACCGTCTCGACGACGCCGAGGATCGATCAGGTGGGTCTCGGCCGCGCCGTCGCGGCCATCGCCGCCCGCGTCGCGCCCGCGGCCCTGGGCGTCGGCCTGATCAACCTGGAGAGCGGCGAGGCCTTCACCTTCAACGCCGAGCGGGGGTTCCCCATGCAGAGCGTGTTCAAGATGCTGCTGGGCGCCGGCGTGCTCAGCGAGGTCGACGCCGGCCGGGTGCTGCTCACCGAACGGGTCTACCTGCTTGAGAACCAACTCTCGCCGCAGCGCTCGCCGATCGCCACGGCGTGGCCCGGACGGCGCGAATATACGGTCGCCGAGCTGCTCGCCGCCGCCGTCACCGACAGCGACAACAGCGCCGCCGACGTCCTGATGAAGCGCATCGGCGGGCCGGGCGCGCTGAGCGCCTGGCTGACGGTCAAGCATGTGAGCGGGATCCGGGTCGACCGCTACGAGCGCGAGATCCAGCCGCAGGTCTATGGCATGCCGTCGTTCCGCCCGGCCTGGCGCACCGACGCGGCGTTCGCGGCGGCACGCAGCGCCGTGCCGCCGGCAGCCCGGCTGGCCGCCATGCGCGCCTACATGGCCGACCCGCGCGACACGGCCACGCCGCGCGGCATGCTGACCTTCCTGCAGATGCTGGACCAAGGCGACCTGATCGCGCCGGCCTCCACCCGCCTGCTGATCCAGCTGATGAGCCAGACCGCCCGCGGCGGGGCCCGGATTCGCGCCGGCCTGCCCAAAGCCGCCTTGCTGGCTCACAAGCCCGGGACCTCCGGCGTCGACCAGGGCCTGTCCAGCGCGCACAACGATGTGGGCATCTTCCGGCTGGCCGACCGGCGGGCCTATGCGATCTGCGTCTTCCTCTCCGGATCGACGCTGGCAGAGGCCGGACGCGACGCAATTATCGCCCAGGTGACAAGCGCAGCCGTAAAGGCGGTGGGTTAGTGGCCAGCGAGCCTTTGCGTCGGCGCGCGCGGCGGCTATACGCGCTGTAAGGAATTTACGCCCCGGAGCGCCCGCCCCTCATGGCCAAGATCAAAGTCGCCAACCCTGTCGTGGATATCGACGGGGACGAGATGACCCGCATCATCTGGAAGTGGATCAAGGATAAGCTGATCTTCCCCTTCGTCGATGTGCCGATCGACTATTACGACCTGGGGATGGAGAACCGCGACGCCACCGACGACAAGGTGACCATCGAGGCCGCCGAGGCGATCAAGCGCCACGGGGTCGGCATCAAGTGCGCCACCATCACCCCCGACGAGTCGCGGATGAAGGAATTCAACCTCAAGAAGATGTGGAAGTCGCCGAACGGCACGATCCGCAACATCCTGGGCGGCGTGGTGTTCCGCGAGCCGATCATCTGCAAGAACGTACCGCGGCTGATCCCCGGCTGGACCCAGCCGATCATCATCGGTCGCCACGCCTTCGGCGACGTCTACAAGGCCACCGACTTCAAGGTGCCCGGCCCGGGCAAGATGACCATCAAGTGGGTCGGCCACGACGGCCAGGTCATCGAGCACGAGGTGTTCGACTATCCGAGCGCCGGCGTGGCCATGGCCATGTACAACCTCGACGATTCGATCGCCGACTTCGCGCGGGCGTCGTTCGCCTACGCCCTGAACCGCAAATACCCGCTGTACCTGTCGACCAAGAACACCATCATCAAGGCCTATGACGGCACCTTCAAGGACATCTTCGCCGCGGTGTTCGCCGCCGAATATGCCGACAAGTTCAAGGCCGCGAACCTGACCTACGAGCACCGCCTGATCGACGACATGGTGGCCAGTTCGCTGAAGTGGCCGGGCGGGTTCATCTGGGCGTGCAAGAACTACGACGGCGACGTGCAGTCCGACCAGGTCGCCCAGGGCTTCGGCTCGCTGGGCCTGATGACCTCGGTGCTGCTCACCCCGGACGGCAAGACGATGGAGGCCGAGGCCGCCCACGGCACCGTCACCCGCCACTATCGCCAGCATCAGAAGGGCGAGGCGACCTCCACCAATGCCATCGCCTCGATCTTCGCCTGGACCCAGGGGCTGAAGCACCGCGCCAAGCTGGATGGAAACGCCGAACTCGACGCCTTCTGCATGACGCTGCAGAAGGTCTGCGTCGACACCGTCGAGAGCGGCTCGATGACCAAGGACCTGGCGTTGCTGGTCGGCGACACTCAGGGCTGGCTCACCACCGAGGGCTTCCTGGACAAGGTCGCGCTAAACCTCGCCAAGGAACTCGCCGCCTAGAGGCGACGCCCTATGGCTTATGGCCGATCCGACAAGCGCCGTCCGCGAACCCCGCGGGCGGCGTTTTCGGGTCAGCGCCCCTCGACCCAGACGTCGAGCGGCTGCTTCGCCTCATGGCGGACGAGAAGCAGGTAGCCGGCGATGAAGCCGACAAGCCCCAGGAACGCACCGCCCAGGAATCCGGCCGGCGTGGCGAACCACAGGGTGAAGAAGAATACCGCGTCGCCGATCACCAACATGGCCCAGCGGGTGAGCATGCTGAAGGCGTGATAGGTCTTCTCGTGAACGAGGACGTCGGTCGTCTGGTCGCCGAACTGACTACCGCCACTCATGTGGGATCCTCCCGATGAAGCTGGTGTCTCGCGAGAGAGAACGCCCGGCCGCGCGGTCCGTCAATCTATGTTCTTGATCTGTTCGCATCACGCTGTAGTGTGCTCCGGCCAGCAGGAGAACCGACATGACCATCGGCTACGTCACCATCGGCTATAATGAAGAGGCCCAGGCGGTGGCGTTCTACGACGCCGTGCTGGGGGCGATGGGCTATGAGCGCGGCGAGGTCGAGGGCGGCTGGGCCTTCTATGGCAAGGGCGACGCGCCGGGCATCGGCCTGTGCAGGCCCTACGACGGCCAGGCGGCGCGCGGCGGCAATGGCGCCATGCTGGGCCTCAAGACCGATACGCCGGACCAGGTGAAGGCCGCCCATGCCGCGGCGATGGCGGCCGGCGGAACCGACGAGGGCGCGCCAGGCTTCCGCCCGCCCGAGTCCACCAGCGGCTTCTTCGGCGCCTACGTGCGCGACCCGACCGGCAACAAGCTCTGCGTCTACGCGACGGTCTGAGCCTGGCCGGGCCTTATCCGGCCAGCAGCGCCTTGACCGCCGCCAGGCCCTCGGCGGCCCTGGTCGCGTCGGGCGCACCGCCCTGGGCGAAGTCGGGCCGGCCGCCGGCGCCCTGCCCGCCCATGGCCAGCACCCCGGCCTTGGCCAGGTCCGCGGCGTTGAAGCGGGCCTGCGCCGCGCCGGTCACCGCAACCGTCATCGCCGCCTTGCCGTCGGCTGTCCCGACCAGCGCGATGATGCCGTCGGGGAGCTGCTTCTTGAATTCCTCGGCGATCGGCCGCAGGTCCTTGCCGCCGACGCCCTCCAGGATCCGGGCCATCACCCTGACGCCGCCGATCTCCTCGGGCCCGGCCGGGGCCGCGCCGCCGCCGCCGCCCATGGCCAGCTGGCGCTTGGCGTCGCCCAGCTCCTTCTCCAGCCGCCGCCGCTGGGCCTCCAGGGCCTCGACGCGCGCCGTCACCTCGCCCACCGGGACCTTGAACTGGTCGGCCAGCGCCTTGGCCACGCCGGCCTGGTCCAGCAGGTAGCGCCGCGCGGCCTCGCCGGTCAGGGCCTCGATCCGCCGCACGCCGGCCGCGACCCCCTGCTCCTGAACCACCTTGAACAGGGCGATGTCGCCGGTGCGCGCCACATGGGTGCCGCCGCACAGCTCCACCGAATAGGCGCCCCGATCTTCACCGTCTGGCCCGCCCAGGCCGCGGCCCAGGGTCAACACCCGCACGGTCTCGCCGTACTTCTCGCCGAACAACGCCATCGCACCGGCGGCCATGGCCTGCTTGGGGGCCATCAGCTGGGTCTCGGCGGGCAGGTTCTGGCGGACCACCGCGTTCACTTCGGCCTCGATCCGGTCGATCTCGTCGGGCGTCACCGGCGCGCCATGGCTGAAGTCGAAGCGGATCCGCTCGCCGTCGACCATCTGGCCTTTCTGCGTCACGTGGGTCCCTAGGACATTACGCAGCGCCGCGTGCAGCAGGTGGGTGGCCGAGTGGTTCGACCGGGTCGCCGCGCGCCGCTCGGCGTCCACCGCCAGGCGCACGCGGGTCCCGGGGGTCAGGGCGCCCTCGACGATCTCCAGGTCGTGGACATGCAGGTCGCCGGCCAGCTTCTGGACGTCGGTGACCCGCGCCCGGCCGGTCTTCCCGTCCGCCATGGGCCACTCGGCTTCGCCCCGGTCGCCGGCCTGGCCGCCGCTCTCGGCGTAGAAGGGGGTGCGGTCGAACAGCGCCTGGACCGTCGCGCCGGTCAGCGCGCCGTCGATCTCGCGGCCATCCTCCACCAGCACCAGCAGCTCGGCGGTCATCTCGCCATCCTCGTAGCCGGTGAACGCCGTCGGCCCCAGGCGTTCGCGGATGCCGAACCATACGCCCGCCGCAGACACCTGGCCCGACCCGGTCCAGGCCTCGCGCGCCATCTCCCGCTGCCGCGTCATCGCCGCGTCGAATTCCTCGAGGTTCACCGTCAGGCCCTTGGCGCGCACTGCGTCCTGGGTCAGGTCGAGGGGAAATCCGTAGGTGTCGTAGAGCTTGAACGCGGTTTCGCCCGAGAGGACGTCGCCTTCATTCAGCCCCGCGGTGGCTTCGTCCAACAGGCTCATCCCGCGCCCGAGCGTGCGGCGGAACCGCTCCTCCTCCTGGCGCAGGGTGTCGACGATCGCCGGCTCGGCGCGCTTCAGTTCCGGATAGGCCTCGCCCATCTGCGCGATCAGGGTCGGCGCGAGGCGGTGCATCAAGGGCTCCTCCGCCCCCAGCAGGTGGGCGTGGCGCATGGCGCGGCGCATGATCCGGCGCAGGACGTAGCCGCGGCCTTCGTTGGAGGGCGTCACCCCGTCGGCGATCAGGAAGCTGGTCGAGCGCAGGTGGTCGGCGATCACCCGGTGCGAGGGGCCGTTCGAGGACCCGCCGGCCCCGCCGACCAGGCCCCGCGACGCCGCGATCAGCGCCCGGAACAGGTCGACGTCGTAGTTGTCGTGCACGCCCTGCAGCACGGCGGCGATCCGCTCCAGGCCCATGCCGGTGTCGATCGAGGGCTTGGGCAGCGGCTCGCGGCGGCCGTCGGCGAACTGCTCGAACTGCATGAAGACCAGGTTCCAGATCTCCACGAACCGGTCGCCGTCCTCGTCGGGGCTGCCGGGCGGCCCGCCGGCAATGTGCGCCCCGTGGTCGTAGAAGATCTCGGAACAGGGGCCGCAGGGACCGGTGTCGCCCATGGACCAGAAGTTGTCGTTGGTGGCGATGCGGATGATGCGGCTGTCCGGCAGGCCGGCGATCTTCTTCCACAGCCCGTGGGCCTCGTCGTCGGTGTGGTAGACCGTGACCGTCAGCCTGGCCGGATCGATCTGGAATTCCTTGGTCAGCAGCGCCCAGGCCAGGGTGATCGCCTGATCCTTGAAATAGTCGCCGAACGAGAAGTTCCCCAGCATCTCGAAGAAGGTGTGGTGGCGCGCGGTGTAGCCGACGTTGTCCAGGTCGTTGTGCTTGCCCCCGGCCCGCACCGACTTCTGCGACGAGGCCGCCCGCGGCCAGGGCGCGGTCTCCGCGCCGGTGAAGTAGTTCTTGAACGGGACCATGCCGGCGTTGACGAACAACAGGGTCGGATCGTTCTGCGGCACCAGCGGCGCCGAGGCGACGATCGCGTGATCCTGGCTCTGGAAATAGTCCAGGAAGTGGGTCCGGATCTGGTTCAGGGTCGCCATGGCAGCTTGGTCTCGACAGGAACTGGACGCCCCCACAGATGGGGCCGGGTCGATTTACGCGAAACCGGCGCGATCGCAAAAGGCGGGCTTGAAGACGGCCCGACATCAGAAGAGGCTATGTCGCGCTCAGCGGTCCAGGGCCGGGCTGAGCGAGATGTCGACCATGATTTCGGCGGAGATGTCTTCGAGCGCCGACTGAACGCCGGCCGCCGACATGCCCGGAGGAAGCCGCAACTGGGCGTCCATCCGAAAGAGCTGGGCGCCGGAGTGCGGCTCGGCGCTCAGGCCCGTCTCGAACGTCTCGATGTTGACCTCGAGTCCGCTCAGGATCGCGGTCACCTGCCGGACGATGCCGGGCCGGTCCTGCCCGACGAGGCTCAACCGAAGCGGCTCGCCGACGACGCCCACGTCTTCGACGGCCGGCGCGATGCGGACCTCGAGGCCCTGGGCGTCCACCGCGCGCACGGCCGCCGCAAGGCCGTCCACCCGATCCGCCTCCAAGGCGACCAGGACGGACCCGACATAGAGCCCGCCCAGCCGGCTGAGATGGCTCTCGAGCCAGTTGCCGTCCACGGAGAGCACGGCGCCGGCGAGCGCCTCGGTGAGCCCGGGTCGGTCACTGCCGACCACGCTCAAGATCACGGACGCCATCGGCAACTCTCGGAAAGGTCGGGCGCCAGGGGGCGCCGACCCATCGCCCTACGGATGCGCACGAGCCACGCACATCCGCGCCCGTCAATGGCCCGTGCACGGGACCGGCGGCTACAGTCCCCGGCTTGCAGCGGCGCCGGATCGCCGAGACCGCCGCTGTTGCATCTGGCGCCGATGCACCCGAGCCTCGGATGGTCCGAGGGGCGCGGAGGCGTGCGGATGCCCAGGCTGATCGTTTTTGCGGGCTTGCCGGCCAGCGGCAAGTCCACCCTTGGGCGCGCCCTGGCAGAGCGCACCGGCGCCGTCTGGCTGCGAATCGACTCGATGGACGAGGCGATCCGGGCGTCGGGGACAGCGCCCGCAGACCTCCTCGACTGGACCTATCGCGCGGCTCGGGCCGTCGCCGCCGACAACCTGGCGCTGGGCCGCGATGTGATCGCCGACTGCGTCAACGACTGGCAGGCGGCCAGAGACGGCTGGGATGCGGCGGCGGCTCGGGTCGGGGCCGAGGTCCTGTGGCTGGAGGTCGTCTGCTCGGACATCGACGAACACCGCCGCCGTGTCGAGACGCGCGTCAGCGACATCCCCGGCCAGACGCCGCCGGATTGGGCGGCGGTGAGCGGGCGCGAATACCACACGTGGACCCGGGACCGCGTCGTGATCGACACCGCGCACCGTAGCCTCCCCGACTGTATCGACCAGGCTCTCGGGGCCGTGGCGGGCGGTGCGGCCGCCTAGAGCGAGCCGTCCTCGGCGTCGGCGTCCTCGGCGGGGCCGACCAGCAGCTCTTCCTCGATGACCGCCTTGGCGCCGCGGACCTTGGCCTCGATCTCGTCGGCGATGTCCTTGTTGGCCTTCAGGAACTCGCGCACGTTGTCGCGACCCTGGCCGATGCGCTGGGAATTGAAGGAGAACCAGGAGCCGGACTTCTCGATCACCCCGGCCTTGACGCCCAGGTCGATGATCTCGCCCAGCTTGGAGATCCCCTCACCGTACATGATGTCGAATTCCACCTCGCGGAACGGTGGGGCGACCTTGTTCTTGACCACCTTGACGCGGACGTTGTTGCCGACGATCTCGTCGCGGATCTTCACCGAGCCGGTGCGGCGGATGTCCAGGCGCACCGAGGCGTAGAACTTCAGCGCATTGCCGCCGGTGGTGGTCTCCGGCGAGCCGTACATCACCCCGATCTTCATGCGGATCTGGTTGATGAAGATCACCAGGGTGTGGGTCTTGGAGATCGAGGCGGTGAGCTTGCGCAGCGCCTGGCTCATCAACCTGGCTTGCAGGCCGGGCAGGCTGTCGCCCATCTCGCCCTCGATCTCGGCCCGGGGCGTCAGCGCCGCCACCGAGTCGATGACGATGATGTCCACCGCGCCCGAGCGCACCAGGGTGTCGGTGATCTCCAGCGCCTGTTCGCCGGTGTCCGGTTGGGAGACCAGCAGGTCCTCCAGGTTCACGCCCAGCTTGTGGGCGTAGGACGGGTCCAGCGCGTGTTCGGCGTCGATGAAGGCCGCGGTCCCACCCGCCTTCTGCACTTCGGCGACGACGTGCAGCGCCAGGGTGGTCTTGCCCGAGCTTTCCGGCCCGTAGATCTCCA
>NZ_JANXWD010000140.1 GCF_025351295.1 Phenylobacterium sp.
AACTGCAGCATCGGGTGCTCGCCGATCGGGTGGTGCGGGGCGAGGAATGCGCCGAACTTCATGCGGGCCATCGTGGCTCTCCGGACTCGAGGGACGTGATCAGGCCGGGATGAATAGCGGAATGACCCAACGTCGCCGCCAGCGTTTTCGGTGTTAGCTTTGACCATGACCCCGTCACCCGACGACGACCGACCGATCCGCTACATCGAGCGCACGCACGCCTGGTACGGCGCCCTGGGCTACGGCAATCCGTACCGCTATGCGCAGCACGACGAGGTCCCGTTCACGCCCCTGGCCAGGCCGCTCGCGGCGTCGCGGGTGGCGCTGCTGACCACAGCCGCGCCCTACCAGGCGGACAAGGGCGATCAGGGGCCCGGTGCGCCCTACAACGCCGCGGCCAAATTCTTCGCGGTCTATTCCGGGGATACGGCGGCCGACCACGACCTGCGCGTCAGCCACGTGTCGGTCGACCAGGCGCACCTGAGCGACGACGCCAACTGCTGGTTCCCGCTGCCGGCGCTGCGCCGCGCCGTGGCCCGGGGGCGGATCGGCGCGCCGACCCCGCGCTTCCACGGCGTGCCGACCAACCGCAGCCAGCGCCACACGGTGGAGGTCGATGCGCCCGAGGTGCTGCGGCGCTGCCGCGAGGAGGCCGCGGAGGTCGCGATCCTGGTGGCCAACTGCCCGGTCTGCCACCAGACCATGAGCCTGCTGGCGCGGGCCCTGGAGGCGGACGGCGTGCCGACCGTGGTGATCGGCGCGGCCCGGGACATCGTCGAGCTCTGCGGCGTGCCGAGGTTCCTGTTCAGCGACGTGCCGCTGGGCAATGCGGCCGGCCTGCCATGGGATGTGGCCTCGCAGGACCAGACGCTCGAATTGGCCCTGCGCACGCTGGAGATCGCCCCGGGGCCGAGGACCACCGTGCAGAGCCCGCTGCGATGGCCAGGACCGCCGGACTGGCGGCGGGACTATATGAACCTGGCGGCGTTGTCGGCGGAGGACCTCGCCCTCCGGCGGGCCGAGAACGACGACGCGAAAGCCGTCGCCCAGGCGGTGCGTCAGGCGACACCGCTTCTCCCCCGCCTTTTCCCCTAGGAGTGTCATCCCGGTTTCGCCGCACGCGAAGACCGGGACCCACGACTGGTCGCGGCGGCAGGACGGCCGCGAACTGCCGAGCCTGATCGTGCATCCCGGTCTTTGGCTGCGCTAAAACCGGGATGACACAGTTGGAGAGGACGTTTCAGGCGACGATCCGCACCGGCAGGGCTTCGTAGCCCTTCACGAAGTTGGAGTTCAGCCGGCGGGGGGCGCCGATCACCTCGATGCGCTCGAAGCGCTTGAGGATCTCCTCCCAGACCACCTTCAGCTGCATCTCCGCCAGCCGGTTGCCGACGCAGCGGTGGATGCCGAAGCCGAAGCCCACGTGCTGGCGCGGGCGCTCGCGGTCGATGATGAACCGGTCGGGGTCGGGGATCACCTCGGCGTCGCGGTTGCCCGAGACGTACCACATGATCACCCGGTCGCCCTTGCGGATCGGCTTGCCGCCGAGCTCGACATCGCGGGTGGCGGTGCGCCGCATGTGGGCCACGGGGGTCTGCCAGCGGATGATCTCGGGCACGGCGCTGTCGAGCAACGTCGGGTCGGCGCGCAGCCGGTCATAGGCGTCGGGATAGTCCTGGAAGGCCATCAGCGCGCCGGTGATCGAGTGGCGGGTGGTGTCGCTGCCGGCCACGGTCAGCAGCACCACATTGCCCATGTAGCCGAACGGCTGGCCCTCCTTGCGGGTCGCCGCCGCGCCGGCCAGCAGCGACAGCAGGTCCTGGCCGCCGGGCTTGTCCTTGCGTGCCTCCCACAGGCCGACGAACCGCTCGAAATAGGGCATCAGAGCCGCCTGCCGCTCGGCGTCGCTGCCATAGGCGCCGCCCTCCCCGGGCCGGGCGAGGATGATGTCGGAGGCCTGCGGCAGCAACCGGCGTTCCTCGAACGGAAAGTCGAACAGGGTCGCCAGCATCTGGCTGGTCAGCTCGACCGAGACCCGATCGACGAAGTCGAAGGTCTCGCCCACCGGCAGTTCGTCGAGGATCGCGCCCGCCCGCTCGCGGATCAGCGGCTCCAGGGCCGCCATGCCGCCGGTGGAGAACATCGGCATCACCACCCGGCGCTGGGCGTCGTGGACGGGCGGATCGAGCGCGATGAAGCTGGAACTCTGGTTGGGCTCGAAGCCGTCGGTGATGACGATCCCGCCCAGCTCGGACGACGAGGAGAAGGTCTCGTGGTCGGAGTCCACGGTGACGATGTCCTGGAACTTGGTGACCGACCAATACGGGCCGTATTCGCTGGCCGCGCAGTGGTGCACCGGATCCTCCCGCCGCAGCCGCTCGAACCAGGGCCACAGCGTGTCCGTCGTGAAGTGCTCCACGTCGGCGACGTGGAACTGGTCCAGCGGCGTCGCCTCGGCGCGCTCACGGGCGGTTTGCAGGCGCTGGCTTGCGTCGTCGGCCATCAGGGTCCCTTCCCGGCGCGGCCGGTCTTCGCCGGCGTATCGGCCCAAGAGTGCGCGCGCGCCGGGCGAGGGGCAAGCGGTCGGCGCGACGCGGTCGCCCGCGGCTTTCCCCTGGCCCATCCGGCGATTTCGCCTATGTCCCTGGGCTGCAACCTCGATCCCCGCGAAGGAATACCCTCATGTCGGCCAGCCGCCAGATCCACCTCGTCCGCCGCCCGCACGGGGTTCCGGTCCCGGCCGACTTCGCAGTTGTCGAGGTTGACACGCCGGACGCCGGCGACGGCCAGGTCCAGGTGCAGAACCTGCTGATGTCGGTCGACCCCTACATGCGGCCTCGGCTGACCGCCGACCAGCCGCTGGACGTGGCGATGATCGGCGGCGGCATCGGCCGGGTGGTGCAGTCGCGCCACGCGCGGCTGCGCGAGGGCGATCTGGTCCGGCACGGCGCCGGCATGCAGGAGCGTTTCGTCTCGGACGGCAAGGGGCTGGCGGTGCTGACCCCCGACCCGGCCCTGTCGCTCAGTGTCTACATGCACGCCCTGGGCGGCACCGGGATCACCGCCTACGGCGGCCTGCTCGAAACCGGCGCCCTGAAGGACGGGGAGCAGGTGTTCGTCTCCACCGCCGGCGGCGCGGTGGGCTCGGTCGTGGCCCAGATCGCCAAGCTCAAGGGCTGCTACGTGGTGGGCTCCACCGGCGCCGACGACAAGGTGGCCTGGCTCAAGGACGAGGTCGGGCTGGACGCGGTGATCAACTACAAGACCCAGCCGCTGGCGCAGGCCCTGGCCGCCGCCACGCCCAAGGGCATCGACGTCTATTTCGAGAACGTCGGCGGCGCGCACCTGGACGCCGCCCTGCCGCGCATGAATGTGCGCGGCCGCATCCCGGTCTGCGGGATGATCTCGACCTATAACGGCGGCGGCGAGGGCGTGCGCAACCTGTTCGCGCTGATCTATGGCCGGGTACGCATGGAGGGCTTCGTGGCCAGCGATTTCCCGCACCTGAACGCCGCCTTCGTCGAGGACATGACCGGCTGGCTGAAGGACGGCCGGGTCAAGTACCAGGAGACCATCCTGGACGGCTTCGAGCGCGCACCGGAGGGCCTGATCGGCCTGTTCTCGGGTCTGAACAGCGGCAAGATGCTGATCAGGGTCGCCAGCTAGGCGCGGACACCCGTGCGCAGCTGGGTCGCCAGGCGGTCCGACCGGCTCTTGACCTGGGTCGCCCACTTGCTGGCCAGCAGCCCCGCGGCGGCGCGCTCGAAGTCGCCGGCCTCGATGGCGGCCAGGGTGTTCTTGAAGCTGGACAGGCCGTGCGCGCCGTCGCCCCAGCCCATGTTGAAGCAGAGGCTGGCCATAACATCCTGGCGGGCGTCCTCCAGGGTTCGCCACCAGCCGGCATTGGCGTCCAGCAGAGCCTCGGCCTTGGCGATGTCCTCGGCCAGGGCCTGGTCGCACTGGTCCTGGGTCCAGACGGTCCCCGCCGGGACATGGGCGTGGCCGACGCCCACCGTCCAGATCCCCAGGGTGTCCTGGTAGGCGACGAGCTTGCAGCCCTCGTCGCGCTTCAGATCGTCAGCCAGGTGCGGTGTGGTCACGGGCGATCTCCGGTGCCTATGGATTATCCGATTGCGCCGCTGCCGCCTCGCGGCTGGAGACGGCCTGCTCGCGGTTGATCAGGGCGACCATCTCCTTGAACACTCGCAGGCTGCACCAGAGGTAGCCCCAGAGGAAGCCGCCGGCAAAATAGGTGATCATCACCGCCCCGGCGACGGTCGCGCCGCCCTGGGTTCCGAGCTGGACGCCGATGGCGAGTGCGAGCGTGTTCACCTCGTCCGCCAGCGGCCTAAGCTGCACCAGGGTGGCGCCGACGATGATCTTGGTCAGCCAGTCGGAAATCTGCTCGAGGTTGGTGTTGGGCGCGAAACTGGTCCCCGCCGTGGGGGCCTGGGGCGCGGCGGCGCGCAGGCGCGGGACGCCGAACAGGAAGCCCAGCACCCCGCCTGACAGCCAGGCCGCCGAGCCGACCAGGGCCAGGATGCCGAAGGTCATGCTGCTGGGCCAGGCGTAGAGTGCGACGGCCGCCATGCCGCCGGCAAAGCCGAAGAGCGAGAGCAGCTCCCAGAAGCGGATGCCGCGGCCGTCGGCCCGCAGGCCGAAATGGCCGACGTCGGTCAGCAGGTCTTCAAGCCAGCCGCGCGGAGCCCTGCGCAGTCCCCGGTTCCCGTCGTCGCCACTGCTCATGCTCGGCCCCCGCCCTCGTGGACGCGTCGTCGTTCAACTTAAGGCCGAAGACCGCAGGCGGAGCAATCGCCGTCTTGGCGGCGGTCCGGCGCCGGGTCAGGACCCGGGGCCCTCCTGTACGGGGACCTCCAGGCCGGTGAGGCTTTCCAGCTTCATGGCGGCGTCCAGGCTGCGGACTGGCTCGCCGGTCGTGGTGGTGAAGCGCAGCGACGCGGGCGCCGCGCGCCGCTCGGTCTCGTTGGTGAAGCCGCCCGCGGGGCCGGCGTTGAGCGCCAGGGCGTAGCTCTTGCCGGGCAGCAGGGTGCACAGGACGACGAAGGTCTTGCCGTCGTTGAGCAGCCGCGGCGTCTTCAGGCAGTGCGGCGCCTCGGCGTCCGCGACCGGCGCGAGGTCGAAGCCGGTCCCCGCCATCCGCTGATCGAAGGTCAGCTTGAGCACCAGGACGCCCGGCGCGACCGCCGCGCCGTCGGCGGGATAGCTCGCGACCACCTTCGGCGGCAGCGTCGGCGGATAGACGGTGAGCGGGGCGACCTCGGTGGGAGGCCGGGGCGGCGTCAGAGCGGCGCCGCCGGCGGCAAGCAGGGCTAGGGCGGCCACGAACATGGGTTCAGGCTGGACCGTGGGCGCGGCGAGAACAAGGCGCCCAGAGCGCGTCAGGCGAAAGTGGATCCCGGTTTCGCCGCCCGACGCGCTAATTCAAAGAGTTAGAGCCTTTTTATCTGGTTCAAGTGAGTCCACTTGAACCAGAAAGGCTCTAAGCCGCCAAGGGCCGCGACCGGGCCGGCAGGAAGCGCGGGTTGCGCAGCAGGGCGGCGCTGACCAGGGCGACCAGCAGGCCGACCGGGAAGATCTCGGCGAAGGTCATGGCGAACCGGTAGAGCGGGTTGGCGTACTGGCGGCGCATGGTTTCCATCTGCGCTGCGAGCTTGGCGTAGGCGGCGCCGGTCACCCCGGCGGCGCGCTTGGCCGCCAGGATCTGCGCCGTGTACTGGTCCATGTACACGTAGTGGGTCGCCGCCAGGTAGGCCTCCCAGGCCGCGACGTAGGCGACGGAGGCGATGCCGGCGATGCCCAGGCCCATCAGCAGGGCCGTGTGGAACCGGATCACGCCGCCCAGCGCCTGGTCGCGATGCTGCTTCACCCCCACCAGGACGACCGAAAGGGCGATCAGCATGACCAGATAGCCCAGCCAGACCGATCCGTGGCCGAAGACGGCGATCGTGCCGGTGGAGCCGAGAACGATGATGAGGCCCGAGATCAGACCGTAGATGAGGATCGTGCGAGCCATGACGTGGCGCCTCCGGGTGGTGGATTGAACATGGCCCGAGGCTGGAGCGCCAGATCGCACGAAGGTATCGCCCGAAAGGGTGAATTCGTGCGGTTCGCCCGTTCGGGCCGCAATGTCACGGGATCAGGTGCAGGTCGCGCGCGGTGTTGACCGCCTGGGTGCGGCGGCTGGCGCCCAGCTTGGCGAACAGGTTGGCCACATGGGTCTTCACCGTGTTGGGCGAGAGGCCCAGCGTGCGGGCGATCTCCTTGTTCGACTGTCCCGCCGCCAGCCGCTCCAGCACCCGCAGTTCCTGGCCGGTCAGGCCCAGGGAAGCCAGCGCCGCGGCGTTGCGCTGGAACGGCGCGGCCGGCGTCCGCGACGAGAGTTTCCAGCCGACCCATACCCCGCCCGCCGCGAAGCCGCCGCCGACGATGGCGATATAGATCTCCCGCGGAAACGCCCGCGCCAGGTACTGGTACTGCAGCCACTGCAGCGCGAAGGCGCCGGCGGCGAGGACCAGGGCCCACAGGAGGATGGTGCGGGTCATGGCCCCATGGTGCGCGAACCGCGGCGGGGGTCAACCGGAGGCCCGCGACCGGCCCGGACGGTCGCGCTCTCGACAATCCCGTCGCCGTCTCCCACATCGGAGAGGCGCTGCATGCGCAGCCCAGACCTGGAGCCCCCGATGACCGATACGCCGACCTACACGCCGCCCAAGGTCTGGGAATGGAACAAGGAGAACGGGGGCCGGTTCGCGACCATCAACCGGCCGATCGCCGGCCCGACCCACGACAAGGACCTGCCGGTCGGCAAGCACCCGCTGCAGCTCTATTCGCTGGCCACGCCCAACGGGGTGAAGGTGACGGTGATGCTTGAGGAGCTGCTGGCGCTGGGCCACAAGGGCGCCGAGTATGACGCCTGGCTGATCAACATCGGCCAGGGGGACCAGTTCGGGTCGGGCTTCGTCGCGGTGAATCCCAATTCCAAGATCCCGGCGCTGATGGACCGCAGCGGGCCCACGCCGATCCGGGTGTTCGAGTCCGGCGCGATCCTGATCCACCTGGCCGAGAAGTTCGGCGCCTTCCTGCCGACCGAGCCGGCCGCGCGGGCCGAGACCCTGTCGTGGCTGATGTGGCTGATGGGCTCGGCACCCTATCTCGGCGGCGGCTTCGGACACTTCTACGCCTACGCGCCCTTCAAGATCGAATACGCCATCGACCGGTTCGCCATGGAGGTGAAGCGGCAGCTGGACGTGCTGGACCGGCGGCTGGCGGAGAGCGAATACTTGGGCGGCGCCGACTACACGATCGCCGACATGGCGGTCTGGCCCTGGTACGGCGGCCTGGCCAAGGGCCTGCTGTACGAGTCCGGCGAGTTCCTCTCGGTGGACGAGTACAAGAACGTCCAGCGCTGGACCGACGCCATCGCCGAACGGCCGGCGGTGAAGCGCGGGCGGATGGTCAACCGTGCGTTCGGCGAGCCCTCCAGCCAGCTGCACGAACGCCACGACGCCGGCGACTTCGACACCAGGACCCAGGACAAGCTCGCCCCGGCGACTTGAGGCGCGCGCGCGGTCTTGCTGCTATGATGGCGGCATGACCGACGGGCGCAAACCCTTGAGCGCCGCCCTGGCCTGGCCGGGGGCGCCGCTGGCCATCGCTTCGGCGGGGCTGTTCGGCGCCAGCACGCCGCTGGCCAAGCTGCTGCTGGGCGGTGGGGTCTCGCCGTGGCTGCTGGCCGGCGTGCTCTATCTGGGCTCGGGCGTCGGCCTGTCGATCGTGCACCTCATGCGGCGCGCGATCGGCCTCGGGGCCGCCGAGGCCGCGCTGCGGCGGGCAGACCTGCCGTGGCTGGGGCTGGTGGTGCTGAGCGGCGGCGCGGTCGGTCCGGTGCTGTTGATGATCGGCCTGTCGTCCACGCCGGCGTCCTCGGCCTCGCTGCTGCTGACCCTCGAAGGCCTGGCGACCATGGGCCTCGCCTGGCTGGCGTTCCGCGAGAACGTCGACCGCCGCCTGCTCATCGGGGCCTTCGCGATCCTGGCGGGAGCGGGGCTGATCTCCTGGAGCGGCGGGCCCGGGGGCATGGGTCTCGGCGCCCTGGCGATCGCCGGCGCCTGCCTGGCCTGGGGGATCGACAACAACCTGACCCGCAAGCTCAGCCACGCCGACCCGGTGCAGATCGCCCTGATCAAGGGGCTGGTCGCCGGGACTGTGAACCTCGGCCTGGCCCTCGCGCTGGGCGCGCGGCTTCCGGGGCCTGGCCCGCTGGCGGCCGCGGCGGCCGTGGGCTTCCTGGGTTACGGGGTGAGCCTGGTGCTGTTCGTGCTGGGCCTGCGTCATCTGGGCGCGGCGCGGACCGGGGCCTATTTCTCCGCCGCGCCGTTCGTGGGGGCGATCCTGTCGCTGCTGATATTCCGGGAGCCGCTGACGGCGCGCCTGGTCGTGGCGGGCGGCCTGATGGGCGTCGGGCTCTACCTGCACCTGACCGAGCGGCACGCCCACACCCATGCCCACGAGGCGCTGGACCACGAGCATAGCCACGTCCACGACGACCACCATCGGCACGACCACGGCCCGCGCGATCCCGCGGGCGAACCGCACAGCCACCCGCACCACCACGCGCCGATGCGGCACAAGCATCCGCACTACCCGGACCTGCACCACCGCCACGACCACCAGCGCGCCTGATCCCCGGGCCGGCTGCAAAACGGAGCACTTCCATGGCTGAGACCCAGATCGATCGCCGGCTGTTGCTGGGCGGAGTGGCGCTTGCGGGGGCGGTCATCGCCTCGCCGGCCGCGTCGGCGCAGCCCGCGCCAGCCGCAGCCTTTGCGCCGCAACCCCTGCCCTTCGATCCCAAGGCCGTGCCCGGCCTGTCGGAGAAGCTGCTGACCAGCCACCATGACAACAACTACACCGGCGCCGTGAAGCGGCTGAGCGCGATCCGCGCGGAGTTCGGCAAGCTGGATCCCGCCACCGCGCCCAACTTCGAGATCAACGGCCTGAAGCGCGAGGAGTTGGTCGCCTGGAACTCGATGGTCCTGCACGAGGTCTATTTCAACGCCCTGCGGCCGGCCGAGTCGATCAGCGCGCCGCTGGCCCAGATGCTGGAGCGCGATTTCGGCAGCCAGGACCGCTGGGCGGCGGAGTTCGCCGGCATCGGTAAGGCGCTGGGCGGCGGGTCGGGCTGGGTGCTGCTGACCTACAGCCGCCACGACGGGCGGCTGGTGAACACCTGGGCCGCGGACCACACCATGGTGATGGCCGACGGCGCGCCACTGCTGGCGCTCGACATGTACGAGCACGCCTATCACATGGACTACGGCGCCAAGGCCGGGGACTATGTGAACGCCTACATGAAGGCGTTCTCCTGGCATCATCCGAACAACGCGTTCCGCCGGGCCAGCGCTGCCTGACCCACCCGATCGGCTTGGCGGTCTTAGCGCTTGGCTACGGCGCGCCTTCCGGGAGAGCGACACGGATCCCTCCCGGAAGGCGGCCTTCACACAGCGGGCCGGCGCCGGTTGCACGACCGGCGAGCCCGCTGGTGTCTGTCAGTCCAGGCGAGGCTTGGCCGCGGCGACGGCGCGAAGCGCCTCGGCCGAGGTGGTAACCGTCATCCTGAACCCTCTAACTTCGGTGGACCGCCAGTCGCGTTTGAGGTGTCTTGCGTTGCGCCGGCGGCCGGTTGCGCGTTCATCTGGCCTCAACTGACGCGCGTTGAGCGGCAGGCCCTAGGTGCAGATGGACTGTTTTCGCGGATAGAATTGCGGGGCGCTGAGGACCCGTCGGGGGCTGGGCATGGACGACCGGGACATCGGGGGCATCCTCGACCTCGCTTACGGCGCGGCGGTCGAGCCCGGGATGTGGCCGGCCTTCCTGAAGGCGTTCGCCGACGCCACCGGGGCGGCCAGCAGCGCCCTGGTCTGGCAGAACCAGCGGACCCGGATGGGCGAGGGGCTGGGCGCGCGGCTCGATCCCGGCGTGCTGCCGGTCTATTTCAACGCCTTCGCGCGACACCACCCCAGCCAGCGCTGGCAGCACAGCCCGCGCGAGCGTCTGCGCCATTTCGTGCCGCACATCGTCGCCGACGACGACGCCATGCCGAAGTCGGAGCTGATGCGGACGGACTTCTACAACGACTTCATGCGCCCGTTCGGTCTGCACTCGGTGGTGCGGCTGGGGCTGGCGGCGCGGGGCGAGGACGCGGCGTTCCTGATGGTCGCGCGGCCGCACACCCGCGACCGTTTCGGCGAGGAGGCCATGGGCCTGGCCGCCCGGCTGCACGGCCATGTCATCCGCGCCTTCGAGCTCGGCCAGAGGCTGGGCGCGATGCAGCCGCGGCAAGGCGGGGCCGAGGCGGCGCTGGCGGCCTCGCCCCAGGCGCTGTTCATCCTGGACCCGGTCGGCAAGGTGCTGCATGCCAATCCGGCCGCCGAGGCGCTGCTCGCCCAGGCGACGGGCCTGCGGGTGGTCGGCGGGCGGCTGACCGCGCCGACCTCGGAGGCCACCCAGCGGCTGCACGGCCTGATCGCCAGCGCCGCGGCCCGCCAGACGGCCGAGCGGCGGGGCGGCTCGATGACCCTGGTCTCGCCGCTCCGGCGGCTGCCGCTGCCGATCGCGGTAGCCCCGATCCGGGCCCAGGCGCCGATCGCCATCCGCCACGAGCCGTCGGTGCTGGTCTGCGTCAGCGATCTGGAGGGCCGGGTCAGCCTCTCGGCGCTGCGGCTGCGCGAGATCTTCGGCCTCAGCCCCGCCGAGGCCCGGGTCGCCGTGGCGATGTTCGAGGGCGCCACGCCGCGGGAGGCGGCCCAGCAACTGGGGGTCAGTTTCTATACCGTGCGCGGGCACCTGGTGCGGATCTTCGAAAAGACCGGGACCAACCGGCAGGCGGAGCTGGCGCGACTGCTGGCGGCGGCGGGCGGGCCCTGGACGGCGTAGGGCCGCGGCTCAGGCCGGCCCGTTCTCACGGAAGGTCCGCATCTGGCCCTCCATCGCGCGGCCGAACGCCGGGCGGGCCTCGCAGCGTTCGCGGTAGGCGGCCAGCTTCGGGAAGCGGCCCAGGGTTCCGCAGTCGACCAGTTCGCGCAGCACCGTGGTCATGATCAGGTCGCCGGCCGTGAAGCCGTCCTCAAGGTAGGCCTTATCGCCCAGCCAGGCGCTGAGCGAGGCGAGCCGGCCGTCGATCATCGCCTGGGCCTGCGGGCGCCGCGCTTCGATCCAGGCCTCGCCGGCGTGGAAGGTGTCGAGGTTGACCAGGTTCTGGGCGTGCGGCTCGATGGAGTTGAGGGCGGCGATCACCCAGGTGGTCACCCGCGCCCGGCCGGCGGCATCGCGCGGGGCCAGGGCCTCGGACCGCTCGGCGATATGCAGCACTATAGCGCCGCTCTCGAACATCTCGACCGCGTCGTCGCGATAGGCCGGCACCTGGCCGAACGGCTGCCACTGGCGGTAGCGCTCGGTGGCCAGGGTGGGGCCGTCCACCAGCACAACCTCATAGGGCAGACCGGCCTCCTCCAGCGCCCAGCGGATGCGCAGGTCGCGCACATAGCCCTGGGCGAACGGCGGCACCCAACGGAACGCGGTCAGTTCGATCGGCATTCCGGATTTATGTTGTTATCAACCTGCCGCGTCAATCCGGGCAGGCCGCCGCCGCCCGCGAAGCGCACTTCCAACCCCGCCAAAGCCCAGGATCAGCAGGGCCCACGCCGCCGGCTCCGGAGCGCTTGACGGCTCCGCGAAGCCCGCGACGGTCAAGCGGCCGACGTAGCCGTTGTCCGGTGGGGTGAGGTGAAGGCCCAGCGTGACGAACGCGCCCGGATCGAACCTGAACGGGATGTTGACGTCGTTGAATCCGCGCTGGTGGATGCGGAAATCGACGAGATCGCGGTCCGGCAACCGATAGAACTGCTGATCGACACAGTCGCTCTCGGGAAGCGCCGTACTGCAAGACGCCAGGTCGGCGAGCGGAACGATACGGTCGCGGGTGATGAAGTCCGGACTGACGAAGGAAAAATCGCCGGCGTGGACCAGCCCGCCGTGGAAATCCCCGAAGCCGCCCTCGAAGGTATAGGTGACAGCCGCGGCGCTGGGACCGACGCAAGCCACACAGCTCGCGATGGCCAGGGGTAGCGCACTCACCAGGGCGCGTTTCACGGAGGTCTCCTGTGCGGCGTCCGGTTGGACCCGCCCACAGTGCCTGGCCGTTTGGCGGCGCGCGCTACCCGTTCAGGTAGGGAACCCACCGTATTCTTCGCCCGCCTGTCGATCCGCGCGGGGCCGGCGGCGCCTATCGCAGGCGGTGGATCTGCGCCGACTCCTCGGCCAGACTCTTGATCTCCTCGATGGCCTGTTCGGTGGGGCCCTTCAGGGCTTCGAAGTCGGCTTCGGCCAGCGGGCCGGTGCTCATCTCCAGGCGCGTCTTGTCCTCGAAGGTGCTGATCTCGAAGATGTCGGAGAAGCCGCCGCCGGACTCGGCCGCGTAGTCGAACCGCAACAGCCGGCCCGGCTCGCAGGCGGCCACGGTACCATAGCTCCTCGCCGCGCCGTCGGGCCGTTCCCAGGTCACCGGCTCGCCGGCGACGAAGCTGGTGCGGATGGAGATGCCGTCCAGATAGGCCGCCGCCCATTCCTGGACCAGTTCGGGGGTCGTCAGCACGCGCCAGACCTCGCCCGGCGGCGCGTCAATTTCGAGCGAGCGTTTCAAGGTCGGCATGGCGGGCCTGGACATGATCTGGAGCCAACTGCTCAGGGACGGCGACGTTCCCGCGATCGGACGATCTGAACGCGAAGGTTGAGTTCACGCTCAAGGGAAACCGAAAAGCGCGACCCTCCCCTGAAGTCGACTCAACCA
This sequence comes from Phenylobacterium sp., assembly GCF_025351295.1. GTDB lineage: Bacteria > Pseudomonadota > Alphaproteobacteria > Caulobacterales > Caulobacteraceae > Phenylobacterium. The sequence continues at coordinate 12,869 of NZ_JANXWD010000140.1, forward strand.
GTGATACGCTGAGCTGCAATGTCGGCGATCTTTGGGCGGAGCTTGGCCTCAGCCGGCGATGGCGACCCGTGGCTTGGGCGCGTTGGCCTCGCGCAGCATGGCTTCCATGGCGTCGCCGGGCATCGGGCGGGCGAAGAAGTAGCCCTGCATCCGGTCGCAGCCGGCCGAGCGGAGGAACAGCGCCTGGCCCTCATGCTCGACGCCCTCGGCGATGATGCGGACCCCCAGCGAACGGGCGGCGTGCAGCATCGAGGCCACCAGCTTGGAGACCCGGGCGTCGCGGCCCACGTCGTCGATCAGCGAGCGGTCCAGCTTCACCGTCTGGATCGGCAGGTGCATCAGGGCGCGCAGGTTGGAATAGCCGGTGCCGAAGTCGTCGAGGGCCACGTTGACCCCCTTGGCCGCCAGTCTCTCGATGTGGCGGCGCGCCAGGGCCATGTCCTGCAGCAGGAAGGTCTCGGTGATCTCGACGGTGAGCGCGGTGGCGGGCAGGGCGGTCTTGGCCAGGCGGCCGATCAGCTTGCGCGAGAAGGCGGGGTCCAGCAGGTCGCGCGGGCTGACATTGCACGACACCACCTCGATCAGGCCCTCGGCGACCCAGGGGGCGGTGCGGGCGCACGCGGCCTCGAAGATCGCCTCGTCGATGGCGCGGATCAGGCCCAGTTCCTCGGCCATCGGCACGAAGTGGGCGGGCGAGACCAGGCCGCGCTCGGGGTGGTTCCAGCGGGCCAGCACCTCGACGCCGACCATGGCGCCGGTCATCGACTCCACGATCGGCTGGAACCAGGGGACGATCTCGCCGGCCGGGATAGCGCGGCGCAGCTCGTCCTCCAGGGTGCGGCGGCGCACGCCTTCCTCGCGCAGGTCCTCGTCGAAGCTGGACCAGCGGCGGCCGCCCGCGGATTTGGCGCGATAGAGGGCCTGGTCGGCGTGGCGCTGCAGGTCGGCGGCGTCCTGGGCGTCGCGCGGGAAGACCGCCACGCCCACCGAGCCGCCGGGCGAGACCGTGCGGCCATAGATGTCGTGGGGCTGGCTGAGCAGGGCCACAAGCCGCTCGGCGCGGGCGACAATGTCGTCGTCGGCGGTGATCAGCGCGAACTCGTCGCCGCCCAGCCGCGCGGCCATCTCGCCGGGGCCGGTCTCGTCGCGCAGGCGCTGGCCCAGCTCGGCCAGCAGCATGTCGCCGGCGTGGTGGCCCAGGGTGTCGTTGAGGTTCTTGAACCGATCCAGGTCGATGATGAACAGCGCGACGGAGGCGCCGGTTTCCCGCGCGGCCTCCAGCCGCTCGCACAGGCTGCCGGTGAAGGCGCCGCGGTTGACCAGGCCGGTCAGGCTGTCGGTCTGGGCCAGCCGGAGCGTCATCTCGCGCTCGGCTTCCAGCTCGGCCACCCGGGCGGCGAGGTCGGAGAGGCTTGAGGACAGTGTCTGCACAGGCGGCGTCTTGGTCATCCCAACTGAGCCGCCACGTTGGCGCAGACGGGGAGAACACCGCGTTAAGCGATAGCCTTAACGGGCGTCAGGCCACGGCCGGTTCGGCGGCCGGAACCTCGATCTGGTTCTCCCACCGGGCGACCACGGCGGCGGCCACGGAATTGCCGACCACGTTGGTGGCCGAGCGGCCCATGTCGAGCAGGTGGTCGACGGCCAGGATCAGCAGCAGCCCGGCCTCAGGCAGGTGGAAGTAGGTCAGGGTGGCGGCGATCACCACCAGCGAGGCGCGGGGCACGCCGGCGATCCCCTTCGAGGTGATCATCAGCAGCGCCAGCATGGTGATCTGCTGGCCGATGGTCAGGGAGATGCCATAGGCCTGGGCGATGAACAGGGTCGCGAATGTGCAGTACATCATCGACCCGTCCAGATTGAACGAGTAGCCGAGCGGCAGCACGAAACTGGCCACCTTGCGCGAGATCCCCCACTTCTGGAGCTCCTCCAGGGTGCGCGGATAGGCGGCCTCGGACGAGGCGGTGGAGAAGGCCAGCAGCGCCGGGCTGCGGATCGCGCCCATCAGCCTCAGCGCCCGCCCGCCGACAATCAGCACGACCGCCGCGATCAGCAGCGCCCACAGTATGCCCAGCGACAGGTAGAAGCCGCCGACGAACTTGGCATAGGTGGCCAGCACCGAAACGCCCTGGGTGGCGATGGTGGCCGCCAGCGCCGCGAAGATCGCCAGCGGCGCGGTCTTCATGACGTAGCCGGTGACCTTGAGCATGATCGCGGCCACCTGCTCGACCAGCACTACCACGGCCGGCGCGCGGTCCTCGAGCGCCGAGACGGCGGTGCCGATGAACACTGAGAACACCACGATCTGCAGGATCTCGTTGTTGGCCATGGCATCGACGATCGAGGCCGGCACGATGTGGGTGACGAAGGCCTTCAGCGTGAACTTCGACATGTCCACGGCCGGCGCGCCGGGGGCGAGGTCGGGGATCGCCAGGTGCATGCCGACGCCCGGCTGCAGGATGTGGACCATGATCAGGCCGATGATCAGCGAGACGATCGAGGCCGAGATGAACCAGCCCATGGTCTTCATCCCGACCCGGCCGATGGAGGCGGCGTCCTCCATGTGGGCGATTCCGGCCACCAGGGTCGAGAACACCAGGGGCGCGATGATCATCTTGATCAGCCGCAGGAAGACATCGGTGACGATCGAGAGGTTGTCGGCGACGCCCTTCGCCGCGGCGGGGGCCAGGTTGACGTTGACCAGCCAGCCGACCAGTACGCCCAGCACCATGGCGCCGACGACGAAGTAGGTGAAAAGGCGGTTCATTCAGGCCCCGGCGCGCGCAGTTGAGCGTCTTTGTCGCGAAGAAGCGGGGTTGCGTCCAGCACCGTGGATTCGCAAGCGTCACGGACGCGCGCTATAATCCGCCCGATGAAGAAGCAAGAAGCAGCCGGCATCGTAGATCGGCTCGAGACTGAGTATCGCCAAAGCGTCGATAGTCTCCGCACCGCCCTCAAGACCTTCCTGGCCGGCGGCCCGGCGCCGGACCCCAGCGTCCGCCGCGGCGGCGCCTACGTCTATCCGGAGCTGCGCCTGACCTGGCCGCCCGGGCAGCCCTATCCGCGCACCAGCCGCGCCTATGCGCGCATCCCGTCGCCCGGCCGCTATGCGGTGACGGTGACGCGGCCCGAGCTCTACCGGGACTATCTGATCGAGCAGCTCAGCCTGCTGCGGGAGGATTTCGACATCGAACTGGAGGTCGGGCGCTCCAACCAGGAGATCCCGTTCCCCTATGTGCTGGACCCGGCCGACATCGCCATGGCCGACATCGGCTCGGTGGAGATCGCGCGGCACTTCCCGACCACCGAGCTGGCCTTCATCGGCGACGAGATCGCCGACGGGGCCTGGATCGGCCTGGAGGACGAGCCGCGGCCGCTGGCCCTGTTCGACGGCCTGCGCACCGATTTCTCCCTCGCCCGGCTCAGCCACTATTCCGGCACCCCGGCCGAGCACACCCAGCAGTTCATCCTGTTCACCAACTACCACCGCTATGTGGACGAGTTCGTCAGCTGGGGCTGCCAGCAGCTGAAGGCCGGCGGCCCGTACACGGCGCTGTCGGCGGCCGGCCAGGTCTATGTGACGGCCGAGACCGAGAACCCGGAGGCGGCGGTGGCGGCGGGGAGCTGGCGCAAGCACCAGATGCCGGCCTATCACCTGATGGCGCCCGGCCGGCGGGGCATAACCCTGGTCAACATCGGGGTCGGCCCGTCCAACGCCAAGACCATCTGCGACCACCTGGCGGTGCTGCGGCCCCAGGCCTGGCTGATGATCGGCCACTGCGGCGGCCTGCGCGGCAGCCAGAAGATCGGCGACTATGTCCTGGCCCACGCCTACCTGCGCGACGACCATGTGCTGGACAAGGTGCTGCCCCCGGAGATCCCGATCCCGCCGCTGGCCGAGGTGCAGGTGGCGCTGAACAGCGCCGCCGAGACCATCACCGGCGAGAGCGGCGACGTGCTGAAGCGGCGCCTGCGGACCGGCACGGTGGTGTCCACCGACGACCGCAACTGGGAGCTTAAATACTCGACCAGCGCGCTGCGGTTCAACCAGAGCCGGGCCGTCGCCATCGACATGGAGAGCGCCACCATCGCCGCCCAGGGCTATCGGTTCCGGGTGCCGTACGGGACCCTGCTGTGCGTCTCCGACAAGCCGCTGCACGGCGAGATCAAGCTGCCGGGCCAGGCCAACGCCTTCTACGACCGCGCCATCGCCCAGCATCTGCAGATCGGCCTGGAGGCCATCGGCCTGCTCCGCCGCGAGGGCGCCCGCCTCCACTCCCGCAAGCTCCGCAGCTTCGACGAGCCGCCGTTCCGGTAGAACCTCGGCTGTCATCCCGGTTTCGCGGCACGCGAAGACCGGGACCCACGACCGGACACCGCACGAGATCGGGCGGTTGGCGCCGAGCTTGATCGTGAGTCCCGGTCTTTGGCTGCGCCAAAACCGGGATGACACCGGTGGCGGCGTGGCGTTGGCGATATTGACAACATGATCATCTGTTGGCACATTCGCCAACGTGCCCGCTGAGCTGCTCCGCCGCCAGAAGTCCGTCCTGTCGGACGGCGCGATACTGGAACTGGTGATCTGGCGGCTGACAGAACCCGTTGAGGGAAGCTGGCACAGCTACAAGTACCGGCTTTTCTATGGTCGGGCCGGCGAGCGGATCGTAGGTTACGACAACGAGCGTCCGAAGGGCGACCATCGCCATTTCGATGGCGTGGAGGAGGCCTACGCGTTCACCAACGTGGAGACCTTGGTGCACGATTTCCTGGCTGACGTTGAAGCGCGGAGGGTGAGATGAGAGTGGCGACGATCCAGATCCGCAAGGGCGACGGCGCGATCGTGCGCGACGCGGGCGCGGCCTTTGCGGACGCCTGGAACTCCGGCGCGTCCAAGTCCGACCTCTTCACCTTCTCGTCGCCGGCGCAGCTGTTCTCGGTGCTATCGCCCCGCCGCTGGACGCTGATCGAGCGCCTTCAGGGATTGGGAGCCATCAGCCTGCGCGGACTCGCGCGAGACCTGGGCCGCGATGTAAAGCGCGTGCACGAGGACGTGGCCATCCTTCTGGACTGGGGCCTGGTCGAGCGGACAGACGATCGCAAGCTGATCGTGCCCTATGGCGTGATCCATGCGGACTTCGACCTGAGCGCGGCGGCCTGACGTCCGCGCCCCCGACCGGGCACATCCGCCTCAGGCGATCGTGAACCTCCGAGACTCGCGTGAGCCGATCAAGACGGTCCGCGTACGAACGCGGTTATGTTTCAGTACTGATACATGTCAAAGTTGTGGCTCTTAGGTCACATTGCAGCCTTTTGGTGTGTCGCGCGGTCATTTTGCAGTAGCGGTCCGGGCGCGGCGAGACGAAAGTCCGCGGGCTTCGGGGGGCGTTTGTCAGCAGTTTCGACAACCCGGAGGCTAGACGTGCGTGTGAATTCGACCAAGAAGCCCATTCTTCTGGGCTCGACATTGCTTGCGGGCGCGATGCTTGCGGGCGCGGCGTGGGCGCAGTCCGCGTCCGCCGGCGGCGCCAACGAGGTGGGCGAGCTGGTGGTGACGGGCACCCGCATCCCCAGGCCAAACCTGGAGCAGCCGACGCCGGTGTCGGTGCTGACCCCGGCGATGATCCAGAACGCCGGGCCGCAGAACCTTGGCGACATCATCTCGCAACTGCCGTCCGTCGGCTACACCGGCGGGATTCGTGCGAACGCCAACAACTTCGGCAACGGCGCGGGCATCAGCTCGATCGACCTGCGCAACCTGGGCCTCTCCCGCACCCTGGTGCTGGTGGACGGTCAGCGGCATGTCAATGGCGACATCAGCAACAACGCCGTCGACATCTCCTCCATCCCCACGGCGCTGGTCGATCACGTGGAAATCGTGACCGGCGGGGCCTCGGCGATCTACGGGTCCGACGCTGTCAGCGGCGTGGTCAACATCATCCTCAAGAAGAAGTTCGAGGGCTTCCAGGGCGAGGTCCAGGGCGGCGGCTACGACAACGGATTCGGCACCAAGTTCGGCGCCTCGGCGACCGCTGGCCGGAACTTCCTGAACGACAAGCTGAACGTCGTGGTGACCGGCTTCCTGAACAAGGAATACGGTGTCAACGCCCGCGACCTGCCGGCCGCCCACAACTATGGCCGGATCAACAATCCTGACGACCTGCCGGCGGGGACCTTCGACCCGACGTTCTATTCCAGCGGCGCGCCCATCAAGAACGACGGCAAGCCGGACACCCTCTATGTGCCCAACGTCGGCAGCGAATTCGTCACGGCCAACGGCGTGCTGCTGAACGCGGCGAGCTTCCTGCCGCAGTTCTCGTTCGACAAGGCCGGCCGGCTGATCCCCGTGCCGGTGCGGACGGGCTACAACAGCTTCGCCTTCGGCGCGCTGCCGGCCAACTGCCAGGACTGCTACTACCCCGAGGACTATACCCAGCTGGTCTCGCCCACGAAGGCCTGGGGCGGCAACCTGCGCGCCAACTATGACGTCACCGACCGTCTGCACGCCTACGTCGACGCGAAGTTCGTGCAGACCCGCACCGACAACCTGATCCAGCCGTCGTTCTCGTTCGGCGACTTCCAGCTGCAGCCCGACAACGCCTTCATCGCGCCCGACCTGCAGGCCGCCCTGGCCGGGACGGCGCCGGGGGACTACCCGTTCATCGCCAAGTTCCTGAACGGCGCCCGCACCCAGGAGGCGCGGCGGCGGACCTATCGGGTGGTCGCCGGCGTCAACGGCGAATTCGACGCCAAGGTCTCGGACGTGAAGTGGGACGCCTCGATCAACTACGGGGAGACCGACGCCCGCTTCATCAACAACAGCCTGGAGATCACCCAGAACTTCGCCGCGGCGCTCGACTCGGTGATCGACCCGAGTACGGGCCAGGCGGCCTGCCGCATCAATGTGCCGACCGCGCCGCAGACCGGCAACGGCTCGGGCGCGTTCAACAAGGGCTCCTGCGTGCCCTACAATCCGTTCGGCGCGCCCAGCAATCCGGCGGCGCTCGCCTATGCGTTCGGGAACTTCGCGACGCGGGACAAGCTGACCCAGCAGGTCGCCAACCTGAACCTCAGCTTCGACAGCGGCCGCTTCCTCAAGCTGCAGGGCGGGCCGATCGGCTTCGCCGTCGGTGGCGAGTATCGGATGGAGCGGACCAAGGAGCGCAACGACCCGTTCCTGAACGCCGGCAACACCGAGAACCTCAGCGCCGACTCCGCCGGCGGCTACAACGTCAAGGAAGCCTACGCCGAGGTCAGCGCGCCGATCTTCAAGGACTTCGCGCCGCTGCTCAGTGAACTGACCCTGGACGCCGCCATCCGCTATGCCGACTATTCCACGGTGGGTGGGGCGACCGCCTACAAATTCAGCGGGACCTATGGGCCGGTGTCCTGGATCAAGCTGCGGGCCACCTACTCCCGCGCCATCCGCGCCCCGAACATCACCGAGGCGTTCCTTCCGCAGACGCCCGGCTTCTTCAATATCACCGACCCGTGCAGCCAGGAAAACATCCAGAACAACATCAACTACGCCGCCAACTGCGCCAGGGCCGGGCTGCCGGCCGGCTTCCAGGCCAACACCAACGCCTCGATCCAGGGCCAGACCAAGGGCAACGCCGCGCTCAGTCCCGAGAAGTCGATCAGCTACACCGGCGGCGTCATCATCGAGCCGCCGTTCGTGCCCGGCCTGTCGGTCTCGCTCGATTACTATTCGATCAAGATCAAGAACGCGATCTCTCTGGTTCAGGCTCAGGACGTGATCAACAACTGCTTCGGCAGCGCAGCGGGTCTGGATACCAACTTCTGCAGCCTGCTGACTCGCGGGGCCAATCAGAACATCAACTTCGTCAACACAACCTATGTGAACGCCTCGAAGCTCTATACCGAGGGCTATGAGCTGCACGCGAGCTATGCGGCCGACGTCGCCCCGCTGACTGGAATGTGGAGCCTGACCAAACCTCTGGACGGCCGGCTGAGCTTCGAACTGACGGCCGACTACCTGACCAAGCTCCGGAACTTCCCGTTCCAGAACGACCCGACCAACGTCCACATCCTGGAAGGTGTGGTCAGCTCGAACCTGAACGAGGGCTCGCCGCACCTTAAGGGGCTGGCCGACGTCACCTACAAGCAGGGCCCGATCAGCCTCACGTGGCAGACCCGTTACGTGGGCAAGGGCGCGCTGTTCAACCGCGACCCGACCGCCGCCGACCAGTCGGAGTCGCGGGCCCCGGCCTTCGCGGAGTCCACGTTCTACCACAACCTGTCGTTCCGCTATGAGATCGGCCGGGTGTTCGAAGGGGCCGAGGTGTTCGGCGGGGTGAACAATATCTTCGATGAAGAGCCACCCTTCACCACCATCGGCACGGGTCAGGACGTCGCCTACGACCTGGGCCGGTTCGGCTTCATCGGCGTGCGCGTCCGGCGCTGATCCTGCGCGGCGTCGGCGGCCGGCATTCCGGCGGGCCGCCGACTCCGAGACGATCGCCGCATGGACCGGGACGCTTGACAGTCCGCCTCGAAACTTTCGCGGAAGCCCGCTAAAAGGCGCGGCATGACGCGCCGCATCGCCTTCGAGGGCATCGACAACTTCCGCGATTTCGGGGACTACGCCGCCGGCCAGAAGCGGTTGCGGCGAGGGCTCTTGTACCGCTCCGCCCACCAGGCGCGGGCGACGGACGCGGACCTGGCGCGCCTGGCGGGCATGGGGCTTTCGGTGGTCGTCGACCTGCGCCGCTCGAACGAGCGCGAGCGCGAGCCTTCGCGGCGGTGGGAGGGGTTCACCGCCCAGGTGATCGAGAACGACATCGGTCAGGACACCGCCGACGAGTGGGCGACCTTCATCGCCGGCTCAGACCTCAGCGTGGGCTCGTTCAGGGCCTATATGCTCGACTACTACCGGGCCGCGCCGTACCAGCGCCGGCACATCGACCTCTACGCCCGCTATTTCCGCGCCCTCGCCGAGAGCCAGGGCCCGGTCCTGGTGCACTGCGCCGCGGGCAAGGACCGCACCGGGATCATCTGCGCCCTGACCCACCACGTGGCCGGGGTGCACGACGACGACATCGTCCAGGACTATCTGCTCACCAACGACCATGAGCGGATGGTCGCGCGCCTGCCGGTCATGCGCGAGCATGTGGGCATGGCCAGCGGCGGGCGGATCCCCTCCGATGAGGCGCTGATCACCGCCATGCGGGTCGAGGCGGAGTATCTGGACGAGGCGTTCCGGGTGATGCGCGAGGCGCACGGATCGCTGGACGGTTATCTCGACGAGGTCCTGGGCCTCGATCCGCGGCTTCGCGGCCGCATCCACGACCGGCTGTTCGCCTGAGACCGCCGCGCGATATCGGAGTCCCCATGCAGTCTTTCACGCCGCCCCACCGGGTCCTCATGGGCCCGGGTCCCTCCGACGTCAGCCCCCGCGTGCTGGCCGCCCTGGCGCGCCCGACCATCGGCCACCTGGACCCGGCATTCCAGGCGCTGATGGAGGATATCAAGGCGGCCCTGCAGCGGCTGTTCAACGCCCCCGACCATGCCTGCATCCCGCTGCCGGCGCCCGGCACCGCGGGGATGGAAGCCGCGATGATGAACCTGCTGGAGCCGGGCGACCGGGCGGTGGTGGCGGTGAACGGCGCGTTCGGCGGGCGGATGGCCGACATGGCCGGCCGCGCGGGCGCCACGGTCGTCACCGTCGACCATGCGTGGGGCCAGCCGGTGGACCCGGCCAAGGTCGAGGCGGCCCTGGCCGAGGCGCCGACCAAGGTGCTGGCCTTCGTCCATGCCGAGACCTCGACGGGCGTTCGCAGCGACGCCGCCACGCTCTGCGGCCTGGCGCGCAAGCATGGCGCGTTGTCGGTGGTGGACTGCGTGACCTCGCTGGGCGGGATCGCCGTCGACGCCGCCGCCTGGGACGCCGACATCCTCTATTCGGGGACCCAGAAATGCCTCTCGGCCCCGCCCGGCCTGGCCCCCATCGCGATCGGCAAACGAGCCCAGGCGGCGATCGCGGGCCGCAAGGAAAAGGTCCGCAACTGGCTGTTGGATTTCAACCTGATCATGGCCTACTGGGGCGGCCCGGATGGACGTGGGGGCGGCGGCCGGACCTATCACCACACCGCGCCGATCAACGCGTTGTACGGACTGCATGAATCCCTGGTCGTGCTGTTCGAGGAGGGGCTGCAGGCGGCCACCGTTCGCCACGCCCGAATGCACGAGGCGCTGGCCGCGGGGCTGGAGGCGGCCGGCCTGGAACTGCTGGTCGACCCCAAGTGGCGACTGCCGCAGCTCAACACCGTGCTGATCCCGGACGGGGTCGACGAGGCGGCGGTGCGCACCCACGTGCTGAACACCTGGGACCTGGAGATCGGCGCCGGCCTGGGGCCGCTCAAGGGCAAGGTCTGGCGGATCGGCCTGATGGGCGCCTCGGCCACCCCCTGGCACGTGCGCCTGTGCCTGACCGCGCTCTGCGAGGCGCTGGCGGCGCAGGGGGTGACGGCCTCGGCGAGCGACGCCCTGGCCGCGGTGGATGGGGCGTTGGTCTAACCTCCTCTACCCCGAGCGTAGCGAAGAGAGGGAGAGGGCAGGGGAGGGCCGGCTGGGCCTGTCGGCTCGCGTTTCCGGTGGACCGAGGGCCCTCAGCGGCGCCGTGAAGAGATCATCGCTGCCGACAGAGTGGCGCTCACAATCCTGCGCCGGCCCTCTCCCTACCCTCTCCCTCTCTTCGCGCCGGCGGCGCTCGGGGGAGAGGAGGCTGTACAGGCCCGGCGCGATGGCTACGGTGCGCGCCGAGCCGCCTTGCGAGAGCGGCGAGGGGATATGCGCTTGACCACGGAACCCGCCGCCGACGTCCCGATGGAAGCCGAGATTGGGGGGGACGGGAAGCTCAGTCGCGGGGCGGTGGCGTGGTCGATCTTCGAGGGCGGGCGCGACCCCTACGTCATCCTGATGACGATCTACATCTTCATGCCCTACGTCTCGGCCACTATGGTCGGCGACCCGGTCAGGGGTCAGGGGCTGATCGCCCAGTTCCAGCAGTATGCTGGCTGGATCGTCATGGCGACGGCGCCGTTCCTGGGCGCCTCCGTCGACAAGCTGGGGCCGCGCAAAGGGTGGCTGGCCCTGGTGGTGACCGGGATGGTCCCGCTGATCGCGAGCCTGTGGCTGGCCAAGCCGGACCTCTCGGGACTGTCGATCATCGCCACCATGTCGATCGCGATGCTGGTCAACGTGCTGTTCGCCTACTCGGAGGTGCTGCACAATTCGCTGCTGGTGCGGGCGGCGGGCCTCGGCGCCGCGCACAAGGCCTCGGGCCTGGCGCTCAGCCTGGGCAACGCCGCCTCGGTGGTGGCGCTGGCCTTCACCGCCTGGGCCTTCGCCCTGCCGGGCAAGGTGGCCTGGAGCTTCGTGCCGGCCGCGCCGCTGTTCGGGCTGAACCCCGCGACCCACGAGCCGGAGCGGGTAGTGGCCATCCTGTCGGCGATCGCGCTGGTGCTCGGGTCGATCCCGCTGTTCCTGTTCACACCCGATGCGCCGCGCTCTGGGGTCTCGATCCCGCGGGCCTTCGCCGATGGGGCCAAGGACCTCTGGGGGATGCTCAAGACCGTGGGGCGCTATCGCGACGCGGTGATCTACCTGGGCTCGCGGATGCTGTTCGTGGACGGCATGAACGGCGTGCTATTCTTCTCCGGCGTGCTGGCGGCGGGGGTGATGAAGTGGGGGCCGCTGGAGTTGCTGACCCAGGGCATCGTGTTGTCGATCGTGGCGGTGTTCGGCGGGTTCGTCGGTCGCTGGCTGGACGAGCGCGTGGGGCCGAAGAACGCGCTGAAGATCGAGATCTTCATGACCATGCTGAGCCTAGGGGCGATCCTGGGCATGCGGCCCGACCGCATCCTCTATCTCTGGGCCTATGACCCCTCGGCCCATGCGCCGCTGTGGAACGGGCCGGTGTTCACCACGCTGCCCAATCTGGTGTTCTTGCTGCTCGGCTTCACCAACGCCATCTTCATCACCGGCCAGTACGCCTCGGCGCGCACCGCGCTGACCCGCCTGACCCCGCCCAGCCAGACCGGCGCCTTCTTCGGGGTCTTTGCGCTGTCGGGCGTTGCCACGGCCTGGCTGGCGCCGACCCTGGTCAACTTCGGGACGGGCGTGACCAAGACGCAGCAGGGTGGCTTCGCGACCATCATCCTGTTGTTGGGCCTGGGCCTGGCGGGACTCTTCTTCGTCCGGGGCGGCGGTCGCGGCGAGACATCGAGCGACTGAGGCGCTTTGATTTCAAACGACAATTCGAAACTCTGCCGTGGCATGGTTTACGGATATCAATGATGAATACTGTTAAACCATAGAATATTCCGAGTAGTCTTCTCCATATTTACTGAAGATTAAGCGCGCTGGGCGACATTGCTGGTGTTCTTAGGAGCGATCCGGCGGAACGCCCCTTCTAGGCCCCCCCCAACGCCGGGCCGCCAAAATCTGGAGAAGAAACAATGTCGAAGTTCGTGACCCGCTTTCTGAAGGATGACTCCGGCGCGACCGCCATCGAATATGGCCTGATCGCCGCCCTGATCGCCGTCGTGCTGGTCGGCGCCCTGCAAGCCGTGGGCACCAGCCTCGGCGGCGCCTTCACCAAGATCAGCACCTCCGTCAGCGCCGCCACCGGCGTCTGATGATCCGAACCTGACGGCCCGGCCCCGGCGGCGACGCCGGGGCCGGGTTGGCGGGTCGCGACCGGAGACCAGACCGTGCCGAAGTTCGTGACCCGCTTCATGAAGGACCGGTCCGGCGCCACCGCCATCGAATATGGCCTGATCGCCACCCTGATCGCCGTCGTCCTCCTGGGCTCCCTGCAAGCCGCCGGCGCCAGCCTCAGCGCCGCCTACACGAAGATCAGCACCGACGTCGGCGCCGCGACCGGCGTTTAGGGCAGGCCGCCCTAAGACGAGGCCTCTGGCGGAGACGCCGGGGGCCTTTTCGCCTGAAAGCCTGACGGCAACGCTCCGTTCACCGATCGGGCCCAGGATGGGCGGCGAGAGGTTCGCATGCCCCCGCTGTTCGTCGCCTTGCTCGCGCTCGCCTTCCCAGTCCTGGTCCTGATCGCGGCGGGCCAGGATGCGCTGTCGTTCATGATCCCCAACTGGATCCCGCTGGCGTTGGCGGTGGTGTTTCCGTTCGCGGCCCTGGCGGCGGGCGTGTCCCTGCCCACCATCGGCCTGAACGCCGGCGTCGGCGCCATCGCCCTGGCCGCCGGGGTGGTCATGTTCGCCCTGCGCTGGGTGGGCGGCGGCGACGCCAAGCTGCTGGCCGCCGCGGCGCTCTGGCTAGGCTGGCCGGCGATCCCGACCTTCCTGTTCGCCGCGGCCCTGGCCGGGGGGGTGCTGGCGATCCTGCTGCTGACCCTGCGCTCGGCGGCGGTGCGGCCGATGGTGCTGCTGGGTCCGTCGTGGATGGTCCGGCTCGCCGAACCCGGCGAGGGCGTGCCCTACGGCGTCGCCATCGCCGCCGGCGCCCTGGCGGCGCTGCCCGCCTCGCCGTTCGCCGCGGCCCTGGCGCTCTAGGTTGCGGCCGCCGCGCACATGGGCGACAGGAGAGCTCCCGCTCCTGAGCGTGAGGCTGCCATGTCCGAAGTGATCCTCGACGCCTGGGAGGGGGCCGTGACGCCGGTCCAGGCGCTGACCGATATCGAGACCGCCCGTGCGCTCGAGACCGACGCCTTCGCGGCCGGTCTCGCGCGCACCGCCGAGTTCAAGGGCAAGGCCGGCCAGGTCCTGCTGGTCCCTGGCGCGGACGGCGCCGTCGACCGGGTGCTGCTGGGCCTGGGCGACGGGACGGAGGCGGCTCCGTTCCGCGCCCTGCCCGCCAAGCTGCCCGCCGGGGTCTACCGGATCGCTACCAGGCCCGAAGCCATCTCCGCCGACCAGGCCGCCCTGGCCTTCGCCCTGGGGAGCTACCGGTTCGACCGTTACAAGCCGCACGCCGGCGAGCCGCCTCGCTTGGTGGCGGAGGGCTGCGACGTCGCCGAGGTCCGCCAGGTGGCCCACGCCTGCGCGCTGGCCCGCGACATGGTCAACACCCCGGCGAACGACATGGGGCCCCTGCAGATCGAGACCATCGCCCGCGAGATCGCCGAGCACCACGGCGCGCGGATCACGGTGATCGAGGGCGAGAGCCTGCTCGCGGCCAACTACCCCGCCGTCCACGCCGTCGGCCGCGCCGCCGATCCGTCGCGCGCGCCGCGGATGATCGAGATCACCTGGAGTCCCCCGGGGGGCGAGGCCGACAGGCCGCTGGTCTGCATCGTCGGCAAGGGCGTGGTGTTCGACACCGGTGGCCTGGACATCAAGCCCTCGGCCGGCATGCGGCTGATGAAGAAGGACATGGGCGGCGCCGCCCACGCCCTGGCGCTGGGCCGGATGATCATGGCCGCGAACCTGCCCGTACGCCTGGCGGTGCTGACCCCGGTGGTCGAGAACGCCATCTCCGGCGACGCCATGCGGCCGGGCGACGTGCTGGCCTCGCGGGCCGGGATCTCCATCGAGGTCGGCAACACCGACGCCGAGGGCCGCCTGATCCTGGCCGACGCCCTGACCCGGGCGGGCGAGCTGGAGCCGGCCCTGACCATCGACCTGGCCACCCTGACCGGCGCGGCGCGCGTCGCGCTCGGGCCACAGCTGCCGCCGTTCTTTACGGATGATGAGGGATTGGCTGCGCAAATTGTCGCCGCGGCCAAGGCGGAATCCGATCCGCTGTGGCGACTGCCGCTCTGGAAGCCCTATGCCGACGCCCTCGACAGCGACGTGGCCGAGATCAAGAACGACCCCGACGGCTGGGCCCAGGCGGGCTCGGTCACCGCGGCGCTGTTCCTGCAGCGGTTCGCGCCGAAGGGACCGTGGGTGCATCTGGACATTTACGCCTGGAACCCTCGCGCCCGCCCCGGATTCCCCGGTGGCGGCGAGGCCCAGGCGATCCGCGGCCTCTACCGCATGATCCGCGAGCGTTTCGCATGAAGCATGATCCCCGCATCACCCCCTGGCGTGACGGCATCGCCGCGCGCAGCCTGGAAGGCGTGCTGGAAGCCGAAGTCTATCTCGACCCCAAGGCCATGAGCTGTGGGGCCGCCGCCGCCGCGATCCGGTCAGCCCCCGACGCCAACGGCGAACAGATGGACCAGATGCTGTTCGGCGAGCGCTTCGAGGTGCTGGAGGAAGAGGGCGCGTGGCTGTTCGGCCAGGCCGCCCGCGACGGCTACGTGGGCTTCGTCGAGGCCGCCGCCATGCAGCCGGCCGGTCCGCTGCCGACCCATCGCGTGGCCGCGATCCGCACCTATGCCTTCGCCGAAGCCAGCATCAAGTCGCGCGCCCGGGGTCCCTATTCGATCAACAGCCTGGTGGCCGTGGAGGCCGTCGAGGGCCACCTGGCCAAGGTCACCGGCGCCGGCTGGATGACCGCCGCGCACCTGGCCCCCATCGGCACGTCCGAAGACGACTGGGCGGCGGTGGCCGAGCGGTTCCTGGGCGCGCCCTATCTCTGGGGGGGCCGCGAGAGCCTGGGCGTCGACTGCTCCGGCCTGGTGCAGCAAGCCCTGTTCGCCTGCGGCCGCGCCTGCCCGCGCGACGCCGACCAGCAGGAAGTGCTGGGGACCGCTATCGAGGCTGCCGACTTCGGCCGCGGCGACCTGGTGTTCTGGAAGGGCCACGTGGCCATCGGCCTTGGCGACGGCCGTATCGTCCACGCCAACGGCCACCACATGGCCACCGCCATCGAGCCGCTCAGCGAGGCGATCGAACGCATCGCCGCGTCCGGGTCCAAGCCCACCGCCTACCGGCGCGTCTAATTCATCCGCCTATCCCCGCCCAGGCGGGGACAGGCGGACTGGCGGATGCCGGTGCTACGTCTTCGGCGGAGTCGCAGCCGCCGCGGGAGCCGGAGCGCCTGCGGGCGGAGCCGCAGCCCCTGCCGCGGCCGCCGCGCCGGCCGCCGGGGCCGCCGCCGCGCCG
>NZ_JANXWD010000111.1 GCF_025351295.1 Phenylobacterium sp.
GGGTCCCCCTCCCCCTACGGGTGAGGAGTAGAAGGCCCGCTTCTTCCGCGCCCTCAGGCCGCGCGGTGGCGGGTGCGGATGAAGGTCACCTCGCGGCGGCCGAAGTCCAGGGCGACCGAGTCGAAGTTGCGCAGCACGTCGATGCCGACCAGCATCGCCGGCCGGTCGTTGAGCCCCCACAGGCTGAAGATGTGCAGCGGCGCGAAGGCCGCGCGGATGTTGTTCAGCCCGATCCCGCCCAGCCGCAGGCGCGGCAGGTTGGCCAGCACCGCCGACGAGGTCTGGCCGGTGGCGCTGATCAGCTCGGTCGCGACCAGGCGGTCGGCGAAGCCGGGGTTCTGCTGCACCAGGGCCGCGCGCAGGGCCTCATTGCCGCAGGTGATCTGGGCGCCGGAATCCAGGAAGGCGCGGACCGGGATGCCGGCCACGTCGGCGTCGAAGATCACCAGCTGGCCCGAGCGGTACTGGGCGGGCACGACGATGCCCCGTTCCGGGTCCGGAATGCGCGTGCCCGTGCCGCGGCCGACCGAGGCGCCGACGCCCGAGGGACCGATCTCGAAGGTATTGGCGCTGAAGTTGAGCTCCATCCGCCGTCCCTTCAGCACGTCGATGCCCAGCAGGCCGTCGGCGCCGAGGCTGGCCCTGGGCAGCGACGGCAGGCTGAGGCGATACGACAGCACCTGGCCGACCCGCAGGCGCGGCACCTTGACCAGCGGCGCGGACTGGACGCCGGCGATGCCATGGACCGGGGCGACGCCATCGCTGTCGAGGCTGCAGCGGGTGGCGGTCTCAATGCCGACCACCGTGCGGTTGGCGCCGGTGTCGACCACGAACTGGAACGGCCCGCGGTCGTCCACGTGCACCGGCACGGTCATCCGCAGGGCCTGGTCGAAGGCGGTCTCCAGCCGGGTGCCGGTGGCCGGCGGGGCGGCTGGATTCACCTGCGCCAGGTTGATCGAGAACACCGGCTCGCGCCGCGTCGTGGCGCAGCCCGTGACCAGGCCGGCCAGCAGCGACTGGGTCACGTGGCGGCGCGAGAAGGTCACGTCGCGGAGTATCCGAACCGGGTGACCCACGGCTCCAGGGTCGGCAGCACCGGGGCCAGCTGGTCGCGATAGCGCCGCCACGCCCCGACGCCCTCGGCGCTGAGGCCGCGCGAGAGCTGGGCGCCGCTGGGGGTGGCCACCGCCCGGTCCCGGGCCTGGTCGGCGAAGTTGCGCATCGCCTCCACCCAGGGCAGGCCCAGGGCCGCGCAGACCTCGCCCACCACGGTGTCGAAACCGTCCACCAGGGCCTCGTGACGCACGACGTGGGTCCTGGGCCCCATGGCCGGCTCCACGAGCTCGGCGATGCGCATGGCGGCGTCGTAATAGCCGGCCGCGCCCGGCAGGGTCAGGAGCTGATAGGCCGAGCCGCTCATGGCGAAGCGGCGGCGGTAGCAGCTCAGCACCACGTCGCGCGGATCGCGTCGGGCGAACAGGATCTTCGCATCCGGGAACAGCTTCAGGATCAGCGGCAAACGGAAGGTGTTGAGCGGGTGCTTGTCGACGAACACCTTGCCTGCCGGTTCGGCGCCCTCGGCGCGGACCTTGGCCCAGTAGGCGTCGCGCAGGGGCGCAAGCTCCGCCTCGCGGGCCACCGCCAGGCGGCCCAGGTCGGACGGCTGACGCAGGAAGGCGCGGGTGGCGTCGAGGAGGGTCTCGCGCTCCTCGAGCGCCTCGACGTCGGGGTGGCTGGCCAGCACCTGCTCCAGCAGGGTGGTGCCCGAGCGGGGGAAGCCCAGCAGGAAGACGTGGGTTTTCGGGCCGTCGGCGCGCGGCGCGGCGGCCGAGGTCCAGGCGGACGCCGGGATCGCCGCCAGTTCCTCGAGCATGCCGCGGGAGAACTCCAGCGCGCCGATCCCCTGGTCGTGGACCGGCGCATAGGCGCGGAACAGGCCCATGTTGCAGGCGGCGTAGGCCTGGAAGGCGTCGGCGGGCCGGTCCTGGGCGTCGAGCACGTCGCCCAGCAGGCCCTGGGCCAGGGCGCGCTGCTGAGGCGTCAGGCGCGCGTCGGCGGCCAGCAGCTCCAGCCGGCGCTCTGCCCGCTCTCCGGCCCCCTCGGCCGCGTCGGCGGCGGCCAGGACCATCACGGCGTCGGGGAAGTTGGGTTCGGCGGCCAGTACGGTCTCGGCCAGCGGCCGGGCCTGGGCGTGGGCGCCGCGGCGGCTGAGCAGATTGGCCAGGCCCTGCAGGGCGCCCAGGTTCTGCGGCTGCAGGTCGAGGGTGTGCTTGTAGGCGACCTCAGCCTCCTTCAGGCGGCCCAGCGCCTCGAGCGCCGTACCCCGGGCGCAGTGCGCGCCAGCGAACGCCGGCTGGATCGCCACGACGCCGTCGAACATCGCCAGCGCGTCGGCATAGCGTTCCACGCGCGCCAGGACCAGGCCAGCCGCGTTGCGGGCGCCGATATCCCGGGGATCCAGGGCGATGGCGCGGGCCAGTGTCGCCAGCGCCTCGTCGTAGCGGCCTTCATCCTCGCGCTTGAGGGCCGCGAGATTGAGCACCAGAGAATGCTCCAGCCCGGACTTCAGCGCCTCGTCCGCCAGGTCGGAGGCGCGATCGTAGTCCTCGGCCTTCACCGCGGCCTGGATCTCGGCCAGACGCGCGAGGTCCGCGTCGGGGTCGCGCGCCGCCGGCGGGGCCGGCACGACGACCGACGGCGCAGCCGGGCCCGTCGCGACCGTCACCTTGGCGGACGGCGCCGGCGTGTAGGCGCCCACCTTCACCTTGATCTGTCCGACCTTCCAGTTGCTCAACGCGGGTACCTTTCAGGCTGCGATCCGGGCGGCAGCCAATCTAGCAGGCGGCTTGAGGCAAGGCGCGCCTAGAGCGCAGGCGCATCGGGATAGGCGTCGAGGACGGGTCCCAGGGCCGCCTTCAGCGGCCCCAGCCACGGCTCGAACCGCCGCCAGTGCTCGGCCGCGTCGGTGAAGATCGGCTGGCGGACCTGCTCGGAGCTGGCGGTGCGCACGGCGCGGTCGTTCTCGTAGAACTTCAGGCAGCCGGGCTCGAACGGCAGACCGCAGGCGTCCAGCAGCCGGCGCACCTGCGCCTCCGGTTCGGCCACCATCTGCTCGTAGATCACCCGCTGCACGCGGTCCGGCAGCACCGCGTCGAAGTGGGCCATCAGCTCGACGTAATCGCGGTAGTAGCGGCCCAGGTCAGCGAGGTCGTAGCTGAACACCTGGCCGGCGGCGAAGTGCTGCTTGAAGCCGGAGAAGCAGCAGCCCAGGGGGTGGCGCCGCGCATCGACGATCTTCGCGTTCGGCAGGATCAGGTGGATCAAGCCCACATGGGCGAAGTTGTTCGGCAGCTTGTCCACGAAGAATGGCCGGTCGGTCTTGCGATGTACCTGGGCGCGGGCGAGGTATTCCTCGCCGAGCACGGCGATCTCGGCGGGCGACAGGGCCGCCAGAATGTCGGGATAGGCGCCTTCGGACTCGCGCCGCGCACGGCCGGCGAGGCGCGCGGCCAGGGCCGGGATGTGGGGCAGCTCCTGGGTGCCTTCGACCTGGCTGTGGCTGGCCAGGATCTGCTCGATCAGGGTCGAACCCGAGCGCGGCAGCCCCACGATGAAGATCGGATCGGGCCGCGGACAGCCCTGGCCGGCGTGGGCGGCGAAGAAGCCGCGGCTCAGCAGCGCCTTGGTGCGGTGCATCTGGCCGCTGGTCTCGCGGGCGTCGTAGTCGACGCGGGCGCGCTGGATGGCGTTGCCGCGGACGTACTCGGCGAAGGCGGCGGCGTCGCGGCCAGCGTCCTCGTGCGCCTTGCCCAGCGCGAAGTGCAGTTGCAGCCGATCCGGCTCGGACAGTTCGCCCGTGGTCAGCGCGGCTGCCATGGCGGCCACGTCGGCGTCTGTCAGGCGGACGGTCTTGAGGTTGGCCAGGCTCCACCACGCCTCGCCCAGCTTCGGGTCGAGGACCAGGCTGCGGCGATAGGCGGCGATCGCCTCGGCCTGGCGGCCGAGGGTCTTCAGGGCGTGGCCGTAGCTCATCCAGGTCAGCGCCTGGTCGGGATGGGTCTCCAGAACCGCCGCATAGGCCTCGGCCGCCGCGGCGTCCTCGCCCAGGCGCAGGAGGGAGGTGGCGCGCAGGTGGCGGTAGAGGGGGTTGCCGGGCTCGGCCTGCAGCAGGCGTTCGGCCTGGACCAGGGTCTCCTCGACGCGGTGGCGCCAGTTCAGCACCATGGCATAGGCGTAGCGGGCATCGGTGAAGCCGGGCGCGGCATCCAGGCAGCGCAGGAGCAGGTCCTCCGCCTCGGGATTGCGCCCGGCGCGCGCCGCGAGGTCGGCCAGCATCCAGAGCGCCAGCGGGTCGGCGGGGCGCCCGGCGACAACGGCGCGGAGGGCGGCGTCGGCCTCGGCGAGGCGGCCCGCGCAAAGGGCGTCGGCGGCGCGGACGAGGTCGGGGTCGGAGACCGTCGCGCGCATCTGCCGGGCGTAGGCGGCGTCGGCCGCGGCGATGTCGCCGGCCAGCCGCAGCCGGTCGCCCTCCGCGCGCCAGCGGGCCGCCCCGGCCGGATCGGCGGGGGTGACGCCCGCGGGCGGCTTTGCCGGGCTCCCCCCGGCGCTCAGGCTGTAACGCCCGGAATTCCACGTGTTCACGCGGCGCAACCTAGCAGCCGTCGCGGCAAAATGAATGGGGCGGCGGATTGCTCCGCCGCCCCAAAGGCAGTCCCGGTTCTGACCTTCGACCTAGAAGTCGGCGGTCAGGCCGATGAAGGCGTAGCGGCCGAAGGAGTCGTAGACCTGCGGGAAGGTGTTGCCGTTGCAGACACCGGCCGGGCAGTTGGACTGGCCGACGAGCGGCGGATCGCGGTCGAACACGTTGTTCACGCCGGCGCGGAACTTGATGGTGTTCCGCACCGTCCAGGTCGCCGTCATGTCGATGTAGTCGCGCGAGCTCAGGGTCCGGTCCGACGCGTACTGGATGCCCGTGTTGTTGAGCTGGGGATCCTTGTCGTAGGCGTCCAGTGTCACCTTGTCGAAGTGGCGCCATTGGACGGAGAGGCCGACGCCCTTGATCCAGTCGCCGTACTCGAACGGCGTGGCCCAGGTCAGGCGCATCTTGTGACGCCATTGCGGGTTCGGGGTGCCGCAGACCGTGCCGTAGAGCTTGGCGCAGTCGTAGAACTTGTCGCCCGGGAGCACCTGGGTCTTCAGCTGGTCGAGATAGGTGCCGACGAAGCTGAGGGTGATGCCGCCCATGTTCTCCAGGCCGAACCGGTCGAGGTCGGTGCGGTAGCTGGCGTTGATGTCGATGCCCTTGGTCCGCAGGGCGCCGGTGTTCAGGGTGGTGTCCTGAATGAAGCCCTGGTTGGACAGGAACAGGGACCCCTGCGCGTCGCGGTGGACCAGGTTGCAGAAGAACGGGTTCGACGTGTTGACACACCGGGTGATGATGACGTCAGCGCCGACGTTGTTGATGTAGTCTTTCACCTTGATGTCGAAGTAGTCGGCCGACAGGTTGAAGCCCGGCAGGAAGGTGGGCGTGGCCACGAAGCCGAAGGAGAAGGTGTCCGAAGTCTCGGGCTTCAGGTTCGGGTTACCACCGATCTGGCCGTTGTACTGCGGGGCCGGGTTCTTCTCGATGGCCAGCACCTGAGCGGTGGTCAGCTTGAAGATCGCAGCGCAGGTGGCGACCTTCGGGTCGCCCGGCGACAGGCCGGCGCAGGGGTCCTGCGTGCCGTCGAGCACCACGTTCTGCGGGCTGAACAGTTCCAGCACGTGCGGCGCACGCACCGCGCGCTGGTAGCTGCCGCGCAGGCGAAGGTCATCGACGATCTGCCAGTCGCCGGCGATCTTGTAGGTGCTGGTCGTGCCGGACGAGGAATAGTCCGAATAGCGGTAGGCCAGTTCCAGCTGGGCCTTCTTGACGAACGGCATGTCGGTGATGAGCGGGACCCGCGCTTCGCCGAACAGTTCGTAGACGTCATAGCTGCCGTTGACCGGCGGGTTGGCGCCGCCCGAACCGGCGAGATCGCCCGACGAGGAGATGAAGTCCGCCGCATAGTCCAGTTGCTCGCGGCGATATTCCGCGCCCACCGAGACGCCAACGCCGTCCTGGGCCCAGGGGCTCTTGATGCCGTAGTCGGTCAGGTCGCCGCCGATCGACAGGTTCACCACCCGTTCGGCGAGGTTGCCGGCCTGGGTCGAGGGGGTTTCGAGGTACTTGCGGGCCGCGGTCGTGACGCCGCCCAGCGAGAAGATGTTGTAGGGCACGCAGGCCGGGTCCGAGCCGTCGACCACGGAGGCGCAGGTCGGCACGCCGTTCACGTTGACGACGTTGAGAGACTTGGCGATGGCGCTGGAGCGGAAGAAGCCGGTCACGACCTGCTGGAACTCGACGCGGCCGTACTGCATGTAGAAGTCGTAGTTCCAGTGATCGTTCAGGTCGCCCTTCAGGCCGATCACGTAACGGTACTGGGTGTGCTCGGTGCGGCCCTGGCGGCCGCCGCCTTCGATGTTCCGGCGCGAGACCGTGCCGGTGAACGTGCCGCCCGGATTGGTGAGGCAGTTGCCGCCACCGGTCGCCGCCGTGGCCGGCATCAGGGCCTTTTCCTGGGCCGAGACGAGCGGGTTGGCGCAATTGATCGACTGGGTGCTGGTGAAGACGCCGCCCGGCGCGATCTGGTAGGTGGACGTGTCGTCCATGAACATCAGGTCGGCGTAGGCCTTGGCCCAGGGCTGAATCTCGTATTCGGCGAACGCGCCCATCACGTAGCGGTCGTCGGGACGCTGGTAGTAGTTCGACGGGCCGAAGTTGTAGGTGTCGCCGCCGGTGCGGGTGCGGAAGGTGTTGCCCGGACCGGTCGGATTGACGATCTGGTTGCCGACACGCGCCGGGAAGGCGGTGCCGGAGCCGCCGCAGCCGTTCTGGGCGAAGGTGTCGCCGGAGTTCAAGGTACAGGAGCTGTAGTCGCGGTTGCCCTGCAGGATCGGCTCCACGTGGCGGTAGCCGGCATAGGCGGTGACGTTGCCCTTGCCGTCGGGGGCGTTGACGCCGATCACCAGGGTGACTTCCGACTGCTCGCCGTCGCGGACGTTATGCTTGGGCAGCTGATAGAACTGCGGCGACGCGGCCCCGCGGGCTTTCGTCCTCACCACGTCGGCGATGTCGCTGCTGTTGTTGTGCTGATAGATTCCGTAGTTGGCGTCGACCCGCACGCCCTCGAAATTCTTCTGCATGATGAAGTTGACGACGCCGGCTACGGCGTCGGCGCCGTAGACCGCCGAGGCGCCGCCCGTCAGCACGTCGACCCGCTGGACCAGCGCGCCGGGAATGAAGTTCAGGTCGGCCGAGAGCGCGCCGCCGGTGGTGTTCGGCGTGCCGGGCATCAGCCGGCGGCCGTCGATCAGCACCAGGGTGCGCGTGGCGCCCAGGCCGCGCAGGTTGACGGTGGCCGTGCCGGTCGAGCCGTTCGACAGAGCCGCGCCCTGGGCCGCGAAGGCCTGCGGCAAGGTGTTGATCATGTCCTCGACGCGGGTCACGCCCTGCGCCTTCAGTTCGGCCGAGCCGATCGCCGTCACCGGGCTGACGCTTTCGAGGTTCGGCGACGGGATCCGGGTCCCGGTCACCACAACTTCAGAGACCTCGTCGGCCGAGGGGGCCGCCGCGGCGGCCGCGGCTTGGGACGACAGGCCGAGCAGAGCGGCCCCGCAAATCATAGAAGACGCCAACAGGCGTTCCCGCATGGACATGAATTTCACGGTCTAGATCCTCCAGCGGTCCTGCCTCGACGGGCGGCCGCTCCCCACAAAACGAGATCGGTCCCGGAAACCCTGAGGTCCGGTTACGCCGGAGTTACGAGCGTCGGAGACAAGCGGTCAACGAACATTAGCGATCCGCAATGTTTCGGGCGCCCACCTGTCGCATTCTGGTCACAGATTGCCGGCCCCCTCGGGAAACCGGGTAAGGTTTCGTCAACGATTGTGACAGCGCGCACGCCGCGAGGCAGCTTGGGCCCCTCTCAAGGCAAGGCGCGCCGTTGCGCCCGGCGGTCTCGCCTGCCTAATGAAGCGACACCCCAACCGGACCGGGACCGACCCATGACCCTGCTGCGCAACGTGGCGATCCTCGCCCTCCTGGTGACCCTTGGCGGCGGCCTGGCCCTGGCCGCGCCCAAGTCGGAGGGCCGTGCGGCGATCGTCCAGAAGCTGATCGACTGCCGCAAGCTGACCGACGATCCCGCCCGCCTGGCCTGCTACGACCAGGCCACGGCGGCGTTCGACCAGGCCGAGGCCAAGGGCGACGTCGTGGTCATCGACCGCGACCAGGCGCGCCAGGTCCGCAAGCAGGCGTTCGGCTTCACCCTGCCGTCGATCTCGATCTTCGCGAAGGGCGAGACCGCCGAAGAGGTCGACACCACCGACGGCGTGGTCGCCTCGGCCCGCCAGGACGGCGCCGGGCGTTGGGTGATCAAGCTGGAGGACGGCGCGGTCTGGTCCCAGGTCGGAGTCGAGGAGCTGTTCAAGACCCCCAAGCCCGGCATGCCGGTAAAGATCCGCAAGGCCTCGCTGGGCAGCTTCCTGATGACCGTCGGCAACCAGGGCGCCTTCCGCGCGCACCGGGTGGAGTAGAGGCGCCGCCTTGCTCTCCCGCGTCGCGGGAGAGCAAGGCTACCCGCCATAGAACGCGTTCCGCGCCGCCATCATGGCGTTGATCCGTTCCCGCTCGCCCGGCTCCAGATACGGATTCCACACGTCGAAGATCAGGATCACCCGCAGGCTGTCGGCATCGTTCCAGGCCTCGTGTTCGATCGTGTCGTCGAAGATCCAGGCCTTGCCCAGCTCCCAAGCTCGGACCTCGTTGCCGACCCGGAACCGCGCCGGGCCGGGCAGGATCAGCGGCAGGTGGCAGAGCAGCCGGACGTTGGTGGATCCCGTATGCGGCGGGATGTGGGTGCTGGCCTCCAGGGCGGAGAACATGGCGGTGGGCGCAAACCCCGGCTGGTCCGCCAGCGGCAGCCGCGCCAGCAGGGCGGCGGTCTGCGGGCAGGCCGCGCAGACGGCGTCCTGCCGCCGACCGTCCTTCCACAGGAACAGCGAGCTCCAGCGGCGCGAGTGGTTCAACTCCTCCCACTGGTTGACCGGCGCGTGCGGCGGGAAGGCGATGTAGGGCGCGAAGGCCTCCATCCGGGTCTCGAGCGCACCGGCCAGCTCAGCCTGGATCGACGGCGTGGCGGCCTCCAGCTCCGGCAGCCAGGGGAACAGCTCACGCGGATAGAACGGGATCGCCGGCAGCCGCGGGTAGTGCAGCAGCAGCGGCTCCTGCTGATAGACCTTCTGCGTCCCGGCATAGATGCCGATCGCCTCACCCAGCCGCCGCTGGGCCAGTTCACCGCCGGCGGCGTCCAGGGCGCCCACCTGCTCGGCGAGATAGGCCGCAAGCGCCGTGCGGGTGGTCTCCACCACCGCCCGGGCGCGGGCCAGCGGGCTCTTCAGGTTGGGCGGCAGGTTGGCCTCGGCGGGGGCCAGCTTGATGGCGTTCTCATAGATCCGGGCGGCCAGGCGCTCGCCGGAGAGCTTCTCGGTCACCGCCCCCTTCGAGAGCAGCGCCAGGAAGTTGTAGGGGTCCAGAGCCAGGGCCTCGTCCAGCGCCGCCAGCGCTGCCGGCAGCGCGCCGCTCATCCGATGGATCAGCGCCTTCTGCATCTTCACGTCGGGGTCGTAGGGCGCCGCCGCCTCGGCCTGGACCACGCAGTCGAGCGCCGCGGCCCGGTCGCCGCGCTGCAGCGCCGCAGAGGCGGCGGCCAGCAGTTGCACCGGCGATGTCTGCCCCCCGGCGACCATCACCGGTCCTTGGGATCGATGGCGTCGCGCAAGCCATCGCCGATGAAGTTGAAGCACATCAGGGTCACCACGATCACCAGCGACGGAAAGATCAGCAGCCAGGGCGCCAGTTCCATATCCGACGCTCCGCCGGCCACCAGCGTGCCCAGCGAGGCCATCGGCGGCTGCACGCCCAGGCCCAGGAAGCTCAGGAAGCTCTCGGCGAGGATAACGGCCGGTATGGTCAGGGTCACGTAGACCACCACGGGCCCCAGCAGGTTGGGGACGATATGCCGCGCGATAATCGCGCCGCGGCCGAGCCCGGCGGCGCGGGCGGCCTCGACGAACTCCTTGTTCTTGAGCGTCAGCGTCTGGCCGCGGACGATCCGGCTCATCGTCAGCCACTCGACCGCCCCGATGGCCACGAAGATCAGCACGATATTGGAGCCGAAGGTGACCATCAGCAGGATCACAAAGAAGATGAAGGGGAGCGAATACAGCACGTCGACGAAGCGCATCATCGCCTCGTCCAGCGCCCCGCCGACATAGCCCGCCACCGCGCCCCAGGCGACGCCGATCACCAGCGAGACGAAGGTCGCCACCAGGCCGATGGCCAGCGAGACCCTTAAGCCCGTGAGCAGCCGGGCCAGCAGGTCGCGGCCAAGCGCGTCGGACCCCAGCAGGTGGCCGGCCTGCAGCGGCGGCATCCAGGTGTCGGCCTTGTCCACCTGGTCGTAGGCGTAGGGGATCAGATAGGGTCCGACGGCTGCCAGCAGCACCAGGACGCCCAGCACGATCAGGCTGGCCATCGCCGCGCGA
>NZ_JANXWD010000051.1 GCF_025351295.1 Phenylobacterium sp.
CCGGGCAACATCACCCTCCTGCCGCTGCCGCCCAGATCGCCCGAGCTCAACCCCGCCGAGAACGTCTGGGAATACCTGCGCGGCCGATGGCTCTCCAACCACGTCTTCGCCGACTACGACGCCATCCTCGACGCCGTCTGCAACGCCTGGAACCGCCTCATCGCCGAACCAGATCGCATCCAATCCCTCGGATCACGACAATGGGCCATCTGCGGTGCAGATTAAGGGCGGTTGGTATCAGCCGCGGATCGCCGAAGCGAGCGCCGCTAACGCCGCGTACTGCGCGACCTTGCGTTCGGATCCCCCGGCCATCGGCGCCCGCGCCCGGGCCGCCACCTCGACGGCCTCGGAGAACTCCTGGCCGCCATGCGCGCGCGCATCGGCGAGGTAGGCCGCGATGGCCTCTTCGCCGTTCAGGTATGCCGCCGGATCGAAGGGCCGGGTCTCCACGTCAAACCTCCTGCGCGAGAGCCTTTGGCGCGCGCGATGTCCCGCGCCCGCGAGCCTTTGTCGCCATCGCATAATTGCGGGCCACCGCAACCAACCGGGCGCCCGGGTTCCGGGCCTCCGCTTCGGGGCGACCGGGACGATGGGGTTTGGGTTGCTCTGCTGATTGAGTCGTCAACCCAGGCGCCTGGTGGGTCCCGGTCTTCGCCTGTGGCGAAACCGGGATGACAGCCGTGGGGTTGGGAGCGGCGCGTGTGGTCCGGCGGCGCGAAGCGGAGCGCCGGGGCGCGCTTCAAAGACGCGGGCAGCCGGGCGCGGAGCGGGTGCGATCCCGGCGCGCGGAGGCGTCGCACACACGAAGACTTTACATGGGGGTCCATTGCCCCTATTTGCCTCGGCTCCGGCGGACCCGATGTCCTGAAAAGCGCTGCTAACGCCGGACTTGGTTCAACTATCTGATGGGGGCTACGTGAATTGCACACGTATCATACGCCCCTGGACCTGGTCCGCGAGCGGTCACCCGAACGTCCTGTCGCCTTTGCGCGACCGGATGCGGTGGCGGTAGCGGCGCGCTGGTTCCAGGACAGTTTTAAGGGCGACGTCTTCTACGCTGTGAAAGCAAACCCTTCGCCGTGGGTCATCGAGACCCTGGTGAAGACCGGCGTGAATTCGTTCGATGTGGCCTCGATCCCCGAGATCGAGCTGGTGGCGGCGCATGCGCCCGGCGCCCGCATGGCCTTCATGCATCCGGTCAAGAGCCGCAGGGCGATCGCCGAGGCTTACCACAAGCACGGCGTGAAGACCTTCGCGCTCGACACCCACGAGGAGCTCGCGAAGATCCTCGAGGCGACCGACGGGGCCGACGACCTGACCCTGATCGTGCGCCTGGCGGTGCAGACCGAGGGGGCGTCCTATTCGCTGAGCGGCAAGTTCGGCGTCGACCTGCACGAGGCGCCGGACCTGCTGCTGGCCGCGCGCCGCGCCACCCAGGACCGCATGGGCGTCTCGTTCCACGTGGGCAGCCAGTGCATGCGCCCGACCGCCTATCAGGCCGCCATGGCCCAGGCCTCGCGCGCCATCGTGCGGGCCGGGGTGGTGGTCGACGTGGTGGACGTGGGCGGCGGCTTCCCCTCGATCTATCCCGGCATGGTTCCACCGGACATGGACGACTACATCGACTCCATCCGCCGCGGCTTCGCCGAGATGGTGGTGACGGAGGACTGCGAGCTGTGGTGCGAGCCGGGGCGGGCGCTGGTGGCCGAGGCCTCCTCGATCCTCACCAAGGTCGAGCTCCGCAAGGCCGACGCGCTCTATCTGAACGACGGCAGCTACGGCAGCCTGTTCGACGCGGCGCACGTCAAATGGCCCTTTCCGGTGAAGCTGTACCGGGGCGAGGGCGACGCCGCCCGCGAAGTGGAGGGCCCCTTGAAGCCCTTTCGGTTCTACGGGCCGACCTGCGATTCCATGGATCACATGCCGGGGCCGTTCTGGCTGCCGGAGGACATCCAGGAAGGCGACTATATCGAGATCGGCATGCTGGGCGCCTATGGGGTGGCGATGAACACCCGCTTCAACGGGTTCGGCGACGCCGAGACCGCCATCGTGCACGACGCGCCGATGGCCTCGATGTTCGGCCTGGCCGGCCGCACCATCCGCCTGCCGCGCGAGCAGCAGGACGAGGAGCGGAGCAAGGTCGTGCGGCTGTCGCGTCCCAAGGGCCGCGCCGGCAAGAGCCGTCGCAAGCGGTAACTGACACGCACAACTGCTATAGGCGCGGCCGGTCGCTCCGTCCCGGTCGCGCCTGATCCATGGACGGGCGATCACCCTCTGAAGGGAACTTCCGAAGATGAACGCTGACGTTCAGAAGACCAACCGCAAGGCCGAACTGCTGGCCAACACCGTCGAGCACGTGGCGATCGACGCCTACGACGCCCGGCCGATCATCGACGCCATGCGCAAGATGAGCTTCACCAGCCGCGACACGGCGCGCGCCGCCGACATCCTGTCGATGGCGATCGAGGACAACGGCTGCTCGACCTGGCTGACCCTGGCCGGCTCCACCTCGGCCGGCGGCTGCATGCATATCTACCGCGACATGCTGACCTACGGGATGATCGACGTGGTGGTCTCCACCGGCGCCTCCATCGTCGACATGGACCTCTTCGAGGCCCTGGGCTTCAAGCACTATCAGGCGCAATCCAACGTCGACGACCGCGACCTGCGCGACCTCTACATCGACCGGATCTACGACACCTATATCGACGAGGAAGAGCTCCAGAACTGCGACGGCACGATCTACGAGATCTGTGAGAGCCTGGAGCCGCGCGCCTATTCCAGCCGTGAGTTCATCCACGAGATGGGCAAGTGGCTGGCGGCCGGCAACGCCAAGAAGCCCGACAGCCTGATCGAGGTCGCCTACCGCGAGGGTGTGCCGATCTTCTGCCCGGCGTTCGTGGACTCATCGGCCGGCTTCGGCCTGGTCAAGCACCAGGTCGAGCGGATGAAGGCCGGCAAGCCCTATGTCACCATCGACGCGGTGGCCGACTTCCGCGAACTGACCGACATCAAGCTGGCGGCCGGGACCACGGGCCTGTTCATGGTCGGCGGCGGCGTGCCGAAGAATTTCGCCCAGGACACGGTCGTGTGCGCCGAGATCCTCGGCCATGAGGCTGAGATGCATAAGTATGCCGTGCAGATCACCGTGGCCGACGTGCGCGACGGGGCCTGTTCCTCCTCGACGCTGAAGGAGGCCTGCTCCTGGGGCAAGGTCGACGTCACCTGGGAACAGATGGTGTTCGCCGAGGCCACCACCGTGGTCCCGCTGATCGCCTCGGACGCCTGGCACCGCGGCGCGTGGAAGACCCGCGTGAAGCCGCGCTGGGCGAAGCTGTTCGCGAAGTAGCGGCAAGTTGCTCCCCCGAAGAGGGGAGGAACGCGACGTCTCAAAGCAGCCCGAGGGCCCTATTCGCAGAAGATCCGCACCTTGGTCTTCTCCTGGTCCACGTCGACGGTCAGGTCGCTGAGCTGGTCGACCAGTTCCTCGAGGTTCTCCGGCTTCAGCTGGTGCAGGTCGAAGGGTACGCCGTGCTCGCGCAGGGCGGCGTTCACCTGGTCGCGGGCCTGGGGCGGGATGATGCTGGAGAGCCGGACGCCGGCGCGCAGCAGCTGCATCGGCACGCGGATGTTGACCTTGGTCGGCCCCTCGTCCGGCTCGTCGGTGTCGACGCAGACCCGCAGGTACCTGGGTTTGGCGCGGTTGGCGGGATAGCCCGGCTCCGGCGCGAACTCGGCCGGCTGCGGGTTGCGGTCCAGGGCGCTCATCAGGCGCTCGGCCTCGTCGGCATTGATCTTGCCCTCGGCGAGCATGTCGAGGATCGAACGGCGGTCGTCGTTCATGGCGGTCTCCTTCAGAGGATCTTGATGCGGACGCGGGCGTCCGGCGCATCGACGTCGACATCGATCCCGCTCAGCGACGTCAGCACGCGGCCAATGGCGACGACCATCGCGTACGGATTGATCCGCCAGAGCGGCGGCGCCAGGAACAGCAGCGGCGCCAGCAACACCACGAAGGGCGCCAGCATCCAGAAGAACGGCGTCAGCGGCAGCCACAGGCTCATGCGGAAGGGCTCGCCGCTCGCCTCCGGCCGCGCGGCCCGGCGACGCCGGCGCTCGTGCCGGACCCTGGGGTCGCGGCGGCTCAGCGCCACCGGCGCCGGCTCCAGGAATTTCGCGCTCATCGACGGCCCTCCAGTTCGGCGACCGCCTGGTCGGCGGTGATGTCGCCGCGGTTGAGGCGGTCAAGCACCTCGGCGCGGCTGGGTTGCGGATCGGTCTCGACCGTCTCCAGCACCGCGGCGATGCGGTTCAGGCGGGCCTTCACGGTGGGGTAGGAGACGCCGAACACCTGCTCCATCTCCTTGATCGAGCCGTGGCTGCGCACGAAGGCGGCCACGAACACCTGGTCCTCGGCGGCGAGCTGGGCCAGCTTCGGCAGTTCGAAGGCGCCCTCGATGGCGATCCCGCGCTCGGCCAGCCGCACCCGCTCGACCACGATGGCCCGCCCCTGGGTGAGCTCGGTAAGCGCCTGCCAGTCCTGTTTTCCGGCGTTGTCCATGCCTGGAAATTAAGAAAATCAATTTCAGAGTCAAGTTTTTTAATTGTGACAGTTGCCGGTTGAAAGCCGGGCGGCCGTCTGCGACACCGGGCCGACGGTTGCGGAGGATGGATGGGCATGCGGGCGAAGCTTCTTCTGGCGGCGGTTGCGGCCCTCGGGCTGATCGGGGCGGCGACGGCCCCGCCGCCGGCCCCCGCGATGCCCGCGGCCGGTCCCGGCGGCTATCTCGGCGACATGGCCCCCGACACCTACCGGATCCTGCCGCCGGCGCCGGTCGCCGGCTCAACCCGCTACCAGGCCGACCGCACCACCTATCTGGAGACCCGCCGGCTGCAGGACACGCCGCGCTGGAAGATGGCCCAGGGCGACGTGGACCAGGGCGGCCTGGTGAAGAGCCTGTCCTGCGCGCTGGGGGTGACACTGACCCGGGACAACGCACCGCGCACCGCGGCCCTGCTGGCCAAGGCCGGCGTCGATGTCAGCCGCGCCACCAACCGGCCGAAGGACATCTACAGGCGCCAGCGCCCCTATCTGATCGACGAGGGTCCGACCTGCATAGAGAGGTCGGCGGCGCTGTCGGCCAGTCCGGACTATCCGTCCGGCCATAACGCCTGGGGCTGGACTGTCGGGCTGATCCTGGCCGAGCTGGCGCCCGACCGCGCAACCGAGATCCTGGCCCGCGCCCGGGCGTTCGGCGAGGGCCGGCTGGTCTGCGGCGTGCACAACCTCAGCGCCGTGGAGGCCGGCCGCCTCAACGCCTCGATCGTGGTCGCCGCCCTGCACGGTCAGGCGGCGTTCCGCACCGACCTGGACGCCGCCCGCCAGGAAGTCGCCGCCGCCCGCAAGGCCGGCCCGGCCCCCGATCCGGCGGCGTGCGCGGCGGAGGCGGAGATCGTGGCGAAGTCGCCGTACTAGCACCTCCTCTCCCCCGGCAAAGCCGAGAGGGAGAGGGTAGGGAGAGGGTCGGCGCGTGAGAGCGTGATCCGCCGCTGGTCCAGCCAGGACCCATCCACGTCACCGCTGCCGGCCCTTGGTTCACCACTGGGAGAGCGCTCATGCCCAGCCGACCCTCTCCCAACCCTCTCCCTCTCCGCTACGCGGGGGGAGAGGAGGCTCGCTCAGATCCCCGCGTACCACTCGTAGCCGCGGTCGGGCCAGAAGCCGCCCTTGCCGCGGCCCAGGTCGTCGAGCTTTTCCACCGCCTCGATGCGCATGATGTACTTGGCCTGCTTGTAGCCGAGCTGGCGTTCGACCCGCAGCCGCAGCGGCGCGCCGTGCGGGACGGTCAGGGTGGCGTCGTTCATCTCGTAGGCCAGGATGGTCTGCGGGTGGTAGGCGTCGATCAGGTCGATGCTCTCATAGTACTGGCCCGTGCCGTCCAGGGTCTGCTCCAGGGTGTCGGCGCAGTGGAAGACGATGTAGCGGGCGTTGGGCTTCAGCTTCGCGCGGTCCAGCAACGGGCCCAGGCGCGCGCCCTTCCACTTGCCGATCGACGACCAGCCCTCGACACAGTCGTGGCGGGTGATCTGGGTGCGCGAGGGTTGGGCGCGCAGGTCCGCCAGGGTCAGCTCCAGCGGATGCTCCACCAGCCCGTCGACGGTCAGGCTGTAGTCGCCGAACTTGTTGTCGCGCAGGGCGACGTAGTCGTAGTCGGTCGGATCGATCGAGCCGTTGGGCTTGAAGTCCCGCGAAATGTCGGCGGCGGTGAACTCCTTGGCGAGCGCCTTGCGGTCGGTGACCAGCCGCTGGGCCCGCTGGGTCAGGCCCTCGGCCTTGGTCAGCACGCCGGCGAACGTCGGGTCGTTGGTGAGCTTGTTGCAGGCGCTGAGCCACAGCGAGCCCAGGGTCGCGCCGGCGACGCCCAGCCAGCGGCGGCGGTTGGTGGTGGTGCTCACGCCGTCTCTCCCTTTGCCGGAGCCTCGACCTCGA
Source organism: Phenylobacterium sp. (assembly GCF_025351295.1). Taxonomy (GTDB): domain Bacteria; phylum Pseudomonadota; class Alphaproteobacteria; order Caulobacterales; family Caulobacteraceae; genus Phenylobacterium. The sequence goes on from NZ_JANXWD010000051.1 coordinate 6,491, forward strand.
TCGCGTAGCGGCCGGTGATCATCGAACGGATGTTGTTCCAGAAGCCCGACACCAGCACGAGCGCCACGTGCACCATCACGAAGGTGACGATCAGGCTGGCCGAGAGGAAGTGGAAGGTCCGCGCCGACTGTCGCCCGCCGAACAGGTCGACCAGCCCCGGGACCGTCGCATTGAAGCCCGGCGACATCGACAGCCCGGTCAGCACCATCAGCGGCAGCAGGACCACGATCACCGCCAGGTAGGTGAACTTCTGGATCACGTTGTAGGAGCGCGCCTCGTCGCCCTTGGGGAACTTCAGCTGGGCATGGGTGACGATCTCGTGGGCGATGTGGCTAAGCTTCAGCTGCGCGCGGTTGGGCAGCATATCCTTGCGGATATGGCCGCCGATCAGGCCCCAGAGCCAGTAGATCAGCCCGTTGATCACGAACATCCAGGCGAAGAACAGGTGCCAGCGCCGGCCGTCGGTCAGCGACCGGTAGCTGGGGATGGTCGCCCAGGACGGGAAGCCGCGCTGCTCGCGCAGGCCTTCCTTGCCGGACCAGCCGAACAGGCCGGTGGTGTCGAACTTCAGGTTCCCCACGGTGGTGACGCCATGCGGGGCGCCGGCGACGTCCTGCCTGGTCATCGCCAGCCAGGGCTGGGCGAAGGTCGATTTCGCGCCCCAGTACAGCGCCGGGTGGGCGTTGAAGATCTGCAGGCCGCTCATCAGCAGCAGGCTGAGCGCCAGCACGTTCAGCCAATGGGTGATCCGCGTCACCACCGTATGGCGGCGGATCATCACCTTCGCGGGGCGGGCCTTGTCAGCCATGAGCGTGGTCTCCTCCCAACCGCTGCCATTGTGGCGCCGCCCGGCTCGAACCGCGACCTCCAAAGAAGGTATCGGAACGATGTGTCAGGCGTCTGTTGCGACGAAGGCGGACCGCGAGTGCTCCGAGACAACGACACCGCCGTGGCCGGCGTCGGACGCCCGTGGCCGGGGCTGGCGGGTCCGCGCGGGCGCCCCTAAAGTTCGAACCGCGTAGGGGAGCTTGAGCGGCCTTGGCGGAAGTCGAAGTCTGGCGTGGCAGCGTGGCGGCCTGGGAATGCGACGCCATGGGGCACCTGAACGTCGGCTTCTATGTGGCCCGCTCGATGGAGGGCCTGGCGGGGCTGGCCGGCGAACTGGGCATGGCCAGCGTGTTCGCTCCGGCTGCCGTGACCACCCTGATGGTGCGCGAGCAGCACATCCGCTTCCTGCGCGAAGCCCGGGTGAATGCGCCGCTCGCCATGACCGGCGGGGTGCTGTCGCTGGACGAGACCGAGGCGCGGCTGCTGTTCGTCATGCGCCACGCCAGCGGCGAGCTGGCCGCCAGCTTCCAGACCCTGGTGACCCACGCCACCGCCCGCGACGGGCGAGCCTTTCCCTGGTCCGACCGCCTGCGGGCGCGCGCCGAGGCGCTGAAGACCGAGATCCCGGACGGCGCGGCCCCGCGGTCGATCGGGCTGGAGCCCATCGAGACCCAGGCCAGCCTGGGCCGCGCCGAGCAGCTCGGCCTGACCCGCACCGGCCTGGGCGTGGTGCTGGCGGATCACTGCGACGCCTTCGGCCGGATGCGGGTGGAGGGCTTCATGCAGCGCCTCTCGGACGCGATCCCGCACCTGTTCGCCGCGCACGGACGGCCGGGCCAAGGCGGCGGGCGGACCAACGTCGGCGGCGCGGCCCTGGAGTACCGGCTGATCCACCACGCCTGGCCGCGGGCCGGGGATCGGGTCGAGCTGCGCTCGGGCGTCGCCGGCGGCGATGCGCGCGTCCAGCGCCTGGTCCACTGGATGCTGGACCCGGTCAGCGGCCGCCCCTGGGGCAGCGCCCAGGCGATCAGCGTCGCCCTCGACCTGGAGGCCCGCAAGATCATCACCCTCTCCGACCCCGAGCTGGCCGAGATCCGCAAGGGCTGGATCGAGGGGCTGGGGCTTTAGACGCCCAGATCCGTGCGGCCTGCCTGACCCGCGGCGCTTGCTTCCCCCGCATGAGGGGGAAATGTCGCCAAGGCCGAAGGCGGGCGACAATGGGGGAAGTGTTGGGAAGGGACGCTCATTTCCCCCATCGACCCTAGAGCACGACAGCTTGAAGTGGATACCGGTTCAAGCGCCCGTCGTGCTCTAAGCTTTTGATTTAGAGCCTTTTTGTCTGGTTCAAATGATTCCATTTGAACCGGAAAGGCTCTAGCCGCCGGCCATTTCGCGCAGCACCGCCTGGACCAGGTCAGGGCGCTCCATGGGCAGGAAGTGGCTGGTCCCGGGGATGGTGTCGATGCGGATGCGGCCGGTGGCCCGGAGTTCGGCCACCTTTTCGTCAAGGCGGGCGGTCGATCCCGCCTCGGCGCGCAGGATGCGGATCGGGCAGCGGGCATCGCGGAAGGCAGCCCAGGGGTCGTAGTTGTGGGTGCGGAAGTTGGATGCCTCCCAGGCGGGCGTACAGGTCAAGGTGACCTCGCCCTGCGGCGTCGCGCGGAACCCGGCCTCGACATAGTCGGCCAGCTGCTCGGGCCGCCAGGTGCGGAAGCCGCCACGGCCCGTGTAGGCGGCCACGGCGGCGGCCTTGTCCGGGAAGCTGGCGCGGCGGCGGTCGGCGCCGTCGGCCAGGCGGTTGTCGGTGGCCGCGCCCGGGGCAAGGCCGGCGTCGAACACCACCGGGTCGAACAGCGCCAGCTGGCTTACCCGCGCCGGTTCGGCGGCCGCGGCCAGCAGGCTGGTGGTGCCGCCCATGGAGTGGCCGGCCAGGATCACCGGATGGTCCAGCTCGGTGGCCAGGAAGGCCAGCAGGTCGTCGCGCATCTCCACCCAGCCCTGCCGCCCCTCGATCACCGTCGGCAGGGTCGAGGCGCCGTGGCCGCGCAGGTCGAGGGCGAGGATGCGCAGGCTCCGGGCCAGCGGCGCCAGGATGCTGCGGTAGGTCAGCCCGTTGAAGCCGTTGGCGTGGGAGAAGACGATGTCGACGGGCCGGTCCGGCGGTCCCAGGTCGATGAGCGCCATCTCGCCGCCGCGCGAGGGCAGGGCCACACGCCGCGCCCGCGGCTCTTCCTCGAAGGTTCCGTCCATAGCCTTCCTTAGCGCGCTGACGTCAGGGGAGAGAAGCGCTCAGGCGGCCACCACCCCCGCGTCGTTCTGGCCAAACGGGCGGCGCGCTGCTATCAGCATGTAACTGACCGGTACGGTAAATTCTGGGCGATAGCTGGAGATCGCCCGGCGGCATTGCAAGGCGACCCATGGCGCGACCCCCGAGCGACACCCCCAAGGCGGCCGACCGGATCCTGGCGACCGCCGGCGAGCTGTTCTACCGCGAGGGCGCGCGGGCCGTCGGCGTGGACCAGATCGTCGAGCGCGCCCAGTCCACCAAGCCCAGCCTCTACCGGGCCTTCGGCTCCAAGGACCAGCTGATCGCCGCCTATCTCGAAGGCCAGGGCCAGCAGATGTGGTCCAATTTCGACGCCGCGGTGGCCGCCCATCCCGATGACCCAAAGGCGCAGATCCTGGCCTATGTCGACGCCCTGGGCGACCGCGCCCTGGGCAAGGGCTCTCGCGGCTGCGGGCTGACCAATGCGGTGGTGGAGTATCCCGACCCCAAGCACCCCGGCCACCGGGTGGCGGTCGGCCACAAGGACCGGCTGCGGAGCCGCCTGCGCGACCTGACCCGCGCCATGGACGCCCGTAAGCCGAAGAAGCTGGCCGATTCCCTGCTGCTGCTGATCGAGGGTGTCTTCGTGACCAGCCAGCTGTTCGGGCCCGACGGCCCGGCCGGCGCGGCCCGGGGCGCGGCCGAGGCGCTGATCGAGGCGCACACCAGGAAGGCTCCAAAGGCGGCGAACGATCCCCCTGGCCACGATCGCGTCTGAGGCCGTGCGCGAGCCCAGCGCCCCCTAGATTTCCAGTTCAGCTCCGGCCAGGTCGCAGCCGGCGATGCGGGCGCCGTCCATCTCGGCCTCGAGGAAGCGGGCGCGAGGGGCGCTGGCGCCGCGCAGGTCGGCGCCGCGCAGCGAGGCGCGGCTGAAGTCGGTGCGCACGAAGCGGTTCTCGCCCAGCGCCAGGGGCCCCATCTTGGCGCCGCGCAGGTCGGCGCGGGCCAACTGTGCGCCGGTGAACCGGGCCCCGCGCAGGTCGGCCTCGCGCAGGTTGGCGCCGCGGAAGTCGCAGCCGGAGAGGTCCGCGCCCTGGAACTGGGTCCCCTCCATGTCCAGGCCGAAGAAGATCGAGTTCGGCGCTGTCAGGCCCGAAAGCCGGCGGCGCTTCAGGGTCCGCATCGGCCGGAAGTCGACCTCGGCCATCTTCAGCGTCGCGCCCTTCGTCCCGCCGCTGTCGCAGAACGCCTCGTGCTCGGCCACCACCTCGGTCAGCGAGCGGTCGTCGATGTAGAAGATCGGCGGCGGCGCACGCAGGACGCCGGTCAGGTCGCAATCGTCCAGCCGCGCCTGGTTGAGATTCACGCCGTTCAGCACCGCCCGCTTCATGGAGGCGCCGGTCAGATCCGCCCCGCCCAGGTCGGCGCCGGTGAGGTCGGCGCCGTCCAGCACCGCGCGCATCAGCTTGGCGCCGGTCAGGATCGCGCCCGTCAGGTTGGCGTCGGTGAAGTCGCTGCTCATGGCCACCGCGCCGCTCATCTGGGCGCCGGCGAGGTTGGCCCCGGAGAGGACCGCATAGTTCAGTTCGCCCGGTCGGTGCTCGTGGCGCAGGATGCGGAAGCCGTCCAGTTTGTCCTGCAGCGCGATCCGCCCCTCGCGCAGGTCGCAGCCGGCCAGCTCGGCGCCGGCCAGGTTCGCGCCGCGCATGCAGGCGCCGCGCAGGTCGGCGCGCTTCAGGTTCACATGCCGCATGTCGGCTTCGCGCAGGTCGGCGCCGAACAGGATCGCGCGGGAGAGGTTGGAGCGCGCCAGGGTCGCGCCGCTCAGCCTGGCGCCGGTCAGGTCGGCGTCGCGCAGGTCCAGGCCTTCCAGCGAACAATTGGCCAGGTCGGCATAGGTCAGGTTCAGCCGCCGGCCGCCCGAACGCCCGGCCAGATAGCGCGAATGGGCGTCCAGGGACTCCCGGAGGGACTGGGCGTCGACCGCCAGATGATGCTGTTGGGGAACTGTGGACATTGCGACCTGCGCGTTCACCATGCCGCCCAGCTCTTTAAGGATGAGTTGCGCGACAGCCTTAACGCCGGTTCGAAAACGCGGTCTGACGACCTAAAGCCAGCCGCGGCGCTTGAACCACACCACCGGCAGGATGGCGGCGACCACCATGGCCAGCAGCGCCATCGGATAGCCCCCACGCCAGTGCAGCTCGGGCAGGATGTCGAAATTCATCCCGTAGATCGAGGCGATCAGGGTCGGCGGCATGAACACCACCGCCACCACCGAGAAGAACTTGATGATCCCGTTCTGCTCGATGTTGATCAGGCCCAGGGCGGCGTCCAGCAGGAAGGCGATATGGCCCGACTGGTGGCTGGCATGGTCGGTGAGCGACTGGGTGTCGCGCTGCAGGCTCTCCAGGTGGGCCTTGCAGTCCGCGTCGGTGGAGATCTCCAGGGCCAGGCCTGCGAAGCTGAGCAGGCGCGCCAGGCTGACCAGGCAGGTGCGGGTGAGCGAGGTCACCGACTGGGCCTGGGCCAGCCCGGTCAGCAGGGGCCGGAAATCGCCCCCCTGCGGCCGCTTGAAGATCGAGGTGGACGCCGCCTCGACCCGGTCGCCGGTCAGGTCGAGCACCTGGGCCAGGCGTTCGACGATGGCGTCCAGCAAGCCCAGCAGGGCGGCCGAGCCGCTGGCGGTCCCGCTCTCGGCCGCATGGCCGGCGAACACCGTGAAGGCCCTGAGGTCCTCGTAGCGCAGGGTGACCAGCCGCCCGGCGGCCAGCACGAAGGTGGCCGGGGTGGAAAACGGCGCGTCGCCGTCGCCGCGGGCCAGCAAGGTGGCGGTCATGAACGTGGCGCCGGCTTCCTGGTAGAGGCGACTGGACGGCTCCAGCGCCTCCATCTCCTCGACGGTCGGCAGCTGCAGGCCTAGCGCGGCCTCGACCGCCAGCTCCTCCTCGCGAGTGGGTTTGTTGAGGTCGATCCAGATGACGTCGGCGTCGGGCCGCCAGCCGGCGACACCCGCCTCGGTCTGGAACGCGGTCTGCCCGCGCCGAAGGACGTTCAGCATGAGGCGCCTCCTGACGCCCGCCCCTTTTGGGCGCGCGTCGTCGGACGCGTCAACCGTGACCGGCTACCTGGGGTCGCCGCCCCGGGTGGCGGCCGCGATTAGCGCCGCGATCCGGTCGGTCGAGTCGGCGGCCTGCGACAGCAGGCTCATCGGGCCCTGGCCGGGCCGAACGGCGGTGGCCATCTGCGAGGCGGCGGACTGGGCCATGGCGATGGCGCCGTTCTGCATCCGGGCCACGCCCGAGTCGGCCATGATCCGCGCCGAGGCGTCCGGATAGATGAAGCCGTTGGTCGAATAGGTCGAGCCGCCCAGGTCGCGGTTGGGGTCATACCAGACCTTCACCTCGCTCCAGTCGCCCTGCTGCGAGACGTCGATGACGGTGACGTCCTTCTCCACCTTGCCGCGCGAGCCTTCGATGGGGCTCCAGTTGGCATGGGTGATCTGCACGACACGGTCGGTCAGCACCTGGCTGACCACGGCCACATGGCCCAGGCGCATGCGGGCGGTGGGCTTGAAGCAGAGGACGGCGCCGGCGCGCGGCTGGAACCCGGTTTCGTAGCGGCCGGCGGCCTGCTGCCACCAGGTCCAGGCATCGCCGAACAGCTGGATGCCGGACATCAGCCGCGCGAACGGCACGCATTGCCAGTATCCGTCGGCGCTGGCGCTCCCCGGCGCCGTAGCGACGAAGGCCGCGGCGGCCAGGGCGCCCAAAAGGGTCCTCGTCCGTTTACGCATGCTCTCGGTAACTCCCCGACTTCCCAAGCGAAGGGGTAACCGTATCCGCCTTGAGTGAAAAGAGGGTTTACGCCCTGCGGCGAGAGGTCGCCGCTGAATTGTCCACACCCCGGGTCAGGCATGACTGATCGGTACGGCGAACGATGTATAGTCGTGACATGGTATTTACCGAGTAAATTTAACGGATCGAAGAAAACTATTCGCGAACATTTCCGCCATATGCCGTAATTGAGCTGTTGCAAACCTGATTTTCGACCATTGTTTAACCGGTTGTAATCTAAATATAGCCTCGCTTCACGGTGCGGTAACAAGGCGAAACAAGAGCTCGCGGATGGCGCCCGTGTTTTCGGCAGGACTCGCCCAAGAG
>NZ_JANXWD010000061.1 GCF_025351295.1 Phenylobacterium sp.
TTTTTCTTTTCCCTCCCCTTCATGGGGAGGGACAGACTGCGAAGCAGTCAGGGTGGGGAACTCACGATCCCTACCGACGCCGCGTTCCGGCCCACCGTTCCCCACCCCGCTCGCCTGACGGCGAGTCGACCCTCCCCATGAAGGGGAGGGTAAAGGTCACAGCGGGACGCTTTTCCCCAGCTCCCCCGCCAGGTCGCGGATGAACTGCCAGGCCACGCGGCCGGAGCGGGCGCCGCGCAGTTGCGACCACTGCAGGGCGCGGCGGTCCAGGTCGGGGACCTTGAGGTCGTAGCGTTCGGAATAGGCGACCACCGCCGCCAGATAGGTGGGCTGGTCCATGGGCGGGAAGCCGATCCACAGGCCGAAGCGGTCCGACACGCTGACCTCCTCCTCGGCGTCCTCGGCGGTGGCGATCAGGCCGCGATCCTCGCCGTGACCGCGCGGCATCAGGTGGCGGCGGTTGGAGGTGGCCACGAACAGCACATTGGCAGGCGGGCCGGAGACGCCGCCCTCCAGCGCCGACTTCAGCGCCTTGGCCGCCGCCGCCCCCTCCTCGAACGAGAGGTCGTCGCACAGCACCATGAACCGCTCGGGCCGGGCGCGCAGGATGTCGAACAGCGCGGGGAGGGCGGTGACCTCGTCGCGGTCCACCTCCACCAGCCGCAGGTCCGCCGCCGTCGCCGCCACCGCCATGAACGCGGCCTTGGACAGCGAGCTCTTGCCCGTGCCGCGCACGCCCCACAGCAGGGCGTGGTTGGCCGGCAGTCCCCGGGCGAACCGCTGCAGGTTCTGCAGGAACCGCGCCTTCTGCTGGTCGACCCCGATCAGGCTGGCCAAGTCCAGCGCATAGTCGGGCGCGGGATGGAAGGCGGCGGTCCTCGGCTCATGCCGGAACAGCCGCGCGCCGGTGAAATCGGCGGGCGCAGGGGCGGGCGGCGCGAGCCGCTCCAGGGCCTCGGCGATGCGGGTCAGCAGCGGCGTGTGGTCGCTCTCCATGACCTGAGGGATTAGACCGCCGCCGGTTCCATTGCAAAACGAGGGCGCTGCGCATAGCTTCCGCCGACTTTTGCGGACCCCCATATGCCGGGGTGACCGACCGTTGCTTCGGAGAGGCCATGTTCACTGACGCCTATGCCCAGACCGCCGGCGCCGCCGGGGCCGCCGGAGGAATCCAGGGCTTCATGCAAAACAGCCCCTTCGGGTCGCTGATCTTCTTCCTGCCGCTGATCGTGCTGTTCTACTTCCTGATCTTCCGCCCGCAGCAGCAGCGCGCCAAGCAGCACCAGACCATGATCGGCGGCCTGAAGCGCGGGGACATGATCGTCCTGTCGTCCGGCATTGTCGGCAAGGTGGTCCGCGTCGAGGAGAAGGAGATCGGCCTCGAAATCGCCACCGGCGTCACGGTCAAGGTGGTCAAGGCGATGATCGCCGACGTCCGGGCGCGTGGCGAGCCGGCCGCGGCCAACGATTCCAAGGCCTAGAGCTCAGCCTCGATGATCAACGTCACCCGCTGGAAGGTCATCGTCGTCGTCCTGGCGACGCTCTTCGGCATCTTCTTCACCCTGCCCAACCTGCTGCCCGCTTCGGTGCGCGACGCCTTGCCGGCATTCGTGCCGCACAAGACCCTGGCGCTGGGCCTCGACCTGCAGGGCGGCTCCTACCTGCTCTACGAGGTGGATACCGCGGCCCTGCGCAACGAGAAGCTGACCGGTCTCACCGAGGACGCGCGGACCACGCTCACCAAGGCGCAGATCCCGTTCACCGGCCTCAGCGTCGTCAGCGGCGAGGTCAATGTCCGGATCAGCGACCCGAACCAGGTCGCCGCCGCCGCCGCCGCCCTGCGCCAGGAGGTCGGCGCGCCGCTGGCCGGCGCGGCCGGCGGGCGCGAGGTCGCCGTCAGCCTGATGGCCGACCAGCGGGTGCGGATCGCCTTCGTCGGCCAGGCCTTCGAGTCCCAGGCGACCAAGGCGGTGACCCAGTCCATCGAGGTCATCCGCCGCCGGATCGACGAGCTGGGCACCAAGGAGCCGGACATCCGCCAGCAGGGTTCCGGCCGGATCATGATCTCCGCCCCGGGCGAGAGCGACCCCGCCAAGCTGCGCGACTTGGTCGGCAAGACCGCCAAGCTGACCTTCCAGATGGTCGACGTGAACGCCGACCCGATCGAGGCCCAGCAGGGCCGCGCGCCGCCGGGCTCGATGATCGTGCCGGGCGACGACCGCGCCCCCTACTATGTCGTCAAGCGTCGCCCGGTGGTCACCGGCGAGATGCTGACCGACGCCCAGGGCACCTTCGACAACCAGACGGCCCGGCCGGTGGTCAGCTTCCGGTTCAACGCCATCGGGGCGAAGAAATTCGGCGAGGCCACCACCGAGAACATTGGCAAGCCATTCGCCATCATCCTGGACAACAAGGTGATCTCCGCGCCCACCATCAACGGGGCGATCACCGGCGGTTCGGGCATCATCACCGGCAACTTCACCACCGAGAGCGCCAACAACCTGGCGATCCTGTTGCGGGCCGGCGCGCTTCCGGCCCCGCTGAAGGTCCAGGAGCAGCGCACGGTGGGGGCCGAGCTCGGCGCCGACTCGATCCGGGCGGGCGCGATCTCGCTGATGATCGGGGCCGCGGCGATCATCGTGTTCATCGTCCTGGCCTACGGCCTGTTCGGGATTTTCGCAGCTTTCGCGCTGATCGTGAACGTGCTGCTGATCTTGGGAATCATGTCGATGACCCAGGCGACGCTGACCTTCCCGGGCATCGCCGGCCTGATCCTGACCCTGGCCGTGGCGGTCGACGCCAATGTGCTGATCTATGAGCGGATCAGGGACGAAGCCCATGCCGGGCGGCCGCCGATCATGGCCCTGGAGCACGGCTTCAGCCGCGCCCTGGTCTCGATCATCGACGCCAATATCACCAGCCTGATCTCGGCGATCATCATGTTCCTGTTCGGCGCCGGGCCGATCCGGGGCTTCGCCTGGACCCTCCTGATCGGCGTGTTCACCTCGGTGTTCACGGCGGTCGTCATTACCCAGCTTCTGATCGGCTGGTGGTTCCAGGCCACCAAGCCCAAGAAGCTGCCGATCGAATAAGAGACCGCACATGCACTGGCCCCTCATCCGTTTCATGCCCCGCGAATTCCACATCGACTTCGTGCGGCTGGCCCCCTTCGCGGCGATCCTGTCGGCCCTGCTGCTGCTGGGCTCGGGGGTGTCGTTCTTCACCCAGGGCCTGAACCTGGGCATCGACTTCCGCGGCGGCGCGCTGATCGAGATCAAGAGCAAGGGGCCGGCGCCGCTGGCGGCGCTGCGCGCGGCCCTGCCGGCCGCCGGCGGCCATGACGGCCAGGTCCAGGCTTTCGGCAGCCCGCAGTCGGCCATGCTGCGCTTCCGCACCGAAGGCACGGACGCCATCAAGGACGTCGAGGCGGTGAAAGCCAAGCTGGCCGTCAAGTTCCCGGACATCGAGTTCAAGCCCGGCGAGGTGGTGGGGCCGAAGGTCTCCGGCGAACTGGCCTGGTCCGGCGCCAAGGCGCTGGGGGCGGCGCTGTTCCTGATGCTGATCTACATCTGGTTCCGCTTCCAGCTGCAGTTCGGCCTGGGCGCGGTGGTGGCCGTGTTCCACGACGTGCTGTTGACCATGGGGCTGTTGTCGATCACCCAGATCGAGTTCTCCATGACCTCGATCGCCGCCCTGCTGACCGTCATCGGCTATTCGATGAACGAGAAGGTGATCACCTTCGACCGGCTGCGCGAGAACCTGCGCAAGTACAAGACCACCCCCCTGCGCGACGTGATCAACAAGTCCGAGAACGAGCGGCTGTCGCGCACCCTGATCACCGGGACGACGGCGATCCTGGCCCTGGCCGGGGCGTTCTTCCTGGGCGGCCCGGTGCTGTTCCCGCTGGTCTCGACCATGGTGTTCGGGATCTTCATCGGCACCTATTCGTCGGTCTATGTCGCCCTGCCGATCATCCTGCTGTGGGGCGTCAAGCGGAACGACGAGGCCGCCGTGGCCCTGAAGCCGGCCAACAGCCGGCCCTAGATGGCCCGCGACGCCCCGACCATCGACGCCTACGGCGACGGCGGCTTTCGGCTGGCGGGCGTCCGACATCATGGCTCGCTGCTGATCCTGCTCGACGAACCCAGCGCCTGGCCGGTCACGTCGATGGACCAGCTGACCCTTGCGGCCTTTGAACCCGTCCTGGCGGCCGGCCGCGCCGAGGTCGAGTTCGTGCTGCTGGGCGCTGGCGTCCGCAACGCCCTGCCGCCCCGCGACGTCCGCGAGGGCCTGCGGGCCGCGGGCCTCGGCCTGGAGGTCATGGACACCCCGGCGGCGGCCCGGCTCTACAACGTGCTCACCTCGGAAGGCCGCCGCCTGGCCACCGCCCTGATCGCCGTCTGAGGTCCCCTCTGGGCATCGCTTCCAGCCCGTCGCGAAACGCCCTATACCTCCGCCCCAGGGCAGGACTTGAAGGGCACAAATTCATGGCTGGACTACTCGCCAACTTCCGCAACACCTTGATCCTCAGCGTCATCCTGGCGCTGCTGATCGTCGGCGCCTATGCGACCGGACCCCAGGGGGCCGGCCCGATCTTCGTCCAGGCGGTGTTCCGCTGGCTGCACGTCTTCTTCGGCATTCTGTGGATCGGCCTGCTCTACTACTTCAACTTCGTCCAGATCCGGAAGATGCCGGAGATCCCGGCCGAGCTGAAGCCGGCGGTGTCGAAGTATATTGCCCCCGAGGCGCTGTTCTGGTTCCGCTGGGCGGCGCTGGCGACGGTGCTGATGGGCCTGGCGATCGCCGGGGGCCGCGGCTACCTGGTGCAGACCCTGTCGCTCGGCTTCGTCGGCGGCGGCAGCAGCAAGCAGTTCATGCTGCTGGGACTGGGCATGTGGCTGGGCATCATCATGATGCTCAACGTCTGGGGCATCATCTGGCCGAACCAGAAGCGCGCCCTGGGCATCGTCGAGGCCGACGCCGACACCAAGGCCAAGTCGGCCCGCATGGCGATGCTGGGCTCGCGCACCAACCTGCTGCTGTCCATCCCGATGCTGGCGACCATGACCATGTCCCAGACCATCTTCGGCTAGGGCAAGGCGACCCGATGCGAGAAGGCCCGCCCGAGCGGCGGGCCTTTTTCGTTTGGGACCCGATGAGCGACGACCTTGATGACCTGATCCGCCGCGTCGACCCGGACCGCTGGCTGTCCAGCCGGTTCATCGACGACCCGGCGGCGCGCGCCGACGTCATTGCCATCTACGCCTACGACCACGAACTGGCCCGCGCGCCGAAGGTGGCCTCCAACGCCCTGTTGGGCGAAATCCGCCTGACCTGGTGGCGCGAGATGCTGGACGAGGCCTACGAAGGCCGCCCGGTCCGCCACCACCCCACCGCCCAGGCCCTGGCCAGGGTGATCTCCAGTCGCGGCCTGCCGCGTGAGCCGCTGGAGGCGATGATCGACGCCCGCTACCGGGAGTTGGACGCGGCGCCGATGAGCGGGGCTGAGGCGCTGGCGTGGGCCCGCGGCACGGCGGGGCGGGCGGCGGAGGTCGCGGCACGGATCCTCGACCCGGGTGGCGCGGCGGAACGGGCAGTGGCGGCAGGCGCCGTGTGGGCGTTGGCCCACCGCGGGCTGGCCCTGGACCCGCCCGAGACCGAAGCCGCGAAAGCTGGCGCCTGCGCAGTCAGCGCCGCCGCCTTCCCCGCGGTCGCCCATGCGGCCCTGGCGGGGCGGCCAGCCGGTTCGGAACTCGCCAAGCGCCTGCGCCTGACCTGGGCAGTGGCAAGGGGAAGGATTTGATTTCCCTCCCCATGAAGGGGAAGGAAAAAGCTACGCCGCCGCCTCGGCTACAAGCGCCGCCCAGGCCGCCAGGTCCGACAACGCCCGCTCGCCCACCGCGCGCTTCTTCAGCCGGGTCTTCTCCTTCGAGCCCAGGCGGTTGCCCTCGGCGTCGCGCTTCGGCGGGTCGATGGGCGGCAGCAGGCCGTAGTTGATGTTCATGGGCTGGAACGAGCCTTTACCGCCTTCCAGGTGCCCGCCGGTAATGTGGCCCACCAGGCCGCCCAGGGCCGTCGTCGGCGGCGGCGCGTCAATCGGGCGACCCAGGCGCTCGGCGGCGGCGAATCGGCCGGCCAGCAGGCCCACCGCGGCGCTCTCCACATAGCCCTCGACGCCGGTCACCTGGCCGGCGAAGCGCAGGCGCGGGTCGGCCTTCAGGCGCAGCGAGGCATCCAGCAGGCGGGGCGAGTTGATGAAGGTGTTGCGGTGCAGGCCGCCCAGCCGCGCGAACACCGCCTTCTCCAGGCCCGGGATCATCCGGAAGATGTCGCTCTGGGCGCCGTGCTTCAGCTTGGTCTGGAAGCCGACCATGTTCCACAGGGTGCCCAGCGCATTGTCCTGCCGTAGCTGGACGATGGCGTGCGCCTTCACCAGCGGGTCGCGCGGGTTGGTCAAGCCCACCGGCTTCATCGGCCCGTGGCGTGGGGTCTCGCGGCCCCGCTCGGCCATCACCTCGATGGGCAGGCAGCCGTCGAAATAGGGCACGTGCTCCCAGTCCTTGAACTCCGACTTCGGCCCGGCCAGCAGGGCGTCGATGAAGGCCTCGTACTGGGCCTTGTCCATGGGGCAGTTGATGTAGGCTGCGGCATCGCCCCCCGGGCCCTCCTTGTCATAGCGCGACTGTTTCCACGCGATCGACATGTCGATCGTTTCGGCATGAACGATAGGTGCGATGGCGTCGAAGAACGATAACTGGTCTTCACCGGTAAGTGCGAGGATATGGCTGGTAAGCGCCTCTGAGCTCAGAGGTCCGGTGGCGATGATCACATTGTCCCAATCGGCTGGAGGAACCGCGACCTCTTCGCGCTCGATGCTGATAAGTGGATGGCCGGCAATCTCGCGCGTCACTGCGCCGGCGAAGCCCTCGCGGTCGACCGCCAGCGCACCGCCGGCCGGCGTGCGATGTTCGTCGCCACACGCCATGATCAGCGAGCCAAGCCGCCGCATTTCGGCGTGCAGCAGGCCGACCGCATTG
>NZ_JANXWD010000072.1 GCF_025351295.1 Phenylobacterium sp.
CGCAGCCGCAGGCGGCGGGGGCGGGGGAGGCGGCGGCGGCGGCGGCGGCGGGGGAGGCGGGGGCGGGGGAGGCGGCGGCGGCGGCGGAGCCGGGGCCGCGAACAGATACCGCAGGCCGACCGTCACCGACGAGTCCTTGTATTCGCCGCTGAACACACCCGGCTGCAGCGCACCCGAGCCCACCGAGGTGAAGTCGAGATCGGAACCGCCGAGATAGCGATAGGTCACGTCGATGGTCAGCTGGTCGGTAGCCTTCCAGGAGGCCCCCGCGATGAGCTGGTAGGCAAAGGCGGTGTCGGAGTCATCGACGACCAGGTTCTGGAACGGGGTGTTGGTCGCGGTCAGCGGGCCAGGAACGTTGGAGAACTGGCCGTTAAAGTTCGCCTTCGTATGGTTGATGCCGAGGCCGGCGCCGACGAACGGGTCGATGAAGTAACCCGGCAGGATGTCGTAGAGGACATTGCCCATCACCGTATAGGTCTGCAGGTCGCCGTCAGGCCGGCCGCAATTCGGCGACGCCGCGGTGCGGGTGACGCCCGGGGCGCAGAGACCGATGACGGACTGGTTTCCACCGCCGCGCACCGAGTCGATGTCGCCGCTGCGATAGCCGGCTTCCAGTTCGACGCGCCAGTGGTCGTTCAGCTGGTAACCGAGGCGGGCGAAGCCGGCCCAGTCGTCCTTCTGATTGAATTCCCACACGTAGGGTTGCCCGGTGACAGGGGCATTGTTGGACGACGTGTGGTCGGTGTGGATCGGGAAGTGGTAGCCAAGATCGACGGCCCCGTACCATCCTTCTTGGGCGGACGCGCCGGAGGCGGCGAACGCCGCAGCCATCGCGGCCCCGGCCAGGAGTTTCAACTTCATATTCAGAGCCCTCTTGTTGCCCTCAGGTGGTGCGGCCGTTTGACCCGGCCGCTCTTATAACAAGGCGGACCCGTTGCGTAAGTGTCGCAGAAGCCACACTCGCAACTCAATCTCACCGACCTTTTTCAAGCTCTACCAGGACGCTGGCGGTGAACCCAAGCCCTATCCACTTGGAATCCGCGTCGCGTGCCGGCCTCTCGACTTGCGACCGCCTGGCCGACGTAAGCCGGAACGGTCGCAATCTCATCGCCAGAACCTGATCGAAACGCCGCGGGTCATCGCGACGGTCCGTCGAGTTCTGACGCAAGTCCTTGGGGATGCTTGTAAAGGTGCGCCGACGTCACAAGTTGGTGGCGAACCGCCAGCCCTTCCGTCGTCAGCCCAACATTGAACATCATCTTCGCCCATCCCCGAGCGCAGGCTCAAGTCCCGTAGGCCGTCCAACGGATCAATGTCACGCTTGGTTCCGTCCACCTGAACGTGTTGTGACGATTTTTTCTCGCCGTATTCCTGGCGCCATTCAGCCGCCGCGCTCCCGCTGGAACTTTCGACCCCGGCCGCCGAGGGATTCGGGGCGGTTGAGGGCCTTGCGAAACTCGTCCCGCCGTTCGTGGATTGAGGCGATGACAAGGCCCATCGGCACGCCGATTTCCACCAGAACGGCCTCGGACAGCTGCAGGCTGGCCTCGACGGTTTCCGGCACCGCGTCGGTGGCGCCCAGGTCGTAGAGCCGCTGCGCGTGGCGGGCGTCGCGGGCGCGGGCGACAATGGTGAGCTTGGGGCGCAGGGCGCGGGCGACGGCGACGATCGCCTCCACCCCCTCCGCGTCGTCCATGGTCACCACCAGGGCCGGCGCCTCGGCCAGGCCGCAGCGGAGCAGGAACTCCTCACGCGACGCGTCGCCGAAATAGATCGCCTGGCCGGCGCGGCGGCCCTGCTCGACCAGCCTGGAATCCAGCTCGGCGCCGACCCAGGGAATGTCGTGGCGGCCCAACATGTCGCCCACCAGCCGCCCGACCCGGCCATAGCCCACCACCAGCACCCGCGGCTCCGCGGCCGGGTCGACCGCGGGCTCGGCCGGGAGTTCCGCCGGCTGGATCCTGCGCCCGCCCAGCTTCAGCCCCAGCTGGGCCAGGAACGGGATCGAGAACATCGACAGCGTGGCGGCCACCAGGGCGGTCTCGCCGATCTCGCGGGCCACCAGGCCCTGGGACATGGCCTGGCCCAGGATGACGAAGGCGAACTCGCCCGCCCCGGCCAGCAGCAGGGCCGCCTCGATGGCGCTGCGGGCCTTCAGCCGGAAGGCGCGGGCCAGGAGGAACACCACCGCGCTGTTCACCGTCACCAGCCCCAGCGCCGAGCCCACGATCACCAGCGGCCGGTCCAGCAGCAGCGGCACGTTGAGGCCGATGCCCACGGAGACGAAGAACAGGCCCAGCAGCAGCCCCTTGAACGGCTCGATCACCACCTCGACCTCGTGGCGGAACTCGGTCTCGGCCAGCAGCAGGCCGGCGATAAACGCGCCCAGCGCCATGGACAGGCCGGTGAGCGCGCTGACCAGGCCGGCGCCGATCACCACCAGCAGGCAGGCGGCGATGAACAACTCCTCGCTCTTGGCCCGCGCCACCGAGCGCAGCATGGGGCGCAGCAGCAGGCGGCCAAACACGAACAGCGCGCCGATGCCCAGCACCGCCGGCAGGAAGGTGAGCAGCAGATTGGGCGTGTGGGCGCCCGCGGCCTGCGGCCGGAGCAGCGTGAGGGTTACCAGGATCGGCGCCACCGCCAGGTCCTGGAACAGCAGCACCGAGAAGGTCGCCCGCCCGGCCATGGCGTGCTGGCGCTTCTGCTCGGCCAGGATCGGCATCACGATGGCGGTGGACGACAGGGCCAGCGCCGCCCCGATCGCCAGCGCCGCCAGCGGCGGCTGGCCCACCAGCAGCGCGACCCCCGCGCTCGCACCCATGCACAGGGTCACCTGCAGCGCGCCCAGGCCGAAGACGTAGCGGCGCAGCGACCGCAACCGCTCCCACGACAGCTCCAGCCCGATCATGAACAGCAGGAAGACCACGCCGAACTCGGCGAGCTGGGCCACCTCGTCCGGGTTCTCGATGGTGAAGGCCGACAGCCAGGTCGCCTTGCCGGCCAGGGCGCCAAGACCATAGGGGCCCAGCACCACCCCCGCGCCCAGGAATCCCAGGATCGGGCTGATCCGCCAGCGGCGGAACAGCGGAACCACCACCCCCGCCGTGGCGAGGAACAGAACCACGTCCTTGTAGGCGACAGGCTGGACGTGGCCTTCCATCAGGTCTCCGATTGTCGTGTCCGGCCATTATGGCCTAACCGCGAGGCTTGCGGAATCCCGCGATGGGGTTAGGAGGCCGGTCCGTGGGACAGTCACCGGCCAGAATTGTGACGGCGCGCGCCGAGCGGCGGGCGATGGTCGCGCTCGTCGCCGTGTTCGCCCTGCTGGTCCAGGCGCTGATCCCCGCGATGGCCATGGCCGGCCCGCTCGGCGCGGGCCCTGGCATGATCGTCTGCGCGCCCGTGGGCCCGCACGATGGCTCCGCCGGGGACGCGGCGCCCAAACAGGGCGCGCCCACCGGGACCTGCGACCACTGCATCTGTGCGACGCCGGCCGTCCCGACGCCGCCGTCGGCCGCCGCGCCGATCCCCGTTCGCTACGTGGCCCAGGCCGAACGCCTGGCCCGGCCCGACGACGCGCCCACGCCGGGCCGCGGGCTTGCCGCCCCGCCGCCGCCTTCCCGAGGTCCTCCCAGCCTGCTGACCTGACGCGCCGGTCGTCCTAGCGACCGCGCGACGCCACGCGCCCCGCCGCTGCGGCCGGCGGACGCACGTCCCGTTCAGCTCGCACGGCGCCCTGCGCCCAAGGACCCGACATGAAATCTCTGCTGCTCGCCTCGACGGCGGTTGTCGTTCTGACCGTCCCGTCGCTCGCCCTGGCTGCCGGCTCCGACGATGGCCCGGGCGGCCAGGGCCCGCCCAGCGTCCAGGCCCGGCGCCAGGTCCTGACCCGGCAGATCCAGGCGCTGCAGGGCGAACTCGCGGCCCTGGACGCCACGCCGGGCGCCCCGGCCGCGGCGCCCGCGATCACCTCGTCCCGGAGCGACGGCTCGCCGCTGGTGAGCGAACTGGTGGTGCACGCCGAAGCCCTGGACGTGGACGACCGGCCGGTGGGCCAGACGGTGATGTCGGTCACCGCCGAACAGTTCGCCCATACGCCCGCCACCAGCATCGGCGACATCCTGGTGCTGACGCCCGGCGTGACCTTCGCCATGGGCAACGGGCCCCGCGACGTCTCGGTGTCCGTGCGCGGCTCGAACGCGCGCCAGACCATCGGCATCCGCAACATCCAGGTGTTCGAGGACGGTTTCCCCGTCACCCAGCCCGATGGGCTGGCCCGCACGGACCTGACCGACCCGCATGCCTATTCGCGCATCGACGTGGTCCAGGGGCCGTCGTCCGCCCTCTACGGCAACTACGCCACCAGCGGCGCGCTCAAGTTCTACACCCGGCCCGGACGCGAGCTGCAGGGTCTCGAACTGGGGCTCGATGTCGGCAGCGACCGCTATCGCAACCTGTTCGTCACCGGCGGCGGTCTGGGCGAGCGCTCGGAATATTCGGGCTTCGCCAGCTATGTGACCGGCGCCGGCTATCGCCAGCACACGTCGTATCGGACGACCACGGTCAACGCGCTGGCCACCTATGCGCTGACGCTGTCCGACCGGCTGACGCTGAAGGTCATCAACAACGACACCGACGCCGACCTGTCGATCCGCCAGTCGCTGTTGCAGTTCCGCCAGAACCCCTACCAGACCGGCTGCGAAGCCCTGGCCCAGCCGGGCTGTGCGTCGGTGAGCCTGTTGGTCAATGGCGTGAACGGCGCGCGCCAGAGCGTCAGCGCCCAGGCCGCCGATCTGCAGCGCAACGACCGGCGGACCATCGTGGGCCTGCGCTGGGAACACGACTTCGCCGAGGGCCTGGCCGGTCGCGCGCAACTGGACTGGGACAATCGCGACATCAAGCAGCCGACCGGCGCCACCTCGGCGGTCGGCACATTCCCGTCCTTCAACTTCATCGGCGACATCACCCGCGAGGGCGCTTTCGCCGGACGGCCGGCGGTGCTGTTCGCGGGCGCCTTCTACAACTACGAGAACATCAATTCGGCGACCTACAACGTCCCGGCCAGCGGGACCGGCACGCCCGGCGCGCTCACCGCCTACGTCGGCGGGACCCACGCCAACTACGGCCTCCGCGCCCGCGCCGAATTCGAACCGATGGACCGGGTGACCCTCGCGGCCGGGGTCGGCGTCGAGCGCACCGAACTCCGCGCCCTGCAGACGATCTATGCCTATCCCACCGCCGCGACCGTGACCCTCGCCCGGATCAACGGCGACCGGAGCTACAGCAACATCGCGCCCGACATCTCCGTGACCTTCCGGGCCCTCGACGCCCTGACCCTGCATGCGCGGGTGGCGGCTGGATATGGTACGCCGCAAGCGACCAACCTGTTCATCACCGCCGCGGGCGTCGCCGGCAACAACACCCGGCTGAACGCCCAGACGGTGATCGGGATCGACGTCGGCGCCGAGCTTCGGCTGGGCGACAACCTCAGCGGCAGCGTCACGCTGTTCGACGAGTTCTTCCGCAACGAACTCGTGAGCCAATCGGCCGGGGCCAACCTGCAGGCCTTCACCTTCAACGCCCCAAGGTCGACGCACCGCGGCGTCGAGGTCGCGGTCGACTGGCGGCCGCTGCCCTCGCTTGTGCCGGGCGCGCGGATCAACCTGTCCTACCTGCACAACGAGCAGAAATACCGGACCTATGTCGAACGCCTCAGCGCCGGCGCGTTCAGCACGGCCTTCGATCGTTCCGGCAATTCGATCCCCGGCGTCGTGCCCAACTACCTGAACGCCCGGGTGTCCTACGCCCGGTCCGGCGGACCGTTCGAAGGCCTCGGCGGCTACATCGAATGGAACATCAAGGACGACACCGAACTGGACAACGCCAACCTGTTGCGGGCGCCCGGCTACAGCATCGTCAATCTCGGCGCGCACTACGATCCGCCGGAGGGGCTCGGCGCGATCTCCAGGCTGAGCTTCTTCGTCACGGTCCAGAACATCGCCGACAAGACCTACATCGGCTCGGCATCGAACATCGCCGACTCCCTCAGCGCCGTGACGGGCGCGCAGAGCGGGGCGAGCGTGCTCGAGACAGCGACCGGCTCGATCTATTCCGGGACCCCGCGGACCGTCATCGCCGGCGTTCGGGCGAAGTTCTAGGGAGGCCGGCAAATGACCGCTGCGAACGCCCCCGCGACCGACCCGGCTCGCAGCCCGTGGCCCGACTATCGCACGGTCTGGCGCTGGCACTTCTATGTCGGGGTGCTCTGCATTCCCTTCGTGCTCTGGCTGGCCACCACCGGCTCGATCTATCTGTTCAAGCCCCAGATCGAGGCCTGGCTGGAGCGTCCGTACGATCATCTGGCGCCGAGGGGACCGCCCCGGAGCCCTTCCGCCCAGGTGCATGCGGCCCTCGACGCCGTGCCGGACGCGACGCTGAGGGCCTACGAATTGCCCGAGACCGCGTCCTCGGCGGCCAGGGTCATTCTCAGCAAGGGCGCCGACCAGGTGCGGGTCTATGTGCGACCCGACGACCTGCGGGTGCTCAAGGTGCTGCACGAGGACGACCGGTTCATGCGGGTGATCTTCCGGCTGCATGGCGAGCTGCTGCTGGGGGATCGGGGGTCGAACCTGGTCGAGCTGGCGGCCTGCTGGGCCATCGTCATGCTGATCACCGGGCTGTTCCTGTGGTGGCCGCGCGGCGCAAGCGGGCTGGCCGGCGTGGTCTGGCCACGTCTGAGCGGCGGATCGCGGCAAGTCTGGCGCGACCTGCACGCGGTCACCGGGTTCTGGGTGTCGCTGTTCGCCATCCTGTTGCTGCTCTCCGGACTTCCTTGGGCGAAGAACTGGGGCGGCTATCTGAAGGAGGTGCGCAGGCTGGCGGGCGCCGCCGCCGCCAGCCAGGACTGGACCAACGGGCGCTCGTCCGAGCTCGCCGCGCGCCGCGCCTTCGACGCCGGGGCGCGGGCGGCGATGGATGACGAACATGCCGGCCACGTGACGATGCCCGGTATGTCGATGGCGGGCATGGAAATGTCCATCGATCGCTATGCGCCGCTCGATCGGATGGTCCCGACGATCGCGGCGCTGCGCCTGCCGCCCCCGGTGTCGATCTCGCCGCCCGGAAGACGACACGGCGGTTGGACGGCGAAGTCCGACACGCCGAACCGACCGCAGCGGGTGGATCTCGAGCTCGACGCCACGACCGGCGCCGTGACCCGGCGAGTCGACTTCAGCCAGCGCCCCTGGATCGACCAGGTGGTCGGTACGGGTGTCGCGGCGCACGAAGGCCAGCTGTTCGGGCCGCTCAACCAGGCGCTGGGCGTGTTCACCGCCCTGGGCCTGGTCACCATGGCGGTCAGCGCCATCGTGATGTGGTGGCGTCGGCGTCCAGAGGGTGCACTGGGCGCGCCGCCGGGCCTGGCCGAACGCCGGGTCGGCGCCGGGCTGGTGATCGTGACGGTGTTGCTCGCCATCTACCTGCCGCTCCTGGGCGTGTCCCTAATCGCGATCCTGGCCCTGGAGTGGCTGGTCCTGCGCCGGATACCGCCGCTGGCCGCCTGGCTCGGCCTGCGACAGCCCAATCCGACGCGGAGCTGATTTGCCGCCGGTCAGGCTGAGGTCATAAGCCTCAAATCCGCCGCCTCCCGAACCTACGGACATTGCATCATGAGATCTCTTCCCATCGCCGCCGTGGTCTCCATGGGCCTGGCTTCCGCCGCCCACGCCGCCCCGCAGGTGCAGGCGGCCTGGAGCCGTCCCGCCGCCCAGGGGACCACCGGCGCCGGCTTCATGACGCTCGCCAATCCGGGCCCGAAGCCCGACGCCCTGGTGGCGGTCGCCAGTCCGCTGGCCGGCCAGGTGATGATCCACCAGTCGGCCATGGCCGGCGGCGTTGCGTCGATGAAGATGGTGGCCCAGGTCCCGCTGCCGCCTGGCGGCCACGTGACCTTCGCGCCCGGCGGATACCACGTGATGTTCGTCGGGCTCACCCGGGCCCTGAAGCTGGGCGACACCCTGCCGGCCACCCTAACCTTCGCCAGCGGCGCCCGGGTGAAGGCGTCGTTCGTGGTGGGTTTGACGCCGCCTGTCGCGCCGGTCCCGAAGCCCTGAGCATCCTGTCAAAAATGTAACGGGCGTAACGCCTTGGCGCCGAGTCATGGTCCGCCGCAAAACCCCGTCCCCAGAGAGTACCCCACCGATGAAGACTGCCTGGCTCGCCGCCTCCGCCGCGGCCGCCCTGCTGTTGGTCGCCCATGCGTCCCTCGCCGCCGACGCCGCCACCGCCCCCGAACCCCCGGTCCAGGACCTGACCCACGCCGCGCGCATGGGGCCGTGGGGCTTCGACATGGCCGGCCGCAACACCGCGATCACCCCGGGCCAGAGCCTGTTCGGCTACGCCAACGGGAGCTATATGGACAGGCTGGTCATCCCGGCCGACCGCTCCACCTACGGCGCCTTCAACGCCCTGGACGAGCTCAGCCGCGGCCGCCTGCGCGCGGTGATCGACAAGGCCGCCGCCAGCAGCGCAGCCACGGGTCAGGAGGCCAAGGTCGGCGCCCTCTACCGCAGCTTCATGGATGAGAAGACCGTCGACGCCCTGGGCGCCAGGCCGCTCGCCCCCGACCTCGCCCGGATCCGCGCGGCGACCTCGCGCGACGACATCGCCCGCCTGATGGGGGCGAGCGCCAAGGTCTTTGGCCAAAGCTTCTTCAACCCCCAGGTCTATGACGACGCCAAGGACCCGCTGAAGTACGCCGTCTACCTCAGCCAGGGCGGCATCACCCTGCCGGACCGCGACTACTATCTGGAGGAGAAGTTCGCCCCGCAGCGCGCCGCCTACGAGGCCTATATCGCCAGGATGCTGACGCTGGCCGGCTGGCAAAGCCCCGAGGCCAGCGCCAAGGCGATCCTGGCCATGGAGACCGCGGTGGCCAAGGTCTCCTGGACCCGGGTCGAGCGCCGCGACGATGACAAGACCTATAAACCCTACGAGGTGAGCAAATTGTCCGCCCTGGCGCCCGGCTTCGACTGGAGCGCCTTCCTGGCCGGCGCCGACCTGTCGGCCGCAAAGCGGGTGATCGTCGCCGAGAACACCGCCTTCCCGAAGATCGCCGCGATCTATGGCCGGACCGACCTCGACACGCTCAAGGCCTGGCTGGCCTTCGCCGAGATCGACAAGGCCTCGGCCTATCTTTCGAAGGACTTCGACGCCGCCCACTTCGACTTCCGCAACAAGACCCTGTCCGGCACGCCGCAGCAGCAACCGCGCTGGAAACGGGGCGTCGGCCTGGTGGACGGCAACCTCGGCGAGGCCGCCGGCAAGCTCTACGTCGAGGCCTATTTCCCGCCACAGAACAAGGCGGCGATGGAGGCCCTGGTCGGCGACCTGCGCATCGCCATGGGCGCGCGCATCCAGAAGCTGGAATGGATGAGCCCGGAGACCAAGACCAAGGCGCTGGAGAAGCTGGCCAAGTTCCATGTCAAGATCGGCTATCCCGACACGTGGCGCGACTACGGGGCGCTGAAGCTGGTCGACGGCGATCTCTACGGCAACGTCCAGCGCGCCTCGGCCTTCGACTGGGCCTACCGCGCCGCACGGCTGAACAAGCCGGTCGACCGCGCCGAGTGGGACATGACCCCAGCGACCATCAACGCCTACTACTCGCCGACCAAGAATGAGGTGGTGTTCCCGGCCGCGATCCTGCAGCCGCCGTTCTTCGACCCCGAGGGCGACACGGCGGTCAACTATGGCGGCATCGGCGCGGTGATCGGCCACGAGATCACCCACGGCTTCGACGACCAGGGCCGCAAGTCCGATGGCGACGGCCGGCTCTCCGAATGGTGGACCAAGACCGACGCCGACCAGTTCCAGGTCCAGGCCGACCGCCTGGGCGCGCAGTACTCGGCCACCGAGATCCTGCCGGGCGCGAAGATCAACGGCGACCTGACCATGGGCGAAAACATCGCCGACCTGGGCGGGCTGCAACTGGCGCTGGAGGCCTACCACCTCTCGCTGAAGGGCCGGCCGGCGCCGGTGGTCGAGGGCCTGACCGGCGACCAGCGGGTGTTCCTGGGCTGGGCCCAGGTGTGGCGCGGCAAGTACCGCGACGACTACATGAAGCAGGTCCTGGTCTCCGACCCGCACGCCCCGCCGGTGGCGCGCGTGGACATGCCGGTCCGCAACATCGATGCCTTCTACACGGCGTTCAACATCAAGCCGGGCGACCCGATGTACCTGCCGCCCGAACAGCGCGTGCGGATCTGGTAAGGCTTTCCCTCCTCTTCACGGGGAGGGACAGGTCGCAGAGCGACCCGGGTGGGGAAGTGCGGGCCGAGCGCGGGCTTTGGGGATGATCGCGGTTTCCCCACCCCGCTCGCCTGCCGGCGAGTCGCCCCTCCCCATGAAGGGGAGGGAAAGTTCTGACCAGATTGTCGAAAATTTGGGGGCCCAGACAAAGAATCGGCCTGCAGCGGGGGATAGTCGCTGCAGGCCGCCTTGAGCAGTCGCTCTTATATGAGCGGGCGTTTCCTCCCCGAAACGCCGGAGACCTCAGGACTTGGCGCCTTCATGTCTCTCGCCAGATGACAAAACGGCAATTTTCTACCCGAGTCAACGCCTGACGCCGCTTTCAAGGGTCGCTTTCATCAGATTTCCGCGACCCGGCGCAAATTATACGCTGTTTTTTGACCTACGCGTCAAAATACGCGGGCTTTCAGGGTGTTGAAGGGCGCGCAGGCGACGTCGAAGACGAAGTCCGGCTTGGACGCGGTCACCGGGCCGAGGCCCGCCGCGGTCAGGGCCAGGGAGGCGTCGGCCACCGCGGCCGAATCGACAAGCAGGCCGTTGGGCCGCCGCGACGCGCCGGCTGCGACCAGCGCCGTCACCGCCGCCGTCTCGGCCGCGTCGCCGCGCGGCGGCCAGGCCAGGGTGGCGCTGTTCAGCGCCGCGGCGCGGGCCTCGACGATGCGCAGCAGGCGCTCGGCGGCGACCAGGCCCTCGGTGTCCCAGGTGGCGCGCAGGCTGGCGGCCAGCTGAGCCTGGCTCTTCAGCATCACCCCGTCGGCCAGCACCTTCAGGCCGTTGGCGGCCAGCGTCGCCCCGGTGGTGGTGATGTCGACCACCAGCTCGGCCGAGCCCGCCGCAGGGGCGCCTTCGGTGGCGCCGCCCGACTCGGTGATCCGGTAGTCGGCGATGCCGTGGCGGGCGAAGAAGCCGCGGGTCTGGGCCAGGTACTTGGTGGCCACCCGCATCCGCCGGCCGGTGCGCGCCAGGTAGTCGTGCGCGACCTCTTCCAGATCGGCCATCCGCTCCACATCGAGCCAGCTCTTGGGCACGGCCGTGACCAGGTCGGCGCGGCCGAAGTCCAGCGGGCGCAGCAGCAGCAGGCGGCTATCCAGGTCCTCGCCCCGCTCGCGCAGCAGGTCCTCGCCGGTGATGCCCAGGTGGACCTCCCCGGCGTCCAGGGCGTCGGCGATGTCGGCGGCCGAGAGCAGGCGCACCTGGGCGCCGGGCACGCCGTGCAGGCTGGCCAGGTAACCGCGCGCCCCGCCGGTCACCTCCAGCTTCAGCCCGCAGTCGGCCAGCCATTCCTCGACCTGCTCCTTCAGGCGGCCCTTGGAGGGAACCGCGATGACCAGCCCGCTCATGTCTCGGCTCCCGCCCAGGCGCGCCAGGGCCGGACCATGCCGCCCACCGCGCGCTGCGTCCCGCCGCCACCCAGCCGGGCCAGGAGGCCGTCGTATCGACCGCCCACGGCCACCGGCAGCTCCGGCCCGACCGCGGCGCTGCGGACCTCGAAGGTGGCGCCGTCGTAGTAGTCGAACGCGTGGCCCAGGGCCGGGGTGAAGCGCATGCGGTCGGACGGCACGGTCCGGGCGAGATCCGTCAGTCGCGCCTCCCAGCCGGCCAGGGCCAGCTTCAGCGCCGCGTCGTCGCCCCCCGCCAGCCCGCGCACGTCGGCGAAGGCGGCGGCCGGCGCGGCATCGACGGCCATGAAGGCGCGGATCGCGGCCGACTGCGAGGCGGTGAGCGCCGGCGCGGTGGCCGCCTCGGCCTTGCGCACCAGCCGCGCGGCGATCTCAGCCGGCCCGCGGCCGCCGACCGGCTCGACGCCGGCCAGGGTCCAGACTTCTTCCAGCAGCGCCGCCGCCTGTGGCTCGGTGAGGCTGGCCAGCAGGCCCGCCAACGTCCCGCCGCCGTCCGCCGCCGCCTCGCCGACCCGCGACAGCTCGGCCCACAGCAGGCGGGGCCGCCCGGCGACCCGTCGCAGCCGCCGGCTGAGCGTTTCCGGCAGGCCGAGCGAGTCGATGAAGGCGCCGAACAGGGCCACGTCGCCCAGCCACAGCGACAGGTCGTCCCGCCCGCCCGCCGCCGCCGCCTGCCACGCCAGGCCGGCGATCTCGGCATCGGCCGCCTCGACCGGGCCGTCGGCGGGGGAGAACATCTCCAGCCCGATCTGCACGAACTCCTCCGGCCGGTCGCCGGCGGTGGAGGCGCGGAAGGCGGCCCCCTGATAGCAGTAACGCCCGTGGGCCCGGCCGCCGTCGATATGCCGGCGGGCGATGGCGACGGTGAAGTCCGGGCGCAGGCAGCTCTCGGTCCCGCCCTCCGCCTGCACGACGAACAGCCGCGCGCGCATGGCCTCGCCGGCCAGGTCCAGCAGCAGGTTCAGCGGCTGCAGCAGCGGCGCTTCGGCGCGCTCGGCGCCGGCGCTTTCGAAGGGCGCGCGGACGGCGGCCAGCACCTCGGCCGGGACAGGGGGCTCGATGCGCATCAGCCGGCGTCCAGGATCCGCCGCAGCGCCGCCACCAGCTCGCCGCGCGGGATGGTCTGCTGGCCCGGCCGCTCGGCGCGCCACTCGGCATTGTCGGTGACCTTGGCGGACAGGGCCCGGCCGAGGTCGAGGTCCTTGATCGTCACCGTCCCGGCCGCCAGCTCGTCGTCGCCGACCATGATCACCGCGGGCGAAAGGCGGCGGTCGGCGTATTTCATCTGCGGTCGCATCCCGGATGAGCCCAGATATACCTCCGCCGGAATGCCGGCCGCGCGGATCTCGCGGGCCACGGCGAAGTAGTCGGCCATCCGGTCGGCCGAGAAGGCGATCACCACCACCGGCCCGCGCGACGCCGCCGCCAGCTCGCGGCCCGAGGCCTTGAGCGCCGAGGCCAGCCGCGACACGCCGAACGAGAAGCCGGTGGCCGGCGTCCGCTCTCCGGTGAACCGCGCCACCAGGTCGTCATAGCGCCCGCCACCGCCGATCGAGCCGAACCGCATCGGCTGGCCCTTCTCGTCGAGGGTGGAGAGCAGCAGCTCGGCCTCGAACACCGCGCCGGTATAGTATTCCAGGCCACGCACCACGGACGGCTCGAACACCGCCCGGTCGACGCCGACGCCCAGGCCGGTCAGGGCCGCGTCGATGGCGGCGAGCTCCGCCAGCCCCTCGTCACCCTCGGCCGAGCCGCCGACCACATCGGCCAGCTTGGCCAGGGTATCGGCGCGCCCGCCGGCGCCGGCCGCCGTGAAGGCCAGCACGCGCTCGGCCGCCGCGGCGTTCAGCCCGGCGCCCTTGGTGAAGTCGCCGCTCTCGTCCTTGCGACCCTCGCCGAGCAGCAGCCGCACGCCGTCCGGCCCCAGCCGGTCCAGCTTGTCCACCGCGCGCAGCACCGCCAGCTTCTGGCCTTCGCTGGCGACGCCGGCGGCGGTCATCAGCCCGTTCAGCAGCTTGCGATTGTTGATCTTCACCACCGCCGAGCCGGCCGGCAGGCCCGCGGACTCCAGGCCCTCGACGGTCATGGCGATGATTTCGGCGTCGGCTTCCGGCCGGGCCGAGCCCACGGTGTCGGCGTCGCATTGCACGAACTCGCGGAACCGGCCCGGCCCCGGCTTCTCGTTGCGCCACACCGGGCCATAGGCATAGCGGCGGAACGGCTTGGGCAGGGTCTCCCAGTTCTGCGCCGCGAACCGGGCCAGCGGCGCGGTCAGGTCGTAGCGCAGGGCCATCCACTGGTCGTCGTCGTCCTGCAGCGCGAACACCCCCTCGTTGGGCCGGTCCGCGTCGGGCAGGAACTTGCCCAGCGCATCGGCATATTCGAACACCCCGGTCTCCAGCGGCTCGAAGCCCCAGCGCTCGTAGACACCGCTCACCGCCGCCAGGATCGCCCGCTCGGCGGCCACGTCACGCCCCCGCCGATCGACGAACCCGCGCGGGGTCCGGGCTTCGGGGCGTGCAGGGTCGCTGGTCATGGCCGCGCGCTTAGCGGCTTGGGGGTCCAGGCTCAAGGCGGGAAGGTCGCACATGCGTCGTCTCTCTGAAGGAGGAGGGCGACGGACGGTGCTGAAATCACAAGCCCCGTCCGCATCGGCGGGGCTCGAATGGGGGTTCGCTAGGCCACGAAATCCCGGTCCGGACCCGCGAAGGTCGGATGGTGGGGGTGCTCGTGATGGTGCGCGAACCGCGTCATGACGGCGAGGCTTCTAGGGCAACTTCCTGGCGGAGTCACTGGCGGGCGCAAATCTCGACCCCCCTAGGCTCGCGCCGTCCCTCGGCTTAAAAGCGCGGTCATGCGAGAGATCACCCACTTCATCGACGGCGCCTCGGTCGCCGGAACCTCGGGCCGGTACGGCGACGTGTTCAACCCTAACACCGGGGAGGTGCAGGCACGCGTCGCCTTGGCCACGGCGGCCGAGGTCGGTGCGGCCGTGGGCTCGGCGGTCCGGGCGCAGCAGACCTGGGCCCTCGTCAACCCGCAGCGGCGGGCGCGGGTGATGTTCGAGTTCAAGCGGCTGATCGAGCGCGACATGGACGCCCTGGCCGAAATCCTGTCCTCCGAGCACGGCAAGGTCATCGCCGACAGCAAGGGCGACATCCAGCGTGGCGTGGAGGTGATCGAGTTCGCCTGCGGCATCCCGCATCTCCTGAAGGGCGAGTACACCGAAGGCGCCGGTCCCGGCATCGACGTCTATTCGATGCGCCAGCCGCTGGGCGTGGCGGCGGGGATCACCCCGTTCAACTTCCCCGGCATGATCCCGATGTGGATGTTCGGCATCGCCATCGCGACCGGCAACAGCTTCATCCTCAAGCCGTCGGAGAAGGACCCGACCCTGCCGGTGAAGCTGGCCGAGCTGATGATGGAGGCCGGCGCGCCCAAGGGCGTGCTGAACGTAGTGCACGGCGACAAGGTCGCGGTGGACGCGATCCTCGACCATCCGGACATCAAGGCGGTCAGCTTCGTCGGCAGCTCCGACATCGCCCAGTACATCTACAGCCGCGGCACGGCGAACGGGAAGCGTGTCCAGGCGATGGGCGGCGCCAAGAACCATGGGATCGTGCTGCCCGACGCCGACCTGGATCAGGTCGTGAAGGACTTGTCCGGCGCGGCGTTCGGCTCGGCGGGCGAGCGTTGCATGGCGTTGCCCGTGGTGGTGCCGGTCGGCAAACAGACGGCCGATGCACTCCGTGAGCGGATGCTGAGCGAGATGCAGAGCCTGCGGGTGGGCGTCTCGACGGATGCCGCCGCTCACTACGGGCCGGTGGTCAGCCAGGCGCACCGGCAGAAGATCAGCGACTACATCCAGGCCGGCGTCGATGAGGGCGCCGAACTGGTCGTCGATGGCCGCGGCTTCTCGCTGCAGGGTTACGAGAAGGGCTTCTTCATCGGCCCCTCGCTGTTCGACGGCGTGAAGAAGGGCATGAGGACCTACAACGAGGAGATCTTCGGCCCCGTCCTGCAGATCGTCCGCGCCGAAACCTTCGAGGAGGCCATCGACCTCCCCAGCTCGCATCAGTACGGCAACGGCGTCGCCATCTACACGCGCAACGGCCGCGCCGCGCGCGAGTTCGCCGCGCGGGTCAACGTCGGCATGGTCGGGATCAATGTGCCGATCCCGGTGCCGGTCGCCTACCACACCTTCGGCGGCTGGAAGCGCAGCGCCTTTGGCGACACCAACCAGCACGGCATGGAAGGCGTGAAGTTCTACACCAAGGTCAAGACCATCACCGCCCGCTGGCCCGAAGGCGCCGTCGAGGACTCCGCCTTCGTCATCCCCACCATGGGGTAGGCCCTGGGCGCGCATCTGTCGGCGCGGGTTCCTTGCGCTGCGCCTGAGTCGCCGCTAGGCCGGAGGGCCATGGCCTACGCCCTTCAAGCCGCCTACGACGCGCGTATCGCAGACGGCTCGATCCTGCCGGATCCGGCCCAGGCCGCCGCGCTGCAACCGCTCGTCCGGCTCGAGATCGACCTGGTGGAGGACGAGCCGGAAGGCGGCATCCTGGCCATCCTGCGCCGGCGCACGGCGCTGGGCCGGCCGCGCGGGGTCTACCTGATCGGCCCGGTCGGGCGCGGCAAGTCCATGCTGATGGACCTGTTCTACGAGACCGTGGACGTCGAGAAGAAGCGGCGCACCCACTTCCACGTCTTCATGGGCGAGATCCACCGGCTGATCGACGCCTGGCGCAAGGGCGACGCCGCCGCGCGCCGCGCGAAGTTCGGCCAGCACAAGGGCGACGACCCCATCGCCCCGGTCGCCGAGCTGGTGGCCCGCCAGGCGCGGCTGCTGTGCTTCGACGAGTTCCAGGTCACCGACATCGCCGACGCCATGATCCTGGGGCGGCTGTTCACCGCCCTGTTCGAGCGCGGCGTGACCCTGGTGGCCACCTCCAACCGCCTGCCGGACGACCTCTACAGGAACGGCATCAACCGCCAGCTGGTGCTGCCGTTCATCGCCCTGCTCAAGGAAAAGGCCGAGGTGGTGATCATCGCCGGGCCGCACGACTACCGGCTGGACCGCCTGCGCGCCGCCGGCACCTGGTTCTCGCCCATCGACCCGGACAACCAGCGCCAGGTCGCCACCCTGTGGCGCGAACTGCTGGGTCCGGAAGCCGAGGACGGCGAGACCCTCGAGGTGCTGGGCCGCAAGATCCATTTCCCGCACGCCGCCGGCGGCCTGCTGCGCGCCACCTTCGCAAGCCTGTGCGCCGTGGCCCTGGGGCCGAACGACTATGTCGCCGTCGCCGAGCGCTTCCACACGGTGTTCCTGGACGGCGTGCCCAGGCTGACGCCCAACCGCCGCGAGGAGGCCCGTCGCTTCGTGGTGCTGATCGACGCCCTCTATGAGGCCCGCACCCACCTGATCATGCTGGCGGAGGCGGAGCCCATCAAGCTGTACCCGGAAGGCGACGGGGCCTTCGAATTCGAACGCACGGCCTCGCGGCTGCAGGAGATGCGCTCGGCCGACTGGCTGGCGGATCGGTAGCCGCGTCGCGCCCGGCCCCAGCGCCGCGATCAGTCGGCCCGCAGGCTCTCCACCAGCTCTCGCGCATAGGGCCGCAACGCCTCGCCCGCGCGCACCACGATGGTCAGTTCCCTGAGCGCCCAGTCGTCGGCAAGCGCGATCACGGCCAGCGACATGGTCTTCTCCGCCCGGCTCGCGGTCGTCTGGGGCACTACGCCGACGCCCACCCCGGCCTCCACCAGGCGGCAGACGGCGTCGAAGCTGCGCAGCTGGACCCGAAGCTTGAGCGGCCGGCCTTCGCGCACCGCCTTGCCGACCAGGAAACGCTGCAGGGAGCTGGACCGCTCCAGGCCGATGAAGTCGTAGGCCAGCACCTGGGCGAAGGTGACCGGGCCGCCCGCCGCCAGCGGATGGCCGGGCGCGGTCACCACCACGAACCGGTCGGAGCGGAACGGATAGGTCTGCAGCGCGCCCACATCGACCGTCCCGGCCACGATGCCGATGTCGCCCACGCCCTCCGCGATCAGGCCGACGATCTCGTCGGAGAGCCGTTCCTCCAGGTCGACGCTGACGTGGGGGTGCGCGGCCAGGAACGACGACAGCGCCTCGGGCAGGAATTCGGTCAGGGCGTTGGTGTTGGCCAGCAACTTCACCTCGCCCGACAGGCCGCCGGCATAGGCCGAGAGGTCCTCGCGCATCCGCGCCGCCTGGTCGAGGAGGCCGCGGGCGTGCTTCAGCAGCAGCCGGCCGGCCGGGGTCGGCGTCACCCCCTGGCGCGAGCGGGTGAGCAATGGCGCGCCCAGGGCCGCCTCCATGTTGCGGATCCGGGTGGAGGCCGCCGCCAGGGCCAGCGCGCTCTTCTCGGCGCCGGCGGTTATGGAGCCGGCGTCGACCACCTCGCAGAACAGCCGCAGGTCGATCAGATCAAAGCGCATCCTTCGCCTTTCGCGAAGGGAACCTAGAGCAATGACGCATTGCGAGGGAAGCTGCCCCGTCCAAGACTTCGCCTGATCCGAACAAAGGTCCACAGGTCGCCGACGCTGACCATCGCTTCGGCGCCCGGTGTTTACGGACAGGCCTTCGGGGTAAGATGATGGGCGATCACGACCGCGGCGCGTTGACACACCCCCTGCGGCGCTTAAAACCGATGTGGCTGCAGGCTTTGGGGGAGGCGACGGCGCTTCGATGACATCTGTTCCACGCGGACCGGCCGACAGGCCCATGTCGCCCCACCTGCAGGTGTGGCGCTGGCACGTGACAATGCTGACGTCGATCCTGCACCGGATGACCGGCGGCGCGCTCTATGCGGGCGGCCTGCTGGTCGCGCTCTGGGCGATCGCGCTGGCCGGGGGGCCGGAGAGCTACGCGCTCTTCACCGGCCTGCTGGGCTCGGTCCTGGGCAAGCTGGTGCTGTTCGGCTTCACCGCATCGGTATTCTACCACCTGGGCAATGGCGTGCGGCACCTGGTCTGGGACGCGGGCCATGGCCTGGACGTCAAGGACGCCAACGCCTCGGCCTATGCGGTCTTCGGGTTCACGATCGCCGCCACCGGCGCGGTCTGGGCGATCGCCTTCATGACCGGAGCGCTCTCATGAGTTTCCGCACCCCGCTATCCACGGCCCGCGGCTTGGGCTCCGCCAAGCACGGCGTCGGCCACTGGATCTCCGAACGGGTCGCCGCCATCGCCCTGGTGCCGCTGGTGTTCTGGGGCGTCTACAGTGTCATCGTCCTGGCCAAGCTGGACTACTACGGGGCGGTCGCCTGGATCGGCAGCCCGGTCAACGCGACCCTGGTGATCCTGACCGTCGGCATCAGCTTCTTCCACATGCAGGGCGGCATGCGGGTGATCGTCGAGGACTACGTCTACGGCCACCTGACCAAGGCCGGCGCCCTGCTGGCCAACTATTTCCTCTGCCTGCTGGTCGGGGCCCTGGCCATCGTTTCCATCCTCAAGGTCGCGCTGGGGGGCGCCTGAACCCATGGCGACATACGAGTTCATCGATCACAAGTTCGACGTCGTCGTGGTGGGCGCCGGGGGCTCCGGCCTGCGCGCCGCGCTCGGCTGCGCCCAGGCCGGCCTGAAGACCGCCTGCATCACCAAGGTCTTCCCGACCCGGTCCCACACGGTTGCAGCTCAAGGTGGGATTTCTGCATCGCTGGGCAACATGGGTGAGGATGACTGGCGCTGGCACATGTACGACACCGTCAAGGGGTCCGACTGGCTGGGCGACCAGGACGCCATCGAATACCTGTGCCGCAACGCACCGGCCGCGGTCTACGAACTGGAGCACTGGGGTGTTCCGTTCAGCCGGACCGAAGACGGCAAGATCTACCAGCGCGCCTTCGGCGGCATGACCAAGAACTACGGCGAGGCCCCGATCCAGCGCACCTGCGCGGCGGCCGACCGCACCGGCCATGCGATGCTGCACACGATGTATGGCCAGTCCCTGGCCAATGCCACGGAGTTCTTCATCGAGTACTTCGCGCTCGACCTGATCATGGACGAGGGCGTCTGCCGGGGCGTCACCGCCTGGAAGCTGGACGACGGGACGCTGCATCGGTTCCAGGCTCAGATGGTGA
Organism: Phenylobacterium sp.; assembly: GCF_025351295.1. GTDB lineage: Bacteria > Pseudomonadota > Alphaproteobacteria > Caulobacterales > Caulobacteraceae > Phenylobacterium. Next base: position 19,820 of record NZ_JANXWD010000072.1, read on the forward strand.
TCCTGGCGACCGGCGGCTACGGCCGCTCCTACTTCTCGGCGACCAGCGCGCACACCTGCACCGGCGACGGCGGCGGCATGACGCTGCGGGCCGGCCTGCCGCTGCAGGACATGGAGTTCGTGCAGTTCCACCCGACCGGGATCTATGGCTCGGGCTGCCTGATCACCGAGGGGGCCCGCGGCGAGGGCGGCTACCTGACCAACTCCGAGGGCGAGCGGTTCATGGAGCGCTATGCGCCCACCGTGAAGGACCTGGCGCCGCGCGACATGGTCAGCCGCGCGATGACCATGGAGATCCGCGAGGGCCGCGGCGTGGGGCCGAAGAAGGACCACATCTTCCTGCACCTCGACCACCTGGACCCGAAGATCCTGCACGAGCGCCTGCCCGGCATCTCGGAGAGCGCCAAGATCTTCGCCGGCGTCGACGTGACCAAGCAGCCGATCCCGGTGATCCCGACGGTCCACTACAACATGGGCGGCGTGCCGACCAACTTCTACTCGGAGGTGGTGACCAAGGCCGGGACCAACCCCGACCAGGTGGTGCCAGGCCTGATGGCGGTGGGCGAGGCCGCCTGCGTCAGCGTGCACGGCGCCAACCGGCTGGGCTCCAACAGCCTGATCGACCTGGTGGTGTTCGGGCGCTCGGCGGCGCTGCGGGCCGCCGACATCCTGAAGGCCGGGGCGACCCAGCCGGAGCTGAAGCCGGCGATGACCGACTGGCACCTGGGCCGGTTCGACCGGTTCCGCAACGCCAACGGCGGCACCACCACCGCCGACCTGCGGCTGGAGATGCAGATGGCCATGCAGGAGGACGCGGCGGTCTACCGCACGTCCACCGCTCTGGCGTCCGGCGTCCAGCGCATGGAGACGGTGCAGGCCAAGCGGGCGGACCTGAAGGTTACCGACCGCACCATGGTCTGGAACTCTGACCTGATGGAGACCCTGGAACTGGACAACCTGATCGGCCAGGCGGTCGTGACGGTGGTCGGCGCCCACAATCGCACCGAGAGCCGCGGGGCCCATGCCCACGAGGACTTCCCGGACCGCGACGACAAGAATTGGATGAAGCACACCCTCACCTGGTTCGACGACGCCAGCGGCAAGGTGAAGATCGACGACCGCCCGGTGCACAACTTCACCCTCTCCAACGACATCGCCTACATCCCGCCGAAGGCGCGGGTGTACTGAGCCGGAAGAAAGACAGCCAACATGGTCCAGCTTCGGCTTCCCAAGAACTCGCGCGTCACGCCCGGCAAGCACCACCCGGCCCCGGCCGGCGCCGGCAAGACCAAGACCTTCAAGGTCTACCGCTACGATCCCGAGCTGGGTCAGAACCCGCGGTGGGACACCTATGACGTGGACACCACGGCCTGCGGGCCCATGGTCCTGGACATCCTGATCCACATCAAAAACTACATGGACCCGACGCTCACCTTCCGGCGCTCGTGCCGCGAGGGGATCTGCGGCTCCTGCGCCATGGTCATCGACGGGCGCAACGCGCTCGCCTGCCTTCAGGGGCACGCGGAGTGCAAGGGTGACAAGATCATGATCGGGCCGCTGCCGCACATGCCGGTGGTCAAGGACCTGGTCCCCGACCTGACCCTGTTCTACGCCCAGTACGCCTCGGTGGAGCCCTGGCTGCACACCGAGACCCCCGAGCCGCAGAAGGAATGGAAGCAGACGCCGGAGGACCGCGCCAAGCTGGACGGCCTCTACGAGTGCATCCTGTGCGCCTGCTGTTCGACCTCGTGCCCCAGCTACTGGTGGAACCAGGAGAAGTACCTGGGCCCAGCCGCGCTGCTGCACGCCTACCGCTGGATCATCGACAGCCGCGACGAGGCCACCGGCGCACGCCTCGACGAGCTGGAGGACCCCTTCAAGCTCTACCGCTGCCACACCATCATGAACTGCGCCCAGGTCTGCCCCAAGGGCCTGAATCCCGCCAAGGCCATCGCCGAGGTGAAGAAGATGCTGGTCGACCGGGTGGTCTGAGCCGGGTGGGCGGAACAGGGCTTCGGCCCCTGCGCCAACCCTCTGCCTACCCTCTCCCTCTCCGCTTCGCGGGGGAGGGGCGTGGCGCGGCGGCGCCGCAATCCGGAGGCTTAAGTTGACGCTGCCGTCACTTTTGGGCATCGAACGGGTATGAGCGACGCACATGTGGTGATCCTGGGGGCGGGGCATGCGGGCGGCACGGCCGCGGCGCTGCTGCGCCAGTATGGGCACGCCGGGCCGGTCACGCTGGTGGGCGAGGAGCCGATCGCGCCGTATCAGCGGCCGCCGCTATCCAAGGCCTGGCTGAAAGGCGAGGCGGACGCCGACTCGCTGGCGCTGAAGCCGCTGGAATTCTACGCCGAGGCCAATATCGACTTCCGCCCCGGCGTGCGGGCCACGACGCTGGACCGGGCCGCCAAGACGGTGTCGCTCTCCGATGGGACGACGTTGGCCTACGACTTGCTGATCCTGGCTACCGGCGCGCGGGCCATCGCCCTGCCGATCCCCGGCGCGGAGTTCTCCGGCGTGATGTTCCTGCGCACCGCCGCCGATGCCGAGGCGCTGAAGGCCGCCGTGGGGCCGGGCCGGCAGCTGGCCGTGGTGGGCGGCGGCTACATCGGCCTGGAGGTCGCCGCGTCCGGCAGGGCGCTGGGCGCCGAGGTGGTGGTGCTGGAGCGCGAGGACCGGCTGCTGGCGCGGGTGGCCTGCGAGCCGCTCTCGACCTTTTTCCGCGGCTATCACGAGCAACACGGGGTCCGCTTCGAACTGGGCGCCAGCGTCACCGGCTTTGTGGGCGAGGCCGGCCACGTCACCGGCGTCACCCTGGCCGACGGCCGGGTGATCGCCTGCGACGCCGTGGTGGTCGGGGTCGGCGCCCATCCCAACGACGAACTGGCCAAGGCCGCCGGCCTGGAGACCGCCCGCGGCGTGGTGGTCGACCTGGACGCCCGTAGCGTCAGCGACCCCGACATCTTCGCGATCGGCGACGTCGCCCACCGGCCGATGCCGATCTACGACCGCATGTTCCGCATGGAGAGCGTGCCCAATGCCCTCGAACAGGCCAAGCAGGCCGCCAGCGCCATCGTCGGGCGGCCGCGCCCGGCGGGAGAATGCCCCTGGCAATGGTCGGACCAGTTCGACCTGAAGCTGCAGATCGCCGGCTATCCGTTCGACGCCGACCAGGTGCTGCTGCGCGGCGACCCGGCCACCGCCAAGTTCGCCGTCTTCCATCTGAAGGGCAACCAGGTCCAGGCCGTCGAGGCGATCAATTCCCCGCCCGAGTTCATGATGGGGAAGATTCTCATTCTCAACCGCAAGCCCGTGAACAAGGCGAAGCTTGCGGACCCGACTATTTCCATGAAAGAGGTCGCCGCCTAGACGCGGCGCGTGAGGGGCGTATGGCCAAGATCACCTATATCGAGCACAGCGGCACGGAACACGTCATCGACGTGAAGACCGGCCTCAGCGTCATGGAAGGCGCGGTGAAGAACAACATCCCGGGCATCGACGCCGACTGCGGCGGCGCCTGCGCCTGCGCCACCTGCCACGTCTACGTGCAGGAGGACTGGCTGGAGAAGACCGGGACCCGTTCGGCCATGGAAGAGTCCATGCTCGACTTCGCCGAGGGCGTGGAGGCCAACAGCCGCCTGTCGTGCCAGATCAAGGTCACCGACGCCCTGGACGGCCTGGTGGTGACCATGCCGGAGAGCCAGCACTAGGCGCGTCCGTGTCCGCGCCGACCCGCGAACAGCAGGACCTGACGGAGACGATCAGCCGGGTGCTCGGCGCCGACCCGGCGATCGAGGCGGCCTGGCTCGCCGGCAGCCTGGGCCGCGGCGCCGGCGACGCGTTTAGCGACGTAGACATCCTGGCCCTGGTGACGACCGGTCCGGCCGGCGAGACCGGCCGGCGCTATGTGAATGAGATCCCCGCCATCGCCGAACCGGTCTTGGTCAATCCGCTGTTCGGCGGCCGCATCCTCAACGTCGTGACGGCGGACTGGCGACGGTTCGACATCAGCTTCGTCGAGGCTGCCGACCTCGGTCGGGGAGGCCTGCGCGACCCCTGATCCGGCCTGCTGGGCAGGCCACCTGGTCCCGTGGGGGGAGAAAGCGTAAGTTCGTGTTTTGTTCTTTTCAACCTCTGGGTTACGCTTCGCCTCATGCGTCCCG
>NZ_JANXWD010000093.1 GCF_025351295.1 Phenylobacterium sp.
CATGTAGGTCTTGTTGTCGCCGTCGAAGGAGACCAGCTCGTTCTTGCTGATGGTGATGCCGTTGGCGCCCTGGACGCGGATGCCGCTGTAGCCGGTGCCGACGATCAGGTTGTCGGAGATCGTCACCTTCTCGTAGTGCAGGGTGCCGACCTGGTCGCGCAGGAAGATGCCTTGCGTGTACTCGCCGGTGCCCCGGGCGATCACGTTGCCCGAGATATTGATGTCATGCGAGGCGGTGGTGGTGCCGGAGGTCCAGAACTGGATCGCGTCCGGGTGGTCGCCGGCGGTGGGCGTGAAATTGCGGAAGGTGTTGCCGGTGATCGAGATATGACCGACCTCAGCGAAGTCGAAGCCGTCGGAACGCAGGTCGTGGACGTTGTTGCCGGCGATCTTGATGTTGTCGGTCTGGCCGACCGCCATGGCCCGCGCCAGGTCGTGGAACTCGGAGTTGGTGACCGAGATGTTGCTGCTGTCGCGGATCTGCAGGCCCATCACGTCGTTGGCCGCGTTGCCATCCACCGACCCGTGGAAATTCACGTGGTCGAAGCTGATGTCGCTGCTGCCTTTGCTGACCTTGAACGCGAAGTAGCCGGTGTCGGCGGCGATCACGTCCGGATGATCCACGGTCGCCATCTGGACGTTGCTGAACGTCACGCCATGCATGTTCGCCAGGCTGAAATCCGTGATGATCGCCGGCTTCGACGCATCCGCCGAGGTGATCGTGATCCCCGTGCCGTAGGAGAGGTTGCCGACGTTGAGGCCGTTGTAGGTGCCGCCCGCCAGTTTGATCGTGTCGCCCGCGACCGCGGCCTTTAGGGCGCTGGTCAGCGAAGCGGTGCTGCTCACGTTGATAGTTGCCACGCCAAGTTCCTTATTTTTTTGCCCGTGCGCCTCGGTTAGGGACGCCCATCGACAAGGAACTTAGGTTTCAGAGATTAGAGGCCACCTAAGAGAGATGGTTTCACTGCGATTAACCCTAGATACCACCTGGAACGGTCTTGTATTTGCAAACACCACCTCAAAATATCAGGTCTTACTTGGTTGCCTTAGCAATATAGTCGTGTGTCAATTCATGGATACTTTGTCGCAGCCGGTACGTTCGGCGGAGCTCGTTCCGCATGCGTTACGCTTTCAATGTTGTGAAAGAATTTGGCGACATGGTCGGCTTGACTGGCCCGGACGGCATTCTTCGCCCGTAGCCTCCTCACCATTCGAAGTCCGTCGTACAGAGACCGGGCCAACCTGGGTGTCATCTTGAGCGTCAAGCGTCACGCGAGCTACAACCTGATCGGCGCGCTGATCCCGATCGGCCTCTCGCTGCTGACCGTGCCCCTGTACCTGAAGCAGGTGGGGCCCGACCGGTATGGCGTCCTGGCCATCGCCTGGCTGCTGCTGGGCTATTTCGGGCTCTTCGACCTAGGGCTGGGGCGGGCGACCTCGTTCCGGGTCGCGTCCCTGCGCGATGCCTCACGCGAAGCCCGCGCGGCGACGTTCTGGTCGGCGCTGTGCGTCAACGCCGCCATCGGGCTGGTCGGCGGCGTCGTTCTGTGGTTCGCCGCCGGATATTTCTTCGAGCATGTGCTGAAGGTCAGGGAGTCGTTGCGGCCCGAGATCCTCCGGGGGGTTCCCATGCTGGCCGCCTCGGTGCCGATCGCCACGGTGACGGGCGTCCTGACCGGGGCCATGCAGGGCCGGGAGAAGTTCCTCGAGACCAACATCATCTCGGTGCTCTCGACCGCGCTGTTCCAGCTGCTGCCGCTGTCCACGGCCTACATGCTGGGGCCGGACCTGCCGCTGCTGCTGACCGCCGCGGTCGGTGCGCGGGTGTTCGCGATCGTGGTGCTGGCCTTCCGCTGCCACCAGGAACTGCTCAAAGGCGTGCGTCCGAAGTTCCATCCGGAGGAGATCCCGCTCCTGCTCAAGTTCGGCGGCTGGGTGAACCTGACCTCCATCGTCGGGCCGGTGCTGGTCATCGTCGACCGGTTCGCCATCGGCGCCATCCTGGGGGCCGCCCAGCTGGCGGTCTACACCGTGCCCTTCCAGCTCGCCCAGCGGATCGCCATCGTCCCCGGCGCCCTGACCAACGCGCTCTTCCCGCGCATGGCCGCCAGCGACGACGCCACCCGCGACGTGCTGGCCCAGCGGGCCACCCAGACCCTGGCCTGCGTCGTCAGTCCCATGGTGCTGCTGGGCGTGCTGGCGCTGGAGCCCTTCCTGCATGTCTGGGTCGGCGCCGATCTGGCGACCAAGGCGGCGCCGATCGGCCGGGTGCTGTTCGTCGGGTTCTGGGCGAACGCCTTCGCCCTGATCCCCTTCATCTTCCTGCAGTCGTCCGGCCGTCCTGACCTGCCACCCAAGATGCACCTGCTGGAGATCCCCTTCTATCTGGCCGGGCTCTACGGCGGGATGAAGTACTTCGGCCTGCTGGGATGCGCCCTGGCCTATAGCGGCCGCTGCATCGTCGACTACCTCCTGCTCGGCTTCGCGGCCAAGCGGCGCTATCACCACGCGGTGCTGCTGCTGCTCAATTTCGCCATCCTGTGCGTGGCGCTGGTGGTCTGCCAGTTCGCCACCCTGCACGAGCCGGTCTGGTGGCTCATGGCCGCGGGAACCCTGTCGGCCGCGACCGTGCTGAGCTGGATGAATCTGCCGCCGGAGCTCAAACTGCGCGCCCTGGACCAGGTGGGCGGCCGGCTCAGGCGGGCGTCATGACCCGCGCCGCCACCATCACGGAAAGACCCATGCCCGCCGCCGCGACGTCCAGCCCCACGATCGACGTCGCCGCCGCGGTCAACAGCCGCGGCGTGCTCGCCAACTGCCTGCAGCGCTCACCGGACATCGCGTCCGGCGCGCTGACGTTGCGCACCTACGAGGCCTGTCGCTCGGCCAGCCAGGCCTACAACCGCGCGCTGGCAGACACCGCCGCGGATGTCCTCGTCCTGGCCCATCAGGACGTCTACCTGCCCGCCGGGTTCCTCGAGCACGCGCGCGCAGAACTGCGTCGTCTCGACGCCCTGCAGCCCAGCTGGGCGCTTGCCGGCGTGACCGGGCTGGACGCCCAGAAGGTGTTCCACGGCCGCACCTGGTCCTCGGGTCTGGGCCAGCTCCTGGGCGAGCGGCCGGCCGCACCGGTGGCGGTCGAGACGCTGGACGAGATGCTGATCTTCGTGCGTTGCGCGTCCGGGCTTCGCTTCGACGAGGACCTGCCCGGCTTCCACCTCTACGCGGCCGACGCGGTCCAGATCGCCAGGGCGCGTGGCCTGGGCAGCTATGTGATCGACGCACCGGCAATCCACCACAGCCGCGCCGTCGTCGCCCTCGATGGCGGCTACCGCAAGGCCTACCGGTACATGCAGCGCAAGTGGCGCGCCCAGCTGCCGATCCCCAACCTGGTCTGCCCGATCACCCGCTCGCCGTTGACGCTGCTACTGCGCGACCTGCGTATCCGCCGCAAGCATCGCGGCAAGGCACGCCCGACCGAGCCCACCGACGATCCGTCGGCGATCGCCGTGCGCCTGGGCTTCGAGGCGCCGGCCTAAGGGTCCTCACTCAACACCGCTCATCCCGGCGAAGGCCTTGAAACTTCAAAGGTCTGGCGGAGTCTGGATCTCACGCGGACTCAGGCGGCGCCGGGGCGCTGGGCGACGACCATGATCTGGGTGAACAGCAGGTGGCGCAGGCGGCCGCCGGTGATCCGGTCCAGGACCAGCGACCTGGAGCGCAGCGGCGTCACCGGACGGCATTCCAGGACCTCGAACCCCGCGCTGCGGAACAGGTCGGCGTAGGTGTCGGGCGTGAACCACCGCAGGTGGGTGCGGTCCATCACCCCCTTGTCCGCATAGTCGAACCGGCCCCGCAGCAGGCCGCGGATCACCTTCCAGTTGGCGACGTTCGGGGAGCTGGCATAGACTCGGCCGCCCGGCTTCAGGCATCCGGCCAGGCGCTTCAGGGTGGTCCAGGGGTCGGTCAGGTGCTCCAGCACCTCGCTGACGATCAGGGCGTCGAAGGCGCCCTGCAGCGGCGCCAGGTCCAGGGCCTCCACGTCGCCCACCAGCACCTCGCTCAGGTGCTCGGCGGCGGCCGCGCCGGCCACGGGGCTGAGTTCGAGGCCCACGTACCGCCCGGCCTTCCCGGCCTCCAGCACCGCGCGGCCCGTACCGCCGGCCCCGCAGCCCAGCTCCAGGATCGCGGAGTCGGGACCGGTCGGCAGCATCGCGACGATGTCGGCCCGCGCATTGGCGAAATAGCTGACCGGCTTGTCTTCATAGATCGACTGGATCGTGGCGACGCGGGGCTCGGCCGGTTCGGAGGGCTTCGGCTCGATCATCCGGGTTTACTCCAGGGCGGACAGGACAGGCGGCGTCGCGCGGTCGGGTGACCATGCATCAATGGCCTTGCACAAGGATGTAAAGCCAAAGCTACCGGGGAAGCGTTCCCGTCGCATTTATGCCGCCGGCGATCAGGCCGCGGCCTGCTCCCGGAAGCGCGCGCCTTCATGTTCGAGCAGCCAGCGCTTGCGCGACAGGCCGCCGCCGTAGCCCGTCAGCGCGCCGTTGGAGCCGATCACCCGATGGCACGGCACCACCAGGGCGACGGGATTCGAGCCATTCGCGAGCCCGACCGCCCGCACCGCGGTCGGCCGGCCGATCCGCGCGGCGAGCTGCGCGTAGCTCCAGGTCTCGCCGGCCGGGATGGTGCAGAGCGCCGCCCAGACCTGGCGCTGGAAGGCGGTGCCCGCACCCTCCCAGGCGACGGTCTCGAAGGCGTCGATCCGGCCGGCGAAGTAGGCGTCGAACACCGGGCCGAGCGGACCTCGCCCTTCCGACAGCGCCGCCTTGGGATAGCGGCGGCGGATCCACCCCAGCATGGCGGCTTCGTAGTCGGTCCAGTTGAACGCGCGCAGCACGCCGGCCTCGTCGGTGACCACCAGGGCCGTGCCGATGGGCGTTGCGATGCGTTCGAGGGTCAGGGTTTCAGGCGGCGCGGCGGTCATCGGTCTTGGTCCTTTTTGCGGGGGCCGCCTTCGCCGGGGCGAGGCCCGGATCGGCGGCCCAGAGATGTTGCGCGGCATAGGCCCGCCAGGGCCTCCAGGCCGCGCTGCGGGCGAGCAGCTGGTCGGGCGTCGGGCGGACCCCATCGCCATCGGCCATGGCCCGCATCAGGCCGATGTCGGCGCCCGGGAAGGCGTCGGGCTCGCGCAGTTCGCGCAGCGCGATGTACTGCGCCGTCCATTCGCCCACCCCCGGCAGGGCCTTCAGCGCGGCGATGGCGCTCGCCAGGTCGGCGCGGGGGGTGAAGATGGTCGGATCGGCCGCGACCGTGCGGGCCAGCGCCTCCAGCGCCGCCCCGCGGGCCCGCGGCATGCCCAGCGCCGCGATATCCTGGCCGATCAGCCGCGCCGCCGTCGGGAACACGCAGGTCAGGCCCAGCTCGGCAGCGGCGGGATCGTCGATCGGCTCGCCATAGGCCGCCACCAGCTTGGCCGCCAGGCCGCGGGCTGCGCCGACCGTGATCTGCTGGCCCAGTATGGCGCGCACAGCCAGCTCGAACCCGTCCCAAGCCCCGGGCGCGCGCAAGCCGGGCCGGGCCGCGACCAGCGGCGCCAGCGCCGGGTCCTGGCTCAGGTGCGCGCCGATCAGGGTCGGGTCGGCGGAGAGGTCGAACACGCGGCGGATGCGTGCGATCACCGCCGGCAGCGCCTGCAGCTTCGGGAAGTGGATTTCAGCGCAGAGCGCCCCGTCCTTGCGCGGCGTCACGATCACCACCCCGCGCGCGCCGTCGATCTCCAGCGTGCGGGCGTAGCGCCTGGGCTCCACCCGCTCGACGCCGGGGATCGCCCGGTCGGTCAGGAAGCGGACGATGGCCTCCCAGTCGTAGGGCGGCTTGTAGGGCAGCCGCACGGTGATGCCGTCGGCGGCGGGGGTCTCGGCCTTGTGGCTGCGGCGCAGGTCGCCCGGCGGACGGCCGAACAGCTGCTGGAAGGTCTCGTTGAACCGCCGCACGCTGCCGAAGCCGGACGCCAGCGCCACCTCGCCCATCGGCAGGCGGGTCTCCTGGATCAGCTGCTTGGCCAGCAGCACGCGGCGCGTCTGGGCCACCGAGACCGGCGAGGCGCCGAGATGCTGGCGGAACAGCCGGCGCAGCTGCCGCTCGCCGACCCCCAGCCGCGAGGCCAGCGCCTCCACGTCGCCGGCGTCCATCGCCCCGCCCTCGATCAGCGCCAGGGCGCGCGACACGGTATTCGACGTGCCGCGCCAGGCGCCAAGATCCGGCGAGGCTTCCGGCCGGCAGCGCAGGCAGGGCCGGTAGCCCGCCTCCTGGGCCGCCGCCGCCGTCGGATAGAACGTCATGTTCTGCGGCTTGGGCGTGCGCGCCGGGCAGATCGGCCGGCAGTAGATGCCGGTGGTCTTCACGCCGGCGAAGATGCGCCCGTCGAACCGCGGGTCGCGGGTGACGAAGGCGCGGCGGCAGGCTTCGAAATCCATGTCCATGGGCCGGAAGATGGGCGCTCGGCGGCGCCAAGTCTCGCGGTTTTCGGACACTCAAGGCCGAACGTTCGCGGCGGCCTCTGTCGCGCCGCAATCCGGTCGTGACTAGGCTAGGTCAGCATCGTGAGGATCAGGCCCAGGGCGCGAATGACGCCGTACAGCATGACCCCACCAACGATCAACCCGCCCAGAAACCATGGCAGGCCGGCCAGCAACTGCTTACCCATTGTGCGCTTTCCCCCGGGCTCTCAAGACACCCCTTGGGGTTGAACTATAGCCAGCCGCCAGCCCCCGCGCCATGCGCGGCCAGGAGTTCAGGTCCATGAGAAGCCTTTTTGTCCTGCTGGGCGCCATCGCACCGCTGCTGAGCAGCCACTGCAGCGCCGCGGCCAACCGGTCGGCGACGCCCGCGACCTTCGACTCGACCTGGACCGCCGCCGGCTGCGGCTCCACGCTCACCCTGGCCGCCGAGGAATATGGCCCACGCGTGCTGACGCCGAAGGCCTGCGCCGACAACCCCATCACGCTGGAGGCCAAGGGGGCCACCCTGATCAACTGGACGGCCCGCGGGGTATCGGGCCTGACCATCGAGGGGGGAACCTGGAAGAACCGCAACAATGGACCGCGCTGGACCTCGGCGGTGGCGTTCGAGGGCTCGCGCAACGCGGACGGAACGCCGGGCACGGACTGTCGCCGGATCGCGATCCACAACGCCAAGGTGGTGGGGCCGTTCAATGACGCGCCCGGCCAGCCCTATCAACCGGGCGATGGCTACGGTGTGAATTTCCTGCGATGCCAGGATCTGGTGGTGAAGGACAGCGTCTTCACCGGCTTCAGCAACGCCCTGCTGTTCGGCCTCTCGTCGCGGGTGACGGTGGACAATATCGAATGCGGCTTCATGCGCAGCGACTGCATGGACCTGGGCCAGGTGTGGGGCGCGAAAATCAGCCGGGTCTACTGCCACACGACGCTGATCACCGGAAAGGAGCACCCCGACTGCATCCAGGTGTGGTCGCGGTATTTCTATCCCGGCTCCACCACCCCGGCTCCGCCCAGTTCGGATCTCGAGATCCGCAACAACCGCGTCGACGGCAAGATGCAGGGCGTCTTCCTGGGCAACCACGTGCGCACCTATGTCGACGGCCAGGTCCACGACGACGGCGGCTTCGCGCGGGTCCTGATCGAAGATAACCAGATCACCATGAGCGGCGGCAACGCCATCGGCGTGTCCGGCGCGACCGACATCACGGTGCGCAACAATCGGGTCGCCAGCCTGCCCGACGCCCCGTTCATGGCCAACATCAACCTGGCGAAGAACACCGGCGTGGTGCGCTGCGGCAACATCGTGGAAAGCGGCGGCGGCAAGCGGGGGTCCAAGGACCCCGGCTGCGACAAGCGCTAGATGAGCGCGGCCTGCAGCTCGGTCTCGATTTACGAGCTGTGCAGGGTTTATGCCTAAGCCCTCTGTCGAACCGATTGCCGCGAGGGCCGAATGTCATCCGCGACGCCAGACGCCCTGCCGCTCGTCAGCGTCATCGTGCCCCACTACCGTGACCTCGACGGGCTGCGGGTCTGCCTGGCGGCGCTGGACCTCCAGACCTATCCGCGCGCCCGCTTCGAGGTCGTGGTCGCCGACAACAATTCGCCGGAGGGCGAGGCCGCGGTGGCCGCGGTCGTCGCCGGTCGGGCGAAACTGGCGGTGGTGACCGAGCAGGGGGCGGGACCGGCGCGCAACGGCGGGGTCGCCGCCTCCACGGGCCGCCTGCTGGCCTTCACGGACTCCGACTGCATTCCGGAACCCCAGTGGCTGGCCGAAGGTCTGGCCGCACTCGAAAACGTCGACATCGTCGGGGGGGCGATGCAGGTGCTGGTCGCGGACGAAGCCGACATGACCCCCGCGGAGGCGTTCGAACGGGTCTTCGCCTTCGACAATCGCCACTATGTGATCCGCAAGGGCTTCACCGTGACCGCGAACCTGTTCTGCGCGCGGGCGGTCTTCGAGGCCGTCGGCGGCTTTCGCGTCGGCGTGCCCGAGGATCTCGACTGGTGTCACCGCGCGCGCGCCGCCGGCTATCGCATTGGATATGCCCCGGACGCGCGGGTCGGCCATCCCGCCCGGCGGACCTGGACGGAGATCGTTCGCAAATGGTCGCGGCTGAACGAGGAAGCGTTCGGGCTGGCGCGGACCGAGCGGATGGGGCGGGTCAAATGGCTGGTCAAGGCGCTCGCCATGCCGCTTTCAGCCATCGCCCAGACGGCGCGGCCGTTCTCCACGCCAAAGCTGACCGCGGGCCGCGACCGGCTGAGCGCGCTGCGCATGCTCTATCTGATGCGATTTTGGCGCGCGGCCGACTCCCTGCGACTCCTGGCCCGACGCCCCTGAACCCCAGCTCGATCGAAGGCATGTGCACAGATGCATAGCGTTTGGAACCTGGCCGAATGCGGCCGCAACGCGCCGGAGGCCACCGCCCCATGACCCGCGTTGCGTCCGGGGCGTCCGTCCTCGTCACCGGCGGCGCCGGCTATATCGGCGCCCATACCGCCCAGGCGCTCAGCGCGCGCGGCTATCGGCCGGTCGTGTTCGACAACCTGAGTTCCGGCTTTCGCGAGGCGACCCGCTGGGGCGAGCTCGTCGAGGGCGATATCCGCGACCCGGCGGCGCTCAGGCGTGCGATGCAAACCCATGGCGTCGAGGCGGTCATCCACTTCGCCGGCCTGATAGAGGTCGGCCGCTCGGTGGCCAGCCCCGACCTGTTCTGGGAGGTGAACGTCGCCGGCACGACCTCCCTGCTGACCGCGATGCGCGAGCATGGCGTGGCGCGGCTGGTGTTTTCCTCCAGCGCCGCCGTCTATGGCCAGGCCGGTATCGGCCCGCTGGAGACCATCCCGGAAGCTGCCCGCAAGGCGCCGTCCAGCCCCTATGGCGACACCAAGCTGGCCTGCGAATGGATGATCTCGGCCCAGTGCCGCGCCTATGGCCTGTCCGCGGTGGCGCTGCGCTATTTCAATGCCGCCGGCGCCGATCCGTCCGGCATCATCGGCGAGGCGCATGAGCCGGAGACCCACCTGATTCCCCTCGCGATCGCGGCGGGCCTGGGCGACGGCAAGCCGCTGACGATCTTCGGCGACGACTTCGACACGCCCGATGGCACCTGCCTGCGCGACTACATTCATGTGAACGACCTGGCCGCCGCCCACATCGCGGCGCTGGAGGTCGATCTGGCGGCGTGCGCCTTCGAGGCCGTCAACATCGGCACCGGCCAGGGCCGCTCCGTCCGCGAGGTCGTGCAGGCCGTCGCGCGCGCGCTCGGCCGCCCGGTGCCACACGCGACAGGCCCGCGCCGCGCCGGCGATCCGACCAGCCTGGTCGCCGACCCGACCCGGGCGAGGGAGCTCCTGGGATGGGAGCCGGCCTGTTCCTCGCTGGACGAGATCGTGCGCGACGCCCTGCGCTGGGAAGGCCAACCGGCCTATGGCGCCGGCAGCCGGTCAGCCCGGAAAATCTAGCCCAGGGCCGCCGCCAGGCGCTTGTCGCGGCCGATGGAGATCGAGGCGGCCACGTGGGCGGCGATGGTCAGCACGATGAACGGGATCACCGCAGCGTAGCCATAGGCCAGCGCCGCCTCGCCATGCGCCGGCGTCATCCGGTCCGCGACCCAGCCCACATAGACCGGCCCCGCGCCCAGGCCGACCAGGTTCAGCACGAACAGCAGGATCGCCCCGGTGATGGTCCGCCGCGCCGGCGACACCGCGTTCTGGGCGACCGTGAGCGCCGGGGCCAGGTACATGTTGTTCAGGAACAGCGGCCCCGCCAGGCACAGGATCGAGATCTGCCAGGTCGGCGCCCACAGCAGGGCCAGCCAGAACGGAATCGACAGCGCGAACGCCGCGGCCGGCAGCCAGGCGAACCAGCGGCGATCCCTCTGGCCCAGCCGGTCCACGAACCAGCCCGAGCCGAAGGTGCCGATCACGCCGGTCAGCCCCAGGACCAGCGCGTAATAGACCGCCACGTCGCTCTCGCTCATGTGCTTGACGTTCTCGAGGAACTGCGGGTTCCAGACCAGGCCCGCATAGCCCACGAAGGCCGACAGGCCGCTGGAGATCGCGGTCAGCACCAGGGTGCGGTTGGCGAAGAACCCGGCCACGGCGTCGAGCAGCGGCGGGGCCGGCGGGTGCTCGGTGGCGCCGTCGGCATAGGCGTCCAGCCCGCCGCGCCTGGGCTCGCGCACCAGCAGCAGCATCAGGATCGCCAGGACGATGCCCGGCGCGCCCACCACGTAGAACGCCGCCCGCCAGCCGTAGGCCACGGCGATCTTGCCGCCCGCGAAGGCGCCGATCATCGAGCCCAGGGGGACGCCCAGCGAATAGATCGCCAGCCCGGTTCCGCGCTGACTGGCCGGGAAATAGTCGGAGATCAGCGAATAGGACGGCGGCGACCCGCCGGCTTCGCCGAAGCCCACGCCCATCCGGTAAAACAGGATCTGGGTGAAGGTCTGCGCCGTGCCGCAGAGCGCGGTGAACACACTCCAGATCGCACACGCGAACGCGATGATCCATTTGCGGCTCATCCGGTCGGCCATGTAGGCCACGGCGATGCCGCAGGTGGTGTAGAGCACCGCGAAGAAGGTGCCGCCCAGGAGGCCGAACTGGGTCTTGGTCAGGTGCAGTTCGGCGGAGATCTGCTTGCCGAGGATCGAGACGATCTGCCGGTCAAGGAAGTTCATCGTGTAGACCACAGCCAGGAAGCCGACGACGAAATAGCTGTAGCCGGTGGCCGCCTTCGGCGCGGCCGTCACCTGGGTCGTGGTCATCGATCGTCTGCCCCTAACGGCCCGTCCCCGCCGGTGTTCCGGCTCGAAAAACGGGTACGCGCTTCCGCCGCGTCCGCTTGTGACATGCGACCCTGCGACCGCCAAGAGGGTTGGGCCACGTCCATCTCCCCTGTCGTCGCCCCAAGAATTCCTGGGGGCGGCTCGCCTTGTGCGGCCCCCGGGGGGCCGCTAACTCAGCGTTCCAGCCTGGGCCGTCCGCGCCTTTCAGATATCCATAGTAAGGTTCGCTCATGGACACGCGTGTCCTGCCCCGCCCCGTCAAACCGGACGCCGCCTTGTCCCCCCAGACCTTGTCCACGCAGATCCTCACCCACCTGCAGCGGCTGGAAGCCGAGAGCATCCACATCTTCCGCGAGGTGGTGGCCGAGTGCGAGAACCCGGTGATGCTCTATTCCATCGGCAAGGACTCGGCGGTCATGCTGCGGCTGGCCCAGAAGGCGTTCTACCCGTCCAAGCCGCCGTTCCCGATGCTGCACGTCGACACCACCTGGAAGTTCCGGGCCATGTACGAGATGCGCGAGCGGATGGCGCGCGAGAGCGGCATGGAGCTGGTCGTCCACCAGAACCCGGAGGCGAAGGCGCGCGGCATCAACCCCTTCGACCACGGCTCGCTGCACACCGACATGTGGAAGACCGAGGGGCTGAAGCAGGCCATCGACAAATACGGATTCGACGCGGCCTTCGGCGGCGGCCGGCGCGACGAGGAGAAGTCCCGCGCCAAGGAGCGCATCCTGTCGTTCCGCTCGGCCCAGCACCGCTGGGACCCCAAGATGCAGCGCCCGGAGCTCTGGCGGCTCTACAACACGCGCAAGGGGCCCGGAGAGAACTTCCGCGCCTTCCCGATCTCCAACTGGACCGAGCTCGACATCTGGCAATACATCTACCTGGAGGACATCCCGATCGTGCCGCTCTACTTCGCCGCCGAGCGCCCGGTGGTGGAGCGCGACGGAAACCTGATCATGGTCGACGACGAGCGCTTCCGGCTGTTGCCGGGCGAGGTCCCGACGATGAAGTCGATCCGCTTCCGCACCCAGGGTTGCTACCCGCTGACCGGCGCCATCGAGAGCACCGCCGACACCCTGCCGCTGATCATCCAGGAAATGCTGCTGGCCACCACCTCCGAACGCCAGGGGCGGGTCATCGACCACGACCAGGCCGCCTCCATGGAGAAGAAGAAGCAGGAGGGGTATTTCTGATGGCCAAGTTCGAAATGGCCGTCTCGGACCTGATCGCCGAGGACATCGAGGCCTATCTCCACCAGCACCAGCACAAGTCGCTGCTCAGGTTCCTGACCTGCGGCTCGGTGGACGACGGCAAGTCCACCCTGATCGGGCGGCTGCTCTACGACAGCAAGATGATCTTCGAGGACCAGCTCGCCGCCCTCGAAGCGGACAGCAAGCGGGTCGGCACCCAGGGCGGCGACATCGACTTCGCCCTCTTGGTGGACGGGCTCGCCGCCGAGCGCGAGCAAGGCATCACCATCGACGTCGCCTACCGCTTCTTCTCCACCGACAAGCGCAAGTTCATCGTCGCCGACACGCCTGGCCACGAGCAGTACACCCGCAACATGGTCACCGGCGCCTCGACGGCGGACGCGGCGATCATCCTGATCGACGCGCGCAAGGGCGTGCTGACCCAGACGCGGCGCCACAGCTATCTGGTCAGCCTGCTGGGCATCCGCCACGTGGTGCTGGCGATCAACAAGATGGACCTGGTGGGCTGGAGCCAGGACGTCTTCGACACCATCGTGGCCGAGTACCACGACTTCGCCGCCCAGATCGGCATCAAGGATTTCACCGCCATCCCGATGTCGGCGCTGAAGGGCGACAACATCACTGCGCCCAGCGAGAAGGCGCCCTGGTATTCCGGCCCGCCGCTGCTGCGCTGGCTGGAGGACGCCCCGGTCGAGGACGACCTGCAGGGCAAGCCGTTCCGCATGCCGGTCCAGTGGGTCAACCGCCCCGACCTCGACTTCCGCGGCTTTTCCGGCCTGATCGCCTCCGGCGTCATCCGGCCCGGCGACCGGGTCAAGGTGCTGCCGTCCGGCCGCGAGAGCACGGTGGCGCGCATTGTCACCTTCACCGGCGACCTGCCCCAGGCCGTGGCCGGCCAGTCGGTGACCCTCACCCTGGCCGATGAGATCGATGTCTCGCGCGGCGATGTTCTTGCCGTGGCTGGCGCCCCGCCCGAGGTCGCCGACCAGTTCGAGGCCACCATCGTCTGGTTCGACGACGAGCCGCTGCTGCCCGGCCGACCCTATCTGCTGAAGCTGGGGACCCGCACGGTCTCGGCCCAGGTCGCCGAGCCCAAGCACAAGGTCAACGTCAACACCCTGGAGAAGCTGGCCGCCAAGCGGCTGGAGCTGAACGAGATCGGGGTCTGCAACCTCTCGCTGGCCGCCCCCATCGCCTTCGACGCCTATGCGCAGAACAAGGACCTGGGCGGCTTCATCCTGATCGACCGGGTCTCCAACCGCACGGTCGGGGCCGGCATGCTGCACTTCGCGCTGCGCCGCAGCCAGAATATCCACTGGCAGGCGATGGATATCAGCAAGGCCGCCCGCTCGGCCGCCAAGGGCCAGAAGGCGCGCGTGGTCTGGTTCACCGGCCTCTCCGGCTCGGGCAAGTCGACCATCGCCAACCTGGTGGAAAAGCGCCTCGCCGCCGAGGGCCGGCACACCTACCTGCTCGACGGCGACAACGTTCGCCATGGCCTCAACCGCGACCTGGGCTTCACCGACCAGGACCGGGTGGAGAATATCCGCCGCGTGGCCGAGGTATCGAAACTGATGGTCGACGCCGGCCTGATCGTGCTGGTCTCGTTCATCTCGCCGTTCCGCGCCGAACGCGCCATGGCCCGCGAGCTGCTGGGCGAGCGCGAGTTCGTCGAGGTGTTCGTCGACACCCCCCTGGCCGAGGCCGAGCGGCGCGACGTCAAGGGCCTCTACGCCAAGGCCCGCGCCGGCGAACTGAAGAACTTCACCGGCATCGACAGCCCCTACGAGGCGCCGGAAGCCCCGGAAATCCACATCGACACCACGGCGATCGACCCCGAACAGGCCGCCGAACAGATCTTCGCCTGGCTCGACGGCGCCTTCGACCCGGGGATCTGAGGGCGGGGCCGCGCCGCCCCTCCGCCCCGGTTCGTCACCCCCGCTCTTCCGGGCAGGGATGACTCAAGAGACCTGCGTCAGCTCCCGCCGGTACCGCTTCCAGTTCTCCACATAGTGCGCCGAGCCCAGGGCCATCCGGGCCGCCTGTTCCAGGCTCAGTTCGCGCACCACCTTGCCCGGCGCGCCCATGACCAGGGAATTGTCCGGGATCTCCTTGCCCTCGGAGATCAGGCTGCCGGCCCCGATCAGGCAGTTCTTCCCGATCTTCGCCCCGTTCAGCACGATCGAGCCGATCCCCACCAGGCTGTTGTCGCCGATCGTGCAGCCGTGCAGCATCACCATGTGCCCCACCGTGACATTGGCTCCGATGATCAGCGGCGAGCCGGTGTCGGTGTGGCAGACGCTGCCGTCCTGGATGTTCGACCCCTCGCCGATCACGATCGGGTCGTTGTCGCCGCGAAGTGTCGCACCCCACCAGACCGAGGCGTTCTTCTTCAGAATCACCCGCCCCATAACCGCTGCGGTCGGCGCAATCCAGTATTCGTCATCGTTCGGTAATTCAGGTGTCACATTACCTAAGTTGTAGACGGACAATTTCCCACCTCATTGCTTATGTCGATCCGGCCTTTAACGAGTCGTAAAGGTCGCTAGGCTCATTCTAGTCGGGCGATTCGAGAGGGCGATAGCCTTCTGGAAAGCCGCCACGGAGGCGCCGCCTCCGTGTCTTCGCGCTGGACGGGGTGGATGGCGCCAAGTCTGTTGTTCCCACGGGCGATTTCGCCCGAACCCGCAACAAAAGAGCCCCGGGCTCCTATTGTCTTGGGGCGTTCCGCACGCCGCCGCATCGTTCTCTCCCGCATTGTTAAGGGCGCTCCCAGTTCCGGGACGCCCTTTTTTCTTGCCCCTACGGAGGCTTTTGATGACCAAGCGAGCCCTGAAGCGACAACTGCGCGAAGGCGCGTTCGACGTGGGACAGTTCGAGGGGGACGATAAGATCCGCCGGCTGCCGCTGGACAGAGCCTGGTCCCCCCTCAACCATCACAACGACGATCGCGAGCAAGCCTATCTCAAGACCATCAAGGCGAAATCCCCCGGACAACAGGAACTGATCGACGCCGTCGACGCCAAGAACCTGGTCCTGGCCCTGGGACCGGCCGGCACCGGCAAGACCTATCTTGCCATCGCCAAGGCGGTGGAGGCGCTGGAGGCCGGGCGGGTCGGCCGCATCGTCCTGTCCCGTCCCGCCGTCGAGGCCGGCGAATCCATCGGCTTCCTGCCCGGCGACGCCGAGGACAAGCTGGCCCCCTACCTGCGCCCGCTCTACGACGCGCTCTCCGACCGCCTGTCGATGAAGCGGGTCCGGGCCCTGATGGGCGAAGGGGCCATCGAGATCGCCCCTGTCGGCTTCATGCGCGGCCGTACCCTGAACAACGCCTTCGTGGTGATCGACGAAGCGCAGAACTGCACCTACGGCCAGCTGAAGATGCTGCTGACCCGCCTGGGCTGGAATTCCACCATGGTGGTCACCGGCGACCCCAACCAGTCCGACCTGCTGCCGGAGCTCTCCGGCCTGGGCCCTGTCGCCACCCGCCTGGAAGCCGTGGCCAATATCGCCGTCGTCCGCCTCGCCGACCGCGACATCGTCCGCCACCCCCTGGTCGCCGAGATGCTGGGCGTCCTCTGACCTCAGTGCCGAGGAGAGCGTAAGCAGGCCCGCCCTCGCAAGGGGGCGGGCCTTGCCTTTGGACCGCTCGCAGACTAGATAGTTCGCCAACCTAACTATCTAGGACGCGCGTGCCAGACCCTCTCATCCATGTTGACGTCATCGACCTGGCCGAGGCGCTGCGGCCCGCGATCCTGCGCGTCTCGCGCCGCCTGCGGCAGGAGGCGCAGAAGGCCGGCCTCTCGGCCCAGGACGCCCTGCTGCTGGGCTACATCCGCAAGCACCCCGGCGCGGGGGTCAGCGCCCTGGCCGACGCCGAGCGCACCTCGCGCCCGACCATCAGCGCCCATATCAAGCGCCTGGAGGCCGCGGGCCTGGTGGCGCGCAGCGGCGACGCCGAGGATGGCCGCCGCTCTGGCTTCACGGTCACGGCGGCCGGCGCGCGCAAGCTCGAGATCATCCGGCGCGAGCGCAACGACTGGCTGGCCGCGCGCCTGGCCCGCCTCTCGCCGGACGAGCGCGCCGCCCTGGCCGCCGCCGCCGAACCCCTGCTGGCGCTGGCGGCCGACCGATGAGCCCCAGCGACGAAACCCTCGAGGTCGTCCCGCAGCCGGAGACCGCCCCGGTCGACGCCGCGCGCTTCACCCGCGGCTGGGTGGTGCCGGCGATCATCGGCTCGGCGCTGCTGATGCAGACCCTGAACGCCACCTCGATCAACAACGCCCTGCCCGCCATGGCCCGCGCCCTGCACGTGGAGCCGCTCCGGCTCAACCTGGCGATCACCATGTACCTGCTGGCCTCGGCGGTGTTCCTGCCGATCTCCGGCTGGATGGCCGACCGCTTCGGCGCGCGGCGCATCTTCATGCTGGCGATGGTGATGTACGCCCTGTCGTCAGCGCTGTGCGGGTTCGCGGGCAGCCTGCCCCAGCTGATCGCCGCGCGGCTGTTCCAGGGGATGGCCGGCGCCATGATGGGGCCGGTCGGCCGCCTGGTCCTGCTGCGCACCACGCCCAAGTCCGAATTGGTGGGCGCGATGTCCGTGGTGACGATGCCGGCGCTGCTGGGGCCGGTGGTCGGGCCGGTGCTGGGCGGCGCGATCGTAACCTTCGTGAGCTGGCGCTGGATCTTCTTCCTCAACCTGCCGATCGCCATCGTCGGCTTGTTCCTGGTCCGCGCCTTCGTGCCCAATGTGCGGGAGCAGGAGGTGCAGCCGATCGACTGGCTGGGCATGGCGCTCACCGGCCTGGGCCTGGCCGGCCTGATCTTCGGCTTCGAGAACCTGGGCCGCGACGTGCTGCCGCCCCTGGCGGTGGCCGGGCTGTTCGCCGGCGGCCTGGCCTTCCTGGGCCTCTACGGCGCCCACGCGCGGATCACGCCCAACGCCGTGGTCGACCTGTCGATCTTCCGGATCCCCACCTTCCAGGCCTCGGTGCTGGGCGGGTCATTCTTCCGCCTGGTGCCCGGCGCGACCCCCTTCCTGCTGGCCATGCTGCTGCAGGTGGGGTTCGGCATGACCGCCTTCGCCGCCGGGATGATGACCTTCATATCCGCGGTCGGCGCCCTGGTGATGAAGACCACCGCGCCGCCGATCCTGCGCCGCTTCGGGTTCCGGCAGGTGCTGCTGGTCAACGGCGTGATCTGCGCGGCGACCTTCATGGTCTATTCGCTGTTCAAGCCCGAGACCCCGCACTGGCTGATCATGGTCGCGCTGGCGGTGGGCGGCTTCTTCCGCTCGCTGCAGTTCACCAGCCTGAACGGCATGGCCTATGCCGACATCGAGCAGTCGCAGATGAGCCGAGGGACCACCACCGCCGCCATGGCGCAGCAGTTCATCCAGTCGGTCAGCATCGGCCTGGCCGCCACCCTGCTGCATTTCCTGATGCGCTGGCGTGGCGAAACCCACCTGACCGCTGGCTCGGTGGCCCCGGCCTTCGCCGTGATCGGCGGACTGACCCTGGTCTCGCTGTTCTGGTTCGCGCGTCTGCCAAAGGACGCCGGCGATGAGATGAACGGTCGGCTCCCCGTCTAGCGGACGGCGCCCCATGACCTTAAGGTGCGTGCTCATTTTTGCCGCGTTGAGTCCCGATCGATGAAATTCCTTGCCGTGTTCGCCGCCGCGCTAGTCGCGCTGACCTCGCCCGCCTGGGCCGCCGCGCCGGCGAAGGCCAAGACCCGGGCGGCCACCCCGGCCCGCATCGTCCTGCCGACCAACGTCCGGCCCGACCGCTATGAGATCCACATCACCCCGGACGCCGACCACCTGACCTTCAAGGGCGGGGAAAAGATCGCCCTCACCGTGCTGAAGGCCACCGACCGGATCGTGCTCAACGCCGCCGACCTCGAGTTCAAGGCGGTGAGCCTGTCAGGGGCCAAGGCCGCGCCCCGCACAGTCCTCGACCCCGGTCGGCAGACCGCCGCCTTCGTCTTCGCCAAGCCCCTGGCGCCCGGCCGCTACACCCTCTCCATCGCCTATACGGGCAAGATCTATGAGCAGGCGTCCGGCCTGTTCGCCCTGGACTACGAGGGCAAGGCCGGCAAGCAGCGCGCCCTGTACACCCAGTTCGAAAACTCCGACGCCCGGCGCCTGGCCCCTCTGTGGGACGAACCCGGGGTGAAGGCGGTGTTCGCGCTGACCGTTGACGCCCCGGCCGGCCAGATGGCCGTCTCCAACATGCCGGTCGCCCAGACCACCCCGGCCGCCGACGGGCTGCAGAGCGTCCGCTTCGCAGACAGCCCGAAGATGAGCTCCTACCTGCTGTTCATGGGGCTGGGCGACTTCTAGCGCATCCACCAGATGGTCGGCAAGACCGACGTCGGCGTCATCGTGCGCAGGGGCGACGCGGCCAAGGGCCAGTACGCTCTCGACGCCGCGGTGAAGCTGCTCAGCTTCTACAATGAGTATTTCGAAACGCCCTACCCGCTGCCCAAGCTCGACCTGGTGGCCGGGCCCGGCAACAGCCAGTTCTTCAGCGCCATGGAGAACTGGGGGGCGATCTTCTACTTCGACTACGCCCTGCTGATCGATCCGAAGCTGTCCACCGAGACCGACCGGCAAAACGTCTTCACCGTCGTCGCCCACGAGATGGCCCACCAATGGTTCGGCGACCTGGTGACCATGGACTGGTGGGACAACCTCTGGCTCAACGAGGGCTTCGCCTCGTGGATGGAGAACAAGGCCACCGACCACTTCCACCCGGAGTGGAACGTCTGGCTCTCCACCCAGGCCGGCCAGCAGGGGGCCATGCGCACGGACAGCCGGGCCGGCACGCACCCGATCGTCACCCCGATCCGCGACGTGTTCGCCGCGTCCAGCGCCTTCGACGCCATCACCTACCAGAAGGGCCAGGCGGTGATCCGCATGCTGGAGGCCTACACCGGCGAGGCCGCCTTCCGGGCCGGCGTGCGCAACTACATCAAGGCCCATGCCTACGGGAACACCGTCAGCGACGACCTGTGGACCGAGATCGACAAGGTCTCGACGAAGAAGATCACCGCCATCGCCCATGACTTCACCTTGCAGTCGGGCGTGCCGCTGATCCGCGCGACCGCCGGGCCGGGCGGCGTGGTCCTGAACCAGGACCGCTTCGGCGCCGACCTTGGCCAGCGCACGCCGCGCACCTGGCGTGCGCCGGTGACGGTGACCTCGCTCGACGGCAGGACCTGGCAGGGCGTCGTCGCCGCCGGCGCGCCGAAGACCGCCGACGTCGCCGCCCCCGCGGTCGTCAATGCCGGCCAGACCAGCTATTTCCGCACCGCCTATTCGACCGACCTGTGGGCCAGGCTGGCGCCGCGCTACGCCCAGCTTCCGCCGGCCGACCAGCTGGGACTGCTCTACGACAGCCGCGCCCTGGGCGAGGTCGGCATCGTGCCGATGAGCGACTTCCTGGCCCTGGCCAAGAACGCCCCGGCCGACGGCGATCCCATCGTGCTGAACACCCTCTCCGACCAGCTGTCGGCCATCGACTGGCTGTACGACCGCCGGCCGAACCAGGCCGCCTTCCGCGCCTTCGCCCGCGGGCGTCTCGGCCCGGTGGCCCAGCGGCTCGGCTGGGACCCCAAGCCGGGCGAGGCCGATAACGACGCCGTCACCCGCCGCGCCATCCTGGAAAACCTCGGCGCGCTCGGCGACCCGGCCGTCCTCGCCGAGGCGCGCCGGCGCTTCGAGCGCTGGCTCACCGACCCGGACAGCCTGACCGGGACCGGTCGCCGCACGGTGCTGTCCATCGTCGCGGCCAACGCCGACGCCGCGACCTGGGACACGCTCCACCGCAAGGCCCGGGAGTCGAAGGACATCACCGACCGCGCCCGCCTCTATGGCTACCTGGGCTCGGCCCTGGACCCGGCCCTGGCCGACCGGGCGCTGGCCCTGGCGCTCAGCGGCGAACCCAGCGCGACCGAGGTTCCGCTGCTTCTCGGGGCGGTTTCCAACCCGTTCCCGGACAAGGCCTTCGACTTCGCGCTCGCCAACCGCGCCCGGCTACAGCCGTTCCTGGAACCCAGCAGCCAGACCTCCTACTTCGCCCGCCTGGCCCAGAGCTCGCGCGACCCGGCGATGATCGACAAGCTGACCCGCTTCGCCGCCAGCGTCCCGGCCTCCAGCCGCAGCGAGCTCGACAAGTCCGTCGCCGCCGTCCGCTACCGCGTCGAGGTCATCGCCAACCGGTTGCCCGAAATGGACCGCTGGCTGGCGGCGAACTGACGCCCCGTAGCGACACAATCCAAGCTATTGCGGCGTATAGGAGATTTAAGATCCGCACTTGGTGCGGAGAATACCCTTGAACTCTGCCGCAATAGAGGGCCACAATCTCCGCAGGAGATGCGGGGAATGTCTGACTACATCTACGAACTAGATGCGTGGCCGGAATTCCGTTGGAACGTCGAACACGTTTCCGAACGGCTCGTCTCCGTCAGCCGTCATCAGGGCCTTCTCATCGGGAGGATGCGCGCGCTCGGCTTCCAGCTGCGCGAAGAAGCTGTCCTCGCCAACCTCACCGAGGAGGTCATCAAGTCCAGCGAGATCGAGGGGGAAAATCTTGACCGGGATCAGGTCCGATCTTCGATCGCACGTCGCCTCGGCATGGACATAGGCGGCTTGGCCGCAGCAGACCGAAGTGTCGAAGGCATCGTCGAGATGATGCTCGACGCCACCCAAAACTACGACGCGCCGCTCACGACGGAGCGGTTGTTCGCGTGGCATGCCGCCCTCTTCCCAACGGGCCACAGCGGCATGCACCGGATCGTCGTCGCAGGATGGCGCACGACCGACAGCGGCCCAATGCAGGTCGTCTCCGGGCCGATCAACCGCGGGCGGGTCCACTTCGAGGCGCCGGAGGCTGGAAGACTGCCGGCCGAAATGTCGGCGTTCCTCAAGGCGCTCAACGCAAGTAAGGCCATGGATCCCGTCTTGGAGGCGGCCGTCGCCCACCTGTGGTTCGTCACAGTCCATCCCTTCGAGGATGGGAATGGGCGCATCGCACGGGCCATTGCCGACATGGCCCTGGCGCGATCCGAAGAGAGCCCCCAGCGCTTCTACAGCATGTCGTCCCAAATCCGCGCCGAGCGCGAAGCGTACTACAAGGCGCTCGAGACCACCCAGAAGGGCGGCCTTGACATCACCGACTGGCTCCTGTGGTTCCTCGATTGCCTCGACCGCGCCTTCAACGGCGCCGAAGCGATCCTCGCTGCGGTCATACGCAAGGCCAGGTTCTGGGATTCCATCGCCATGGAGCCGATCTCGGCCCGGCAGGCGTTGGTTCTGAACAGGCTGCTTGAGGGCTTCGAAGGCAACCTGACGTCTTCGAAATGGGCCGTTCTCACCAGGACTTCGCCTGACACCGCGCTCCGCGATATCGAGGATCTCACAAGGCGGGGGGTCCTCATGAAGGACCGCAAGGGCGGCCGAAGCACCAGCTACTCCCTGCCGACGCCGGCGGCCCACGCGCTAGGTGCGGTGGCTCGCTACGTCAGGCAGCACGCGGAGATCGCCGTGACGGACGGAGCCCGGCTCCTCACGCCCGAGGAAAAGGCCCGCCGGACGCAGGCGATCCGGTCGACGGCCGATGAGATCGAGCGACTGGCCGAAGCGGCGCAGGCGCGCAGTGTCGTCTATTCTGAGTTCGAGAAGCTCCTGCGGCGGCTGATGAGCTACGGCTCTCATCCGACCAATCCGCTCGTCTCCGCCGTTGCGGAGGCCATCCACAACGGCGCCCGCAAATCATCAGCAAACAATGCGCTCGGAAGGGCAACCAGGGGGCAAGACCGCGAGGCCTAGTCACATGGGGCCGTCTCGCCGGTCTCCGGATCGACCCGGAAGCACTGTCGCTCCCCGGTCTCGCAGTCCTCGACGTAGAGGCTGACGTCGTCGTCCGCGACGGGATGCTGGTGCTCCACGAAGCTGAGCGCGGCGTCCTCGAAGCTGGCGCCTTCGACGATGTGGGCGCGCGAGGCGCCCTCGGCCACGCCATGGACCGAGAAGCGGCGTTGAGCGGTGGTTTCAGTCATGCCCCCTCAACGCACGACTCGCCCAGAAGGCGTCAGCCCGCCGCGTAAACCTGGGGACGCAGCGGCTTGATGCGCACCGGCAGGCCCGTCGCTACCCCTGGCGGCAGGGTCGGGCCGTGGGCCTGCAGCTCGACGGTCTGGCCCTCTATCAGGCAGTCGATGCGCACGTCGGGCCCGCGCTGGGTGACCCCGCGCACCTCGGCCGCCAGCCCCGCGCCATCGAGGGGCGCGAAGGCCACCTCGTCCGGGCGGAAGAACACGTCGACCGGGCCCTGCGGCGCCCCCTTCGGCGCCTCGGACTCCCAGTCGGCGACCAGCAGGCGGCTGCCGTCGACGACGCCCGGCATCCGGCAGGCGGCGCCCAGGAAGTCGAACACGAACGGCGTGGCCGGATGCTCATAGACCTCGTTGGGCGTGCCCAGCTGGATCAGCTGGCCGTCCTTCAGGATCGCCACCCGGTCGGCCAGGTCCAGGGCCTCCTCCTGGTCGTGGGTGACGAAGACGGTGGTGACCCCCGCCTTGTCGTGCAGTTCCCGTAGCCAACGGCGCAGTTCGCGCCGTACCTGGGCGTCCAGGGCCCCGAACGGCTCGTCCAGCAGCAGCATCTTGGGCTCGATCGCCAGCGCCCGGGCCAGCGCCACGCGCTGGCGCTGGCCGCCGGACAGCTGCGACGGGAACCGCTTCTCCAGGCCCTCGAGCTGCACCAGCGACAGCAGGTCGGCGACCCGGTCGCCGATCTCCGACTTCGACGGCTTCTCCGAGCGGCGGCGCACGGTCAGGCCGAAGGCGATGTTCTGGGCCACGGTCATGTGGCGGAACAGGGCGTAGTGCTGGAACACCATGCCCACCTTCCGCAGGCGCACCGGCAGGGCCAGGAAATCCTCGCCGCCAAACCGCACCTCACCGGCGTCGGGTTCCTCCAGCCCGGCCAGCACCCGCAGCAGCGTGGTTTTGCCCGACCCGGACGGCCCCAGCAGCGCCAGGAACTCCTTGTCCTTGGCCTGCAGCGACACGTCCTTCAGCGCCGGGAAGCGGCCGTACTGCTTGGAGACGCCCTTGATCTCCAGGGCCAGGCGCTCGTCAGTGCTTTCGGCTCGCCGAAAGTTCACCGGAATGACGCCATTCGAGGACGGTCTTGAGGACAAGCGTGATGATCCCGAGGCCGGCCAAGATGGACGCTGCGGCGAAGGCGCCGACGGAGTCATAGTCATTGTAAAGCACCTCGACGTGAAGGGGCAGCGTGTTGGTGAGCCCGCGGATATGGCCGGAAACGACCGAGACCGCGCCGAACTCGCCCATCGCGCGCGCGTTGCAGAGCAGGACGCCGTAGAGCAGCGCCCATTTGATGTTGGGCAGGGTCACCCGCCAGAAGGTGGTGAAGCCGCTGGCGCCGAGCGTCAGGGCGGCGGCCTCCTCGTCCGAGCCCTGCTCCTGCATCAGCGGGATCAGCTCGCGGGCCACGAACGGGAAGGTGACCAGGATGGTCGCCAGCACCAGGCCCGGCGTGGCGAAGATGATCTTCACGTCGTGATCGATCAGCCAGGTCCCGAAGATCCCCTGGGCCCCGAACAGCAGCACCCAGACCAGGCCCGAGACCACCGGCGAGATCGAGAACGGCAGGTCGATCAGGGTCAGCAGGACGCTCTTGCCGCGAAACTCGAACTTGGTGATCGTCCAGGCCGCCGCCACCCCGAACACCGCGTTCAGCGGCACCGAGATCGCCGCCACCAGCAGGGTCAGCTTCACCGCCGCGATGGCGTCCGTTTCCTTGAGGGCGGCCAGGTAAGGCATCAGGCCCTTGGCCAGCGCCTCCTGGAACACCACCCCCAGCGGCAGCAGGATCAGCCCGGCCATCGCCGCGGCCGAGGCCAGCAGCATCAGGGGCGCGATCCCCGGCAGGACGATGCGGAACAGCGGGCGCGAGGCGCCGGGCGCGACGGCGTCGATCATGTGCGCCCCCGGCGCGCCAGGGCCATCTGCAGGATGTTCATCCCGATCAGCGCGCCGAACGAGATCGCCACCATGGCCACCCCGATCGCCGCCGCGCCGGCGTAGTCGTACTGCTCAAGCTTGATGACGATCAGCAGCGGCGCGATCTCGGTCTTCATCGGCATATTGCCGGCGATGAAGATCACCGAGCCGTACTCGCCGACCGCCCGGGCGAACGCCAGGCTGATCCCCGACAGGATCGCCGGCCCTAGCGCCGGGATCACCACATAGGCGATCCGCTGCAGGTCGGTGGCGCCTAGGGTCTGGGCCGCCTCCTCGACGCCGCGGTCCAGGTCCTGCAGCACCGGCTGGATCGAGCGCACCACGAACGGCAGGCCGATGAATACCAGGGCGATGAAGATGCCGAGCGGCGAATAGGCGGTCTTGATGCCGATCTTCGCGGCCAGGGCCCCCAGCGGCCCGGTGGGCGCATAGAGCGTGGTCAGCGCGATCCCGGCCACCGCCGTCGGCAGCGCGAACGGCAGGTCCACAAGGGCGTCCATGATCCGCCGGCCGGGAAACTCGTAGCGGGTCAGGGTCCAGGCGATCAGCAGGCCCAGCGGCCCGTTGGTCAGGGCCGCCAGGAATGAGATCCCGAAGGTGATCTTCAGCGCCGCCGCCACCCGCGCGTCGGTCAGGGTCCTGACGATCCCGTCCAGCCCGATCTCCCACGGCCGCATCGCCAGCACGCCCAGCGGCAGCAGCACGATCAGGCCCAGGTAGATCAGCGTCACGCCCAGCGAGAGCCCGAAGCCCGGCAGGATCGAGTGTTCCTTCCAACGCCGCGGGCGGGGCCTCACGGTCCCACCCGGACGGATCACCGGGGGCGAGGCGACGAAGTCGGTCACGACGGCTTATAGATCTTGTCGAACACCCCGCCGTCGGCGAAGTGCGTCGCCTGGGCCTTCTTCCAGCCGCCGAACGCGCCATCGATGGTGACCAGCGGGATCGGCTTGAACGAGGCGGCGTACTTGGCCGCCGCCGCCGCTTCGCGCGGCCGGAAGTGGTGCTTGCCGATGATGTCCTGGGCGCGCGGGCTGTAGAGGAAGTTCAGGTAGCCGGTCGCCTGCTCGCGGGTCTTGTGCCGGTCGACGTTCTTGTCGATCAGCGCCACCGGCGGCTCGGCCAGGATCGAGCTTGACGGATAGACGATGTCGAAGTTCGGCCCGAACTCGTCGAGGGTCAGATAGGCCTCGTTCTCCCACGACAGCAGAACGTCGCCGATCCTGCGCTGGGCGAAGGTGGTGGTGGCGCCCCGCGCGCCGGTGTCCAGCACCGGGACATTCTTGAACAGCTTCGACATATAGGCCTGGGCCGCCGCGTCGCCGCCGCCCGCCTTGGCCGCCGCCGCATAGGCCGCCAGATAGGCCCAGCGCGCACCGCCGGAAGTCTTCGGGTTGGCGGTGATCACCCCGATCCCCGGCTTCACCAGGTCCGGCCAGTCGCGGACCTTCCAGGGGTTGCCCTTGCGCACCAGGAACACGATCGTCGAGGTGTAGGGCGTCGAGTTGTTGGGCAGCCGGGTCTGCCAGTTGGCCGGCAGCAGCTTGGCCCGGGTCGCGATCTCGTCGATGTCGGCCGCCAGCGCCAGGGTCACCACATCGGCCTGCAGCCCGTCGATCACCGAGCGCGCCTGCTTGCCCGACCCGCCGTGGCTCTGCTGGATGGTCAGCACCTGGCCGGTCCTGCCCTTCCAGTAGTCGATGTAGGCGGCGTTGATGTCCTTGTAGAGCTCCCGGGTGGGGTCGTAGCTGACGTTCAGCAGGGTGACGGGCTTGGCCCTTTGCGCCAGGGCGACGCCCGGCAGCAGGGCGCCGACGGCGCCGGCGCCGCCGGTGGCGAGCAGGCTGCGGCGGCTCAGGGTGAGGTCGTGGGTCATAGGCTTGGGGGTCCCTAAGTTCGGCCTAGAACGCGTACTGGGTGCGGAAGGACCAGATGTTGAGGGTCTGGCCGATCTGCGCTCCCGCCGGCGGCGTGAGTGCGCCCGCGCCGAAGGCGGTTCCGCCAGCCGACAGCCGGTTCACATCAACACGCTGGTAGTCGGCGAGGAAACGCACATTGCTGTTGGCGTACCAGTTGAGCCCGAGCGTGAAGATCTTCTGGTCCCCGCCGCGGATCGACGAGGTGGCCTGGGCGGTCCCGGCCAGGCCGGCGCGGTAGTCCAGGTTCAGCTCGGAATAGCGGGCCGCGAGCTCCCAGACGCCCCAGTTTTTCTCCCTCAGGCTGAAGGGTTTGTCGATCTTGGGGGCGTCGAAGCCGCCGGCCGCCACATTGTAGCGACGCGGCTGGCCGGTCAGGGTCCAGGCGCCTTGCAGGTACCAGCCGTCGAAGCTGGGGTCGGCCAGCACGCTGGCGCGGCGGTTCACGTCCAGCCAGAAGTACTCGCCGGCCAGGCTGAACTGCCTGTGCTGCAGCCCGCCCTCCAGGCCGTAGGCGCGCACGTCGTCGGCGTCGATGTTGCCGGTGTCCACCAGCCGCGTGCCGTCGACCCGCAGCTCCGGCCGCTCGCGCAGCCGGATCGGCGTCGCCGCCCCGGCCGGCGCCACGTCCGGGCCGGTGGCCGCCGGGTTGATCACGATGTTGGCGCTGGCGCCGATGTGGACCAGGTTGTCGGCGTCCTTGTAGGGCACGTAGGTCAGCCGCCCGACGAAGCCCAGCTGCTCGTCGAAAGTCTGGACGGCGATGGTGTTGCCGGTGATCGCCCCGAACATGCTCCAGCGGTCGCCGTTGGCCAGCACCGCGGCGCCGGTGCGCCCATCGCCGCCGGCCAGGCCGCGCACCAGTTCCGCCACCGCCGGCCGCTCCGGGAACAGCGAGGCCGTGTTGGCGGTCGCGTCCTCCAGGCCGGTGGTGGGCGCGAACGCCCCGACCCGCAGCTTCACCGGGGTGAAGCCGGCGTATTCCACATAGGCGTTGGTGATCTTGCCGACGTCCTCGACGCCTGAGCCGCCGAAGTCGAACAGCAGGTTGTAGTTCCAGTCGCCCCAGGCCTTGCCCTCGACCCCGAACCGGGCGCGGCGGAAATTCGTCCCGTCGCCCAGGTCGCGGGCCCGGTCCGCCTCGGTGGCGTCGCCCACCGAGCCGCGCCGGAAGTCGGTGGCCAGCGGGCCCGGGCTATGCTGGTCATAGTGGGCGGCGTCCAGCTGGACGATGCCGCGGATCGAGGCCGTGAACTGGCCGTCGGCGCTCGCGAAGGTCGGCCGACCGTTGGCCAGTGAGACCGTCGGCGCATTGTTGACCTGCTCGCGGATCGCCTGGTTGTTGCCGGCCGCCTGCGCCTTCAGGTCGAGAATCTGGCCTTCCAGCTCCTCGTTGTGCTTCTCCAGCGCGTCCAGCCGCCCGACCAGGGCCAGCAGCTGCTCCTGGCTGATCGCCACCGGCGCCGCCCCGGCGGTCGCCACCGCCGGCTGCGCCCGCGCGGCCGGTGCGGCGGCGCCGAGCAGCGCGGCCAGGCCAGCGCTCGCCACCAGGCGATGCAATGGATGCGCGGACATAAGTTCTCCCTCAGCCGTCTGAGGGTGAAGCTATGTCGCCTATTCCTAGTCGTTAAGTGGGAATAAGCTGAAGACCGTCACAGAAAATCTATGACTCCGGCGACCCGCTTCGGGCGCGCGCCTGGTCGCCTCTACTCCGCCGCCATCAGGACGCGGCCGGCGGTGAAGGCGGTCTTGGCCGCCAGTTCCGCCTTGGCCGCCTCGTATTCCTCGGACAGCCGAGCGACCAGTTCGCCGGCGGTGGGGATGTGCTTCACCGCCCCGATCCCCTGGCCGCAGCCCCAGATGTCGCGCCAGGCCTTGGACTTCTGGTTGCCGCCGGAGCCGAAATTCATCGCCGAGGGGTCCGACTTGGGCAGGTCGCTGGGGTCCAGGCCGGACGCGACGATGGACGGGCCCAGGTAGTTGCCGTGCACCCCGGTGAACAGGTTGGTGTAGACAATGTCCTCCCCGCTCGAGGCGACGATCATGTCCTTGTAGGGCTGCCCGGCCGCCGCTTCCTGGGTGGCGATGAAGGCAGAGCCCACATAGGCCAGGTCCGCGCCCATGGCCTGGGCGCCCAGGATCGAGCGGCCGTTGGCGATGGCGCCCGAGAGCGCGATGGGCCCGTCGAACCACTCCCGCAGGCCGCCCACCAGGGCGAAGGGCGACAGCGACCCGGCGTGGCCGCCAGCGCCCGCCGCCACCGGGATCAGGCCGTCCGCGCCCTTCTCGATGGCCTTGCGGGCGAACCGGTCGGTGATCACGTCATGCAGCACGACGCCGCCGTAGGAGTGGACCGCGGCGTTCACGTCCTCCCGCGCGCCCAGCGAGGTGATGATGATCGGGACCTTCCACTTGGTCGTGGCCTCGACGTCATGCATCAGCCGGTCGCTGGTCTTGTGGACGATGTGGTTCACGGCGAACGGCGCCGAGGGCGTGTCCGGATGGTCGCGGTCCCAGATGGCCAGTTCTTCGGTGATCTGGTGCAGCCACTCGTCCAGCATCGAGGCCGGCCGCGCGTTGAGCGCGGGGAACGAGCCCACCACGCCGGCCTTACACTGGGCGATCACCAGTTCGGGCACGGAGATGATGAACAGCGGGCTGGCGATCACCGGCAGACGGAGGCGGTCGCGGAGAACGGGTGGCAGGGCCATGGACGGGTCCTTCGATCCTATTGAATATTTACGTCGTACGCACAAAGTGAGGCGCGCCGCAA
This sequence comes from Phenylobacterium sp., assembly GCF_025351295.1. Lineage (GTDB taxonomy): Bacteria > Pseudomonadota > Alphaproteobacteria > Caulobacterales > Caulobacteraceae > Phenylobacterium. The sequence goes on from NZ_JANXWD010000093.1 coordinate 29,278, forward strand.
CTGCTCGCGGGACGCTGGAGGCTCGGACAGCCTGCCCGTTCTGGCAGGCTGAATGCAACGCTTTGTCGCCGTGCCGCCCGGCTACCCCTGCGTGAACTTGACGCCCGCGGGCGCGCGGGCGCAATTCCGGGGCATGGCCGACGCTCGTCTTCTGGACCCCGGATTCCCGCCCGCCGGCGAGGACGCCTGGCGCGCCCTGGTCGCCAAGACCCTGGGCGACAAGCCGTTCGAGAGCTTGGCGCGGGCCACCGTCGAGGGCTTGGCGATCGCGCCGCTCTACGCCGCCGCCGACCATCCCGCCACCTTCCCGCCGCGCCCGTTCGACGCCGACCGGCCCTGGGACGCGCGCACCCTGTCGGCCCATCCCGACCCGGCCCGGGTCAACGCCGAGCTGCTGGCCGACCTGGAGGGCGGCGCGGCCTCGGTGATCGTCAAGGGCCACGCCACGGCCGAGGCGCTGACCCGCGCCCTGAACGGCGTCGTCGTCGAGCTGGCGCCGGTGGGCCTGGACGCCGGCTTGCTGGGCCCCAGGGCGGCCGAGGCCCTGCATGCGGTGGCCAAGTCCTCGCCGGCCGCGCTGCTGAACTTCAACCTCGACCCGCTAGGCGCCTTCGCCGAGGCCGGCGGTAGTCCCGGGCCCATCGAGAGCCATCTGGCCAGCGCCGCCACCGTCGCCGTGCGTCTGGCCCAGACCTATCCCCAGGCGCAGTTGTTCCTCGCCTCCGGCCGGGTCGCCCATGAGGCCGGAGCCGGCGAGGCCCTGGAGGTGGCGGTCGCCGCCACCGCCGCCGTCGCCTACGCCAAGGCCCTGGTCCGCGCCGGCCTGCCGGTGGCCGAGGCCTTCGCGCGGATCACCCTGGGGCTCAGCGCCGACGCCGACTACTTCGTGGCGATGGCCAAACTGCGCGCCGCCCGCGCGGTGTTCGCCCGCCTAGCCATCGCTTCCGGCGCCGCCCCGCAGGGCCGCGTCGAGGCCCGGGCCTCGCGCCGCATGCTTACCGCCCAGGACCCCTGGACCAACATGATCCGCCTGGCCGCCGCCGGGTTCGGGGCGGCGACCGGGGGCGCCGACGCCGTGGTGCTGGGTCATTTCACCGATGCGCTGGGCCTGCCCACCGCCTTCGCGCGCCGCCAGAGCCGCAACACCCAGCTGGTGCTGATGGAGGAGGCCAATATCGGCCGCGTCGCCGACCCCGCCGCCGGGTCGGGCTACCTCGAGGCGCTCACCGACGAGATCGCGCGGGCCGCCTGGGAGCGCCTGCAGGCCATCGAGGCGGCCGGCGGCCTGATCGCCGCCCTGCAGTCCGGTCTGATCGCCACCGAGGTGGCGGCCGCCGTGACGGCCCGCGGCGAGCCGAAAATCCTCGGGGTCACCGTCTTCCCGCCCACCGCCGACGCCACCGCCGAGTTCGAGCCCGCCGCCCCGCCCGCCGACCAGTCCTCCGCCCGCCTGCCCGGCCCGGACAGCGTCTGCGTGCCGCTCAAGCCCATGCGGCTGTCGCAACGCTACGAGGTGGCGGCTTGAGAAGCCTCAAACCTTCCCCCGCATGCGGGGGAAAGCGGCCCGACGCCGCAGGCGAGCGGCCGATGGGGGACGCCGCTCGGCATGTCTCCCCCATTGTCGCCCGCCCTTCGGGCATAGGCGACATTTCCCCCGCAAGCGGGGGAAGGATGATGTTCCCATGACCCCCTTCCCCGATTTCGCCACCCTGCCCTTCGACGGCCCCTCGCCCGCCACGCCGCCGGCCCAGGCGGAGCCCTGGAACACGCCCGAGGGTATCGCCGTCCGCCCGGCGTACAGCGCCGCCGATATCGAGGGCTTCCCGGCCATGGGCGGCTTCCCGGGCCTGGCGCCGTTCGTGCGCGGCCCCTATCCGACCATGTACGCCACCAACCCGTGGACCATCCGCCAGTACGCAGGCTTCTCCACGGCCGAGGATTCCAACGCCTTCTACCGCCGCAACCTGGCGGCCGGGCAGATGGGCCTGTCCATCGCCTTCGACCTGGCCACCCACCGGGGCTACGACTCCGACCACCCGCGCGTCGCCGGCGATGTCGGCATGGCGGGCGTGGCGATCGACAGCATCTACGACATGCGGACCCTGTTCGACGGCATCCCGCTCGACAAGATGAGCGTGTCGATGACCATGAACGGCGCGGTGCTGCCAATCCTGGCGCTCTACATCGTGGCGGCCGAGGAACAGGGCGTCCCGCACGAGAAGCTCGCCGGCACCATCCAGAACGACATCCTGAAGGAGTTCCTGACCCGGAACACCTACATCTACCCGCCGACCCCCTCGATGCGGATCGTGGCCGACATTTTCGCGTACACGTCCAAGGAGATGCCGCGCTTCAACTCGATCTCGATCAGCGGCTACCACATGCAGGAAGCCGGGGCGACGCTGGACCTGGAGCTGGCCTACACGCTGGCCGACGGCATCGAATATGTCCGCGCGGGCGTCGCGGCGGGCATGACCGTCGACCAGTTCGCGCCGCGCCTGTCGTTCTTCTGGTGCGCCGGCATGAACATGTTCATGGTGGTCGCCAAGCAGCGGGCCGCGCGCCTGCTATGGACCAGGCTGATGAGGGCCGAGTTCGACCCGAAGGACGCCCGCTCGCTGTCGCTGCGCGCCCACACCCAGACCAGCGGCTGGTCGCTGGCGGCCCAGGACGTCTACAACAATGTGCCCCGCACCGCCGTCGAGGCCATGGGCGCGGTCGGCGGCCAGACCCAGAGCCTGCACACCAACTCCCTGGACGAGGCCCTGGCGCTGCCGACCGACTTCTCGGCGCGGATCGCCCGCAACACCCAGCTGTTCCTGCAGATGGAGAGCGGCCAGGACCGGGTCGTCGACCCCTGGGGCGGCAGCTACTACGTCGAGCGCCTGACCGCCGACCTGGCCGAGCGCGCGCTGATCCACATTGCCGAGGTCGAGGCCCTAGGCGGCATGGCCAAGGCCATCGAGAACGGCCTGCCCAAGCGGCGCATCGAGGAGGCCTCGGCCCGCACCCAGGCGCGGATCGACTCGGGCCAGCAGAGCGTGGTGGGCGTGAACCGCTACCGCCCCGACGTTCCCGACGACCTGCCGGTGCTCAAGGTCGACAACACCGCCGTGCGCAACGCCCAGCTGGAGAAGCTGCGCCGCCTGAAGGCCGAGCGCGACCCGGAGGCCGTGGCCGCCGCGCTGGACGCGCTGACCGCCGGCGCCTCGGGCAAGGCCAATCTGCTGGAACTGGCCGTCAACGCCGCCCGGGCGATGGCCACGGTCGGCGAGATCTCCTTCGCGCTGGAGAAGGTGTTCAAGCGCCACAAGGCCCACGCCGACGCGGTCAAGGGCGTCTACCTGCGCGAGGCCGGCGCCACCCCCGCTTCGGACCGCGCCCGCGCCATGGCCGACGCCTTCGCCCAGGCCGACGGCAAGCGGCCCCGCATCATGGTCGCCAAGATGGGCCAGGACGGCCACGACCGCGGCCAGAAGGTGATCGCCTCGGCCTTCGCGGACCTGGGCTTCGAGGTCGAGATCGGCGACCTGTTCCAGACCCCCGCCGAGGCCGCCGCCGAGGCTGTCGAAACCGGCGTCCACGCGGTGGGCGCCAGTTCGCTGGCCGCCGGCCATCTGACTATGGTCCCCCAATTGCAGGCCGAGCTGGCGAAACTCGGTCGCGCGGACATCCTGGTCTTCGTCGGCGGCGTCATCCCGCCCGAGGACTTCAAGACCCTGAAGCAGATGGGCGTCGCCGCCATCTTCACCCCTGGCACGGTGATCCCGGAGGCGGCCATCACCGTCCTCGAACGCCTCAACGAGCAGCTCGGCTACGCCCAGGAACAGGCGGCGCAATAGTCCCGGCGGAGCCTGCGGCCTTGGGATCGAGGTAGGTCGTGCTCCAGGGCCCCACCGCAACGCCGAAGATCACGGTGTCCTGGTCCGAACCGTCGAAGTGACGCGCGCCCGCCGGCACCAGCACATAGCTGCCGGCCGGATAGGCGGTGGCCGAGGCCTTATCCAGCACGTTGCCGTATCCCATGCGCAGAACGCCTCGGGCGACGAACACCCGCGCCGTGGCGCTATGCGAGTGCGGCGCGTTCCAGACGCCGGCGGGAATGAAGAAGGCGTAGGAGAATGACACGCCGGCCTTGTCGCGAACGCCCTCCAGCAGGGCGAACCTGGTTCCCTGCGGGTCGGTGCGCTGCCAGGCGATGTGGTCAGGGTCCCAGGCTGCGGACGTCTCCTGAGCCATCGCGCCGCCGGACAGCGTCAACGCCCCGGACAGGGCGGCGATGAAGAGTCTTGTCGGCATGGCGAAGGCTCCGGGCCAAGGGGATATGCAATCCTTGATCACGTTGCGCTCCGATTCGCTCGCCGGTTTCGGACCCGGCGTTCGGCGCAAACGGCGGGCGCCGTACCGGACCGCCTGAACGACCAGCTGGGCTATGCGCATGCGCCGGCGACGCGGTAGGACGTTTGTAAGCTGGGACTTCTGCCCGGAGCGTGGCGGCTTCATCTCCGCCACTCAGAGAGCTCGGACCGTTGATCTGTAGTGCATTTTGCACTATAGTCCGGTGTCCAGAAGCGAGCCGCCCATGCCAGCCCCCATCTCAATGCGCCTTCCCGAAGATGATCTGGCGATCATCGATCAGGCGGCGGAGCTGCGCGGGCGTTCGCGAACCGACTTCATGCGCGACGCGGCTGTGCAGGCGGCGGAGCAGGTGCTGATGGAGCAGTCCACGATCCGGATGTCCGCTGAGCACTTCGCCGCGTTCAAGGCGCTGATCTCGGCGCCCGGCAAGCTCGTTCCGGAAATGGTCGATCGGCTGCGCAAGGCCCGTCGGCTGCGGGGAGCGTAGCGCCCTGCTCGTCGAACCCGAACGGCTGGGCCCGCATCACGACATCTCCGACTTCGACTGCGGAAAGCCGTCGCTGAATCGATGGCTCAGCGAACGCGCGCTGCGGAACCAGGAACGCGGATTCTCTGTCGTCATGGTGATCCGGGATGAGGGCAGGGTCATTGCCTACTACGGGTTGGCGCCCACGGCGGTCGCGCCTCGCGCGGCGCCGCGGAAGATCCGAACCGGCCAGCCTCCCGATCCCCTGCCCTGCCTGCTCATCGGCCAACTCGCGGTGGACCGCCGCCATCAGGGGAGAGGTCTCAGCGGACTGCTGGTGCTTCACGCCCTGGAGCGGATCGTGCTCAGCGCCGATCTCACAGGCGGACGGGCGGTGATCGTGAACGCGGTCGATCAGGCGGCGGTCGGGTTCTGGCGCGGATGGGGTTTTGTCCCCTCCCCGAGCAACCCCTTCCAACTGCTTCGGAGCCTCGACGACATCCGAGCCTCTCTGGCGAGCAGTTAAGGGGTGAGCTTGTCTTTCACCCATCGCAAGAGACCGCCTTCGTATGGTTCGGCTGTCGCGATCCCGATGGACATGCCATCGAGGTCTACCGGGCGCCGTAGCCGGCCTGAGTTCGGGGGGACTTTGCTATGACCACGACCGCCGAGGGGGTCTCGGAGGCCGCGACCTTGCGCAAGATCTCCTGGCGCCTGCTGCCGCTGATCGCGCTGGGCTACGCCATCGCCTACGTCGACCGCGTCAACATCAGCTTCGCGGCCCTGCAGATGAACCGCGACCTTGGGTTCTCGGCCACGGTCTACGGCCTGGGCGCCGGCCTGTTCTTCCTGAGCTACGCGGCGCTGGAAATCCCTTCCAACATGATCCTCGCCAAGGTCGGCGCGCGGCGCTGGATCGCGCGGATCATGATCACCTGGGGCGTCCTGGCCATGGGCATGGCCTTCGTGCGGACGCCCTGGCAGTTCTACACGATACGCTTCCTGCTGGGCGCGGCCGAGGCCGGCTTCTTCCCGGGCGTGCTCTACTACGTGACCCTGTGGTTTCCGGAGACGTATCGGGCGCGGGCGATCACCCGGTTCTACTTCGCCGTGCCCCTGGGCGCGGCGTTGATGGGGGCTGTGGCCGGAAGCCTGCTGGGGCTGCAGGGCCGCCTGGGCCTGGCCGGCTGGCAGTGGCTGTTCCTGGCCGAGGGCCTGCCGGCGGTGCTGTTGAGCGGCGTCATCCTGTTCTGCCTGCCCGACGGCCCGGAGACGGTCAGCTGGCTCTCGACGGCCGAGAAGGCCTGGCTTGGGGAGCGGCTGGCCGCCGACGCCGAGGGGCGCGCGGGCGATCACCACAATCCGTTCCGCGCCCTGCTCAATCCGACCTTCGCCGCCCTGGTGGCGGTGAACTTCCTGGCCCTGGGATCGGGCTATGCCTTCACCCTGTCCGCGCCGCAGATCGTCCGGACCGCCACCGGCCTTTCGGCCGACGCCATCGGCTACATCGCCGCCGGCGCCAACCTGTTCGGGGCCGCCCTGATCCTGACCAACGGCTGGCTCTCCGACCGAACCGGCCACCGCGGCGCCTTCGTGGCCGCGCCGATGGTCGTCATCGCCGCCGCCTTCGCGCTCATGGCCTTGACCGACGCGCCCGCTCTGGTGATCGCCGGCTACGTCGCCTTCACGGCGTTCAATGTCGCCGCCATTGCGCTGTTCTTCACGACGCCCGGCGCGATACTGCACCCGCGTTCAGCGGCGGTCGGCGTGGCGGCGATCAACTCGCTGGGTCAGTTGGGTTCGTTCGTGATCCCGGCGCTGTGGGGCGTCGCCAAGGACGCGACCGGGACCTACCACGCCGGGCTCGCGGTGGTGGCGGGCAACGTCGCGATCGCCGCCGTGATCATCCTGGTGCTGCGCTCCCGCGCGCGGCGGTCCGCCCTGGCTCTGGGTTAGCGCTCACAGCCCCCACGGCCGGCTCTCGTCCGCCAGCCGCGTGCCGGTGAAATAGGGGTCCTGCCAGCCGTCGTCGCGGTGCAGGCCGGAGAAGGCCTGATGCCCCTTCTCCTGCAGGATGAACCGGAACCGGTAGTGGTCGTAGATGTCCATCACATGGGCCGCATAGGCCTGGGCCAGCGGCCCGTGGCCCTTCACGATCAGCAGGTTCTCGTCGTTGTTGTGCGAGGCCGTGTAGCCCTGGTTGTGGCTGCCGGTGACCACCACGCAGTCCGGCGAGATCGGGTCGATCACCACGATCTTGTCGTGGATGATGGCGTGCGCGCCGGCCGAACTCTTCAGCAGCTCCGCCTGCCAGAAGGCGAACTGGTCCTTGATCGCGCTGGCCGGCGCCACCGCCTCGGGATCCGCGCCCGGCCGGTGGAACAGCACCGTGCGGAAGTTCTGCGCCGCGGCCGGATCGGTCACCGCCCCGCGCACGAACAGGTCCGGCCGCGCCAGGGAGATCGCCGCGGCATGGTCGATCACGCTGGGCGAGCCGGGCTGGAACTCCAGGAACAGGATCGCGTGCTGAGCGGCGTCCATCAGCGCGAACACCTCGGCCAGGTCGCCGGGCGCGGGCTCCTGGGCCGGGACCGGGCTGGCCCGCTTGCGCGCCGTGTTGGGCGAGAACCACACCCTGGCCCGCGCGTCCGGCGCGCCCTTGGGATCGATGGCGAACCAGTCGCCGGGCTGGTTGTCGGACGTCCGCAGCGGCTCGCCCTGCTGGCCATGGCCGTCGGCGCGGGTGTCGGCCTTCAGCCGCCGCCAATAGTCCAGATAGCGGGCCGCCAGCTCCGGCGACTCCACGATCAGTGCGTTGTTCGACTGGCCGACCAGCGCCGTCCAGGTCCAGTTGGTGCTGCCCAGCAGCACCGCCTGGGCGACCCCGCGCGCATCCTCGTAGACCACGAACTTGTTGTGGCCGATGCCGTTGGTGATGAAGCGGTCGGTGACCTGGGTGTCGGCCTGGGCGTGCAGGGCGGTGCGCGCGTCATGGTTCTCGGCGTCGTCGGCGCCGGTGTTGCTGAGAATGATGCTCAGCGCCGGAGACTCCACCAGCGCGGCCAGCAGCTGCTTGTCCGCCAGCTCGTACAGCGCTGCGTAGCAGCGTCCGCCATACACCTTCACCCGCCGCAGCAGGGTGAGCAGACCGGTCAGGATGTCGCCCGCCAGCGCCTCGCGCAGCGGGTCGCCCGGCGTGGTCCCGTGGGTCAGCAGGCTCACCGTGTCGGGCGACCCGTCCGCCGCCTTCGGCAGCGCGTGGGTGACGAACTGGGTCGACAGGATGCCGCGGTTGAAGAAGGTCCGGAACACGCCGCGCTTGGGCGACAGGACCACCGGGTGCGGCGTCTCCACCGCCCGGCCCAGGTCAGGCGTCAGCGCCCCCACCGCCCCCATCATCGGCACGATGCGATAGCTGTAGGTCCGGCCCCGCCGCGCGGTGAGATCCTTCCAGGAGAACTTCTGGATCGGCCAGATGTCGGTGTCGCTGGCCTTCCAGGCGGGATTGTCCTGGCCCTCGAAGCCCACCCAGGCCGGCAGCGGGATCCAGCGGCCCGGCGCGTTGGCCGTCCCGGCCCTGCGCTGCACGCTGAACCCCAGGCAGCCGTCCAGCTTCTGGCCATAGCGCCAGACCAGCAGCACCATGTCGTTGTTCGCGAACGCGATCGCGGCATCAGCCATCGCCAGCCTCCGGACGGGCCGCGGCGACGCCCGGCCCACACAACCCAGACTACGTCAGGGCTCGCGCAGCTTCCATGACAACCGGGCGGGTCGGAAAGCCTAGCGCCCGCCCAGCGGCGTCGAGGCGGACGGCCCGTCGACCGTCGCTTCCGATCCGCGCCGGCGAGCGCCCATCATCGCCTGGGCCTTGGCCAGCTCGGCCTTGTCCAGCGCCCCGTCGTGGTTGGTATCGAGCACGGCGAAATACTTGCCCAGCATGTCGCCCATCGGGCCGTGCCGCAGCTCCGACTTCTCGATCTTGCCGTCGATGTTGTCGTCCAGCATGCCCAGCATGCGCGTGCCGGCGAAGCGGGCGTCGGAATCGACCTTCCTGGCCGCCGTCTCGTCCATCCAGCGGAAGGCCACGGAGGTGAAGAACATCTCCTCCCACGACTGCTCGCCCCAGGTGATCTTGCGGTTCGGGTCGGGGTTGGCGGGGTTGCGCCTGGAGTTGTCGTAAACGTAGTGGGCGATCAGCTTCGAGCCGGCCGGGACCTTGATCGGCGTGGCGAACGTATACGAACGCTGCCAGTTGAAGTCGTAGCGCGGCAGGCTGAGCAGCAGGGTCTTCTTGCCGTCCGGCGTCTGCAGCCACAGGTCGCTGGAATAGGCGCGGTAGTGGGCGTGCGGGAAGGCCGAGTACAGCAGCGCGTCGTTCGGGAACTCGACATAGGCCACTTCCTGGTGGCGCGCCTCGTTGGGGCCGATCTCGATGGTGGGGTCGATCACCACCACGTTGCGCATCATCAGCTCCGGCGGCTTGTCGTAGAAGTAGACGCCGATCTGGCTGTTATCGACCGTCTCCTTGCCGTCCGGCGTGTAGTGGACCTGCATGCCGATGGCCCCGCCCGCCGGCAGGTAGCCGCCGACGTTCTTGGGCTGGATATTGCTCTCGGCGCCGACCGCATAGCCGCCCACCGAACCCTGCCACTTCATCTCCGAGGAATGGCCGTCGGCCGGCACGTCCTTCATCCAGCCGGTCAGCAGGTGGTGCACCACCTGGCGGTCGCCCGGCTTGACGGTGGTGGCGCGGATCCAGTGGCCCTCGGTCTCCGGATTGACCACGTAGGGGCGCTGGTAGTCGACCACGCCCGAGGCGGGGACCGTGTACTTCGGCACGTTCAGGATCAGGTCCGGCTTGCCAAGCGGCCACTCGGCGGCCACGTGCCTGACGGCGCCCAGCGGGTCGGTCCCCTCGCCGCGCGGCGCGCCGGCCTCGATCCAGTGGACCAGGGTCTTCACCTCGTCGGGGCTCAGGTTCTTGCTGTCCGAGAATTTGCCCACGTGCGGGTCGGCGTTGTAGGGCGGCATCCGGTCGGTGCGCAGCACTTCGCGGATCATCGGCGAGAAGCCCTTGACCATGTCGTAGTTGGTCATGGCGAAGGGGCCGATGCCGCCTTCCTGGTGGCAGGCGACGCATTTGGCTTCCAGGATCGGCGCCACGTCCCTGACGTAGGAAATCTTCTGCGCGCCGCGTTCCGGGAAGGCGACCAGGGCGCCGGTCGAGGCCACGGTCGCCGCCGGCGCGGGCTGACCGGCCAGCATCGCGTCCAGCGCCCCGGCCGCGCCCGACACCGGGCCGTGGTAGACCACGGCCCAGGTCTTGGGGTTGATGACATAGGCCTCGGCCGAGCGGGTGACGCCCAGGCTCTCGCCGACGATCTGGTAGGCGTCCATCAGGATCGGCAGGTCGTAGCCGGCCTTCCGGGCCTCGGCCTGGATCGCCTCGCGGCTGTCCTTCAGGCTGGAGTTCATCATCATGAACTCCACACCCTTGGCGCCGTAGCGGGCGGCCAGGGTCTTCAGCGCCGGGGCCTCGCCCTGCAGCACCGCGTCGCCATTGGCCTGGGTGACGATCACCACCGCCGGCGCGTCGGACAGCCGGTACAGTTCGTGCGCCTCGAGGTTGGCGTCCACCAGCATGAAGTTGTCGACGTTGGCCCGCATCGTCGCCGAGGCGTTCACGGCCGAGGCCTTGCCCATGGCCTGTGGCGCGCCGGTGTCGCTGGCGCAGCCGGCGACCAGGGCGGTCGAGGCAAGCAGCGCCAGGACGCTGAGGCGGGCGGTGGTCATCAGGCTATTCCCCCAGTTGATCGCGGGCGACCCTGTGTCAGAGTCGCAACCGCTTACGCAGTATGCCGAACCCACATTACATGAATATTTCCCCCGCCGCAGGGGCGCGACGCCCTTGACGGGAAATTCCGTTGATGGAATATTCCATGAGTGGCATGTGAGGTCGAATACATCGATCAGCTCGGGGCGTGGTGGAATGCCCTGACGAGGCTGAGCAGGAGGATGTTTCAGCCCATGTCGCGCTGTTGGAAGAGCGCGACGTGCGGTTGGGCCATCCTTATTCGTCGGGGATCAACGGATCGCGTCACAGCCCTATGCGCGAACTGCGGGTGCAAAGCGGCGGAAGGCCTATTCGGATCTTCTACGCGTTCGATCCGCGACGGATGGCGATCCTCCTGATCGGCGGCGACAAGACCGGTGACGACCGGTTCTACGAGACCTTCGTCCCGGTGGCGGACCGCCTGTACGACGAACATATTGAAGGGCTCAGAAGGGAAGGGTCGCTGCCATGACCGGACGCAACTCGTTTCAATCTCTGCGGGACGCCATGACGCCGGCGCAGCGCGCGAACGCCGCGACGAAGGCGGCTGCGTTGCGTGAAGAGATGTCGCTCTCCGAGCTTCGCCAGGCCCGCTTGCTCACCCAGGAAACGCTGGGCGAGACGCTCCACGTCGGCCAGGCTGCCGTCGCGAAAATGGAGAAACGGGCGGACATGTATGTGAGCAACCTGCGCCGCTTTATCGAAGCGATGGGCGGCGAGCTTCATATTGTGGCGCAATTTCCCGAGGGCGCGGTGACGATCAGCAATTTTGCGGCGATTGGTGATCTGCCGCCGGGGTCTTCACGCTGAGTCCAGCCTGTCCGAACGCGCGACGGCCGGCCTGAATTGCGACGTTGGAGGAGGAACCGGCGCCGCAGCCCCTTGCTCGCCCTACCCCACCCGGGCCAGGGTCTCCGGCAGTTCGTCGGTGATCACCTGGAAGTCGGCCAGGGTGGCGGGGCCGAAGTTGGTGACGATGGCCACGTCGGTGGCGTCGCGGCCCAGGGCCATCATGATCCGGCCGATCCGCGGCTTGTTGTGCCGCGCGTCCAGGGTGCGCCACTGGCCGCCCAGATAGACCTCCATCCAGGCGCTGTAGTCCCCCGGACCGGACGGCGGAATGCCGATGTCGCCGAGGTAGCCGGTGCAGTACCGCGCCGGGATGTTCATGCAGCGGCAGAGCGTAATCGCCAGGTGGGCGTAGTCGCGGCAGACGCCCAGCCGCTCCTCGTGCGCCTCGAAGGCGGTCCGCGTCGGCCGCGCGTGCTCGTAGCCGAAGGTGATCCGCTCGTGGGCGTACTTCACGATCGCCTGGGCCCGCGCCCAGCCCGGCGCGATATCGCCGAACAGCTTCCAGGCCAGGTCGTTTAGCTCCTGGGTGTCGCAGTAGCGCGAGCCCAGCAGGAAGACGATCACGTCATCCGGCAGCTGGTCGATCAGCATCTGCCCGGCGTCGGGGAACACCGGGTCGGGCCGGCCGCTGTCGCGGATCACGAAGTCGGCGCTCAGAACCATGCGGCCGGCGGGCGCCAGGATGCGGGCGCAGAGGTTCCCGAACTGGTCGCGATACTGGCGCAGCGGCACGTGGGGCTGGGTGTGGATCAGGTCCGGGGTCTCGAGGTCCGACAGCCGCTCGGGACGCACGTTCAGCATCAGCAGCATGGGGGTCGGCGCCGGACAGTCGTAGGTGATCTGGTATCCGGCTCGAATTCTCATCGACAGTCCCCTGAGGCTAACGCAACTGCGCAACTCTCACGATGGACGCCGGTTGCGTCGAAGATGCGGCCTTGACGTCGACTTCGACCTCCATGGCCAGGAAATCGGATTTCAGGCCCGACCATGCCCCATGCAAGGGCAGCGCCGCCCGCGGATCGACCACATCGGCGACCCGCAGCAGGTCGTGATTGCCGACGATCCCGTTGGTGGGGTCGAAGTCGGTCCAGCCGCAATCGGGCAGGTAGACCCGGGTCCAGGCGTGGCTGTGGCCGCCGCCCCGGCGCCCGGACTTGCCCGATCCGGAATAGACGTAGCCGGAGGTGAAGCGCGCCGCGAGACCCAGGCTGCGCGCCGCCTCGGCCATCAGCACCGCGAAGTCGCGGCAGCTTCCGGTCCCCAGCGCCAGGGTCTCGGCCGGCGTCTGCGGCGGGCCATGCAGGCGCGTGCCGTAGGTGAAGCCGCCGCGGATCGCATGGGTCATGTCCGACAGCACGGTCGACAGGCGCGTGCGGCCTACCGGCCGCACGAACCGCCGCGCCCAGGCTTCCAGCTCGCCATGGTCGGGGTGCCGCCGCGCGATGGCCCGCGCCAAGTCCGGCGCCTCGTCGGGCGCATAGGCAAAGGCGCCTGCGCCGATGGCGATGCGCTCGCCCTCCAGTTCGAAGGCGACGCCCGGGGTGTGGTCGACCACCACGCGGCTCTCGAACTGCAGCCGCTCGGAGCGCGTGTCGAACCGCGCCACCGCCACCACGCCCCCGCTCGCCGCCTGCACATGCCGCAGCAGCGAGGGCTCCGGGCCGATCTCCAGCGTCGCCGAGATCACCCGCTGGTCGAAGCTTTCCAGCGGCCGGTACATCACGCGATGCTCGCCGAACGCCACCGGGTTGCGGTAGCGGTAGGTCGTCCGATGGCGGATGGAGACGACAGGCATTGCAGCGAAGCTCCGTCGATTCCGACGCCGGGTCCAAGGGCCTCTTCGACGCCGCTGAGCCTGCGGCCGCCGTTGTTACGAAAACGGGCGCCGATTCACCCTTTTTGCTCCTCGGGGACCATGCCGGACGCGGCATGCCGTCGCGGTTGGCCGACCTGGGCCTCTCGGGCCCCGACCTGACCCGCCATATCGCCTGGGACATCGGGGTCGCGGGCCTCGGCCGCCGCCTGGCGCAGACCCTGGACGCCCCGTTCATCGCCCAGCGCTATTCGCGCCTGGTGATCGACTGCAACCGCGATCCGGCCCGCGCCGATTCCATGCCGCAGGTCAGCGACGGCTCGGCGATCCCCGGCAACGCCGACCTGACAGCCGCCGAGCGCGCGGCCCGCATCGCCCAGGTCTTCTCGCCCTACCACGCCCGGATCGCCGCCGAGCTCGACGCCCGCGCGGCCCGCGGCCTGCGCACGATCGTGGTGGCGCTGCATTCCTTCACCCCGGTCATGGCCGGCGTCGCCCGCCCGTGGCGGTTCGGCATCCTGCACCTGGGCGCCTGCCCCTTCTCCGACGCCATGCTGGCCCGCCTGCGCGCCGAGTCCGACGCCCCCGACGTCGGCGACAACGAGCCCTACCAGATGGACGAGGTCGACTTCACCGTCCCCCATCACGCGATCGGCCGGGGGCTGGACTACGTGGAACTGGAGGTTCGCCAGGACCTGATGGCCGACGACGCGGGCGAAGCGGCGGTCGCCGAACGCCTGGCGCGGGTGCTCCCGGCGGCGCTCAGCGACCTCACCTGACTCCCTTCCTCTCCCGCGGCGCGCCACGGCGTTCACACATCTCTGAATTCGGTGGATTTGATCGGCGCCTGGCCCGGCCCCTTGCGGCGAGGAGGTATGGATGGCGTAACGCCATCCCCCACGCGGTGTCATCCCGGTTTGGGCAAAGCCCAAGACCGGGATCCACGATCGTCACGGGCGGCCGTTTCGCCGCGCCGCCGCCGCGCAAGACGGGATGGCGAATGCGCCCGGTCGTGGGTCCCGGTCTTCGCCTGGCGGCGAAACCGGGATGACACTCTTTGGTGGGTCGCGGCGGGTGCGGCGCGACGACGTGTGGCCAGCATGTAGAAGGGTTTACGGCCAGCCTTGGCGGGATCGGTGAATCCTTCAACCGGCGGCGGGGGAGAGGAAAACGCCCCCGCGAGACCCCCGCCGCGGTGAGGCGGGCGTACGGAGTTGACGCGCGGGATGCGCCGGCCCCTACCCTGTGGCCTGCTGGCAAGAGTCGGGATCCCCAACATGTCGTCGACGGAAATCTGGCGCTGGTCGGCTGTGGAAACCGCCGAGGCGATCCGCGCCGGCCGGGCCACCTCGGAAGCCGTGGTCGGGGCCCACATCGCGCGGCTGCACGCCGCCAACCCCGCCCTCAACGCCGTCGTCGTCGACCTGACCGGCCCGGCCCTGGAGGCCGCCCGCGCCGCCGACCGCGCCCAGGCGGCGGGCGCGGCCCTGGGCGCGCTGCACGGCGTCCCGGTCACCGTGAAGATTAACGTCGACGTCGAGGGCCAGGCCAACTCCAACGGCGTGCCCGGCCTCAGCCACGTCATCGCGCCTGGCGACGCCCCGGTGGTCGCCAACCTGAAGGGCGCGGGCGGCATCATCCTGGGCCTCACCAACACCCCGGAGTTCTCGCTGAGGGGGTTCACCGACAACCCGCTGCACGGCCAGACCCTGAACCCCTGGGACCCGACCATCACCTGCGGCGGCTCGTCGGGCGGCGCCGGGGCCTCGGTGGCGGCCGGCATCGGGGCCATCGCCCACGGCAACGACATCGGCGGCTCGCTGCGCTGGCCGGCCTTCTGCTGCGGCGTCTCGACCATCAAGCCCACGCTGGGCCGCGTCCCCGCCTTCAACCCCAGCGCCGCCGCCGAGCGCCCGCCGATGGCCCAGCTGATGTCCGTCCAGGGGCCGATCTGCCGCGAGGTGGCCGATGTCCGCCTGGCCCTGGAGGTGATGAGCCGCCGCGACGTCCGCGACCCCTGGTGGGTCCCGGCCCCGCTCCACGGCCCGGCGGTCCCCCGCCGTGCCGCCAAGGCGAAGATCCCCGCCGACATGGTCTGCGACCCCGAAGTCCTGGCCCGCCTGGACGCGGCCGCCGGCTACCTGGCCGACGCCGGCTACGAGGTGGCCGAGGTCGACGTTCCCGACATCACCGCCACCTTCAAGCTGTGGGTCGACCTGATCTCCACCGAGATCGATACGGTGCAGGCCGAGCAGATGCGGGCCCTGGGCAGCCCGCCCTTCATCGGCGCCCTGGAGGGCATCCTCCACATCGCCGACATCCTGGACGCCGCCGGCTACATGCGGGCCGTGGCCTTCCGCGCCCGCCTGCTGCGCGAGTGGCTGCTGTTCCTGGAGACCTGGCCGGTGGTCCTGGCGCCGGTCTCGGTCAAGCCCACCCCGGCTTTCGACGCCGACCTCAGGGGCGACGCCGCGGTCCGCACGCTGTTCGAGAATGACCTGCGCTTCAACGCCGCCATCAGCGTGCTGGGCCTGCCCGTCGCCACCACCCCCATCGGCTTCGCGGCCGGCGCGCCCGTCGGCTGCCAGCTCATCGGCTCGCGCTACCGCGAGGACGTCTGCCTCGATGCCGCCGCCGCCATCGAGGCCCGCGTCGGCATCCTCGCCCACCAGCTCTGGGACCGCTGAACCCATGATCAGAGTTTTCCACCGGGGCGCCGCCGCGCTCGCCCTCGCCTGTGCCATGACCGTCGCCGCGCGCGCCGCCGAACCGCCGCTCGACGACAGCGCCCGCGACATCCGCGACGTCCGCGAGGTCGCCCTATCGCCTGACGGCGCGCAGGCCGCCGCCGTGATCACCGCCTCCACCGCCGAGGGCGGCCAGACCCACCTGTGGCTGCTGGGGACCGACGGCCAGGCGGCGCGGCAGGTCACCGCCTCGACCGGCGACAAGGAGCCGGGCGAGCGGGCCGCCGCCTGGTCCGGCGACGGCGCCCACCTGTTCTTCCTGGCCAAGCGCGGCGAGGTCATGCGCCTGCACCGGCTGCCCATGGCCGGCGGCGAGGCCCAATCCCTGACCCTGGCGCGCTCCGCCAAGGGCGACCTCACCGCCGGCTGGAGCCGCAAGGCCGAGGACGTCGTCGACACCGCCGTCCGCGCCTATGAAGTGGCCCCGGACGATAAGCTCATCGCCGTCCTCGCCACCGACGGCGAGGCGGCCGACCGCGCCGCCCAGGTCAAGAAGAAGGACGACGCCGTCCGCTTCGGCCATGACGGGGTCGACAAGGTCCGGCTCTACCTGGTCCTGGCCGCGGGCGGCGAGGCGCGGGAGGTCGCCCTGCCCGACAACGTCCAGTCCGCCCGCTGGAACGCGGCGTCGGACGAGCTCGTGGTGGTGACCGCCCCCGACGACGAGGACCTGGCCTCGGCCGCGCGCCTGTGGCGGGTCAAGGCCGCCGACCCCGCCGCCGTCGAGCTGACCGGCGTGGCGACGACCGTGCGCCAGGCCGCCTGGACCGCCGCCGGCGTCGTCTACCTGGCGCAATGCGAGGAGGACGCCCCGCCCGGCTGCCTCGAGCTCTATGCCTATGACCCGGCCCGCCGCATGGCGCACGGCCTGACCCGCGGGCTGAAGGGCTCCCTGGCCGACAGCTTCGTTGTGGAGCGCGGCGGCAAGACCCTGGTGACCCCGGTGATGGCGGGCGTGGACCAGAAGCTGGCCCGCATCGACCTCGCCACCGGGGCCTTGACCTGGATCGAGGCCGCCCAGCCGGTGGTCTCCGCCGCCTGGACCAATCCGCGCGAGACCGGCTGGGTGCTGCTGGCCGGCGGCCCGACCCAGCCGCAGACGGCCTTCTTCGCCCCGAAGCTGGGCGCGCCTCTGGTGAAGCTGGCCGGGCCGGTGCTGGTCCCGTCCGAATGGCCGGCCACCCCCAGCCAGCGGGTCGAATGGACCAATGGCGCGATGACGCTGCAGGGCCTGCTCTACCTGCCCAAGGCCGTGACCGGCGTGCGCGTGCCCCTGGTGGTCAACGTCCACGGCGGGCCCACCGGCGTGTTCCAGGACCGCTACGCCAACCTGGTGAACCTGCTGGTGGCCCAGGGCTGGGCGGTCTTCCAGCCGAACCCGCGCGGCAGCCTGGGCTATGGCGCGGCCTTCTCGGCGGCCAACCGGAACGACCTCGGCGGCGGCGACTACACCGACATCATCAGCGGCGTGGACGCGGTGATCGCGCGATACCCGGTCGACGCCGCCCGCATGGCCCTGATCGGCTACAGCTACGGCGGCGAGATGGCCGGCTTCGTCGAGGGCCGCACCGACCGTTTCAAGGCCCTGGTCGCCGGCGCCCCGGTGATCGACCAGTTCAGCGAATACGGGACCGAGGATGGCTCGTTCTACGACCGCTGGTACTACGGCAAACCCTGGGAGCACTTCGCCGACGCCTGGCGCCAGAGCCCGCTGGCCCGGGTCGGCCACGCCAGGACGCCGCTCCTGCTGCTGCAGGGCGAAGACGACCCCACCGACCCGCTGGGCCAGTCCCAGGAGATGCGCCGCGCCATGGCCCAGGTCGGGGCGCCGGTCGTCCTGGTCACCTACCCCCGCGAGACCCACGCCACCCTCGGCCGCGCCTTCTCCGCCGGCCCCACCCGCGAACCCTGGCACGGCGTCGACCTGCGCCGCCGGATGATTGCCTTCATCGCCGACGCCTTCGCGGGGAAGGCCCCGGCGGCGGGGCGCTGATGGGCGCCCGCGACTTGACGGCGTCGCCGATATGTTCTAGTTTTGTTCCATGTCGTCCGATTTGGACATCGCCGCGCAACGCCTGTTGGGAGAGCTCGCAGAGCTCAGCCTCGCCGTGGCCCGCGACCTTGCGGCCGCGATCCACGAGAGCGACGACGACGGCCAGATGATGGGCCTGACCCAGGCCTTCGCGAAGGTCGGCCGCTGCCTGCGCATGTCCTTGGCGCTCGCGATGCGCCTTGGGCGGGGCGAAGCCCTGGCCCCGGCCGCTGGGAACCGCGATGACCGCGACCTCGAACTTGAGACCGAGCGCGACGAGTCCGACTTCATCGAGGAACGACCCGAACGCCTCGACGACCGCGAAAATCTGTTCGACCGCCTGCCGTCCGGCGACCTGGACGTTCAGATCGCCACCGTCGCCCGCGCCCTGGCCTCGGCGGCCGGGGCCCTGCCAGCGGCCCGCAACTACCGCGATCGCTGCAAGGCGCTCGTGACCGAGGCTTGCCGCCTCTCACGCATGGAGCCGGATGCGCCTTCGCCCGACGAGGCGTGGCGCGCCGCCGCCGGGGCCACCGACGTGGCCATCGCCGCACCCCGTGGCCCGCCCCATTGAGATCCTGAGCGTCATCTGACCCTTGAGCGTCATCCCGCGACGTGTTCGCGGGACCCATGGATCCACATCCCGGACAAATCGGATCAACCGCAGCCTCGCCGCTCGCGGCCCTTCGGCATGCCCGGCGTTCGATGCGCGGCATGGGTCCCGCGGACAGGCCGCGGGATGACGACGCTTGGAAGCCTGGTTAGGGCGGGACACGCCCAACGGAGGCCCGGCGTCAGCGCCCCTGAGCGATGGCGATCGACAGCCGATCCAATTCCCTCTGGACTGACCTAGGGTCGAGGGCGGATTTTCCGCTCGAAGGCCCCGCGCCAGCTCACGAGGAACGACCATGCCCGAAGCCTACATCATCGACGCCTGCCGCACCCCGCGCGGCATCGGCAAGGTTGGCAAGGGCGCGCTCGCCGACGAGCATCCCCAGCGCCTGGCCGCCCACGTCCTGGCCGCGCTCGCCAAGCGCAACGACCTCAACACCGCCGAAGTCGACGACGTGATCTGGGGCTGCTCGTCCCAGCGCGGCAAGCAGGGCAGCGACATGGGCCGCATGGCTGCCCTCGACGCCGGCTTCGACGTCCGCGCCTCGGGCGTCACCCTCGACCGCTTCTGCGGCTCGGGCATCACCTCGGTGAACCTGGCCGCCGCCCAGATCATGTCGGGTATGGAAGACCTGGTCATCGCCGGCGGCTGCGAGATGATGTCCTACACCGCCTCGTCGGCGCCGCCGCGCCAGCCCGGCGACGGCCCGCCGCTGATGGACGCCGGCAATGTCCACCTGCGCAAGCTGCACCCGCAGTCGCATCAGGGCATCTGCGCCGACGCCATCGCCACGCTTGAGGGGATTCCCCGGGAAGCCCTGGACGAGCTGGCCTATGTCAGCCAGCAGCGCGCCGACCACGCCATCAAGAACGGCTACTTCGACCGCGCCCTGGTGCCGGTCTATCACCTCGACGGCAGCCTCGCCCTCGACCGTGAGGAGTTTCCGCGTCCGCAGACCACCATGGAAGGCCTCGGAGCCCTCAAGCCCTCGTTCGAGGCCATGGCCAATGCGCCGCTGGACGACCAGGGCACCACCTTCGCGGGCCTGATCAACCAAGTCTATCCGGACCTGAAGATCCAGCACTTCCACCATGCCGGCAATTCCTCAGGCGTGGTGGACGGGGCGGCCGCGGTGCTGATGGCCTCGCCGGAGTATGCCCGCAAGAACGGCCTGAAGCCGCGCGCCCGG
>NZ_JANXWD010000102.1 GCF_025351295.1 Phenylobacterium sp.
CGGCGGCTCCGGCCGCTGTGGCGCCCGACGCGACGGCGGCGACTCCCGCGGCAGCTCCGGCCGCCCCGGCGGCGGCCGAGGCCGCGCCCGCTCCGGCGAAGCCCAAGCTCGACACCGGCGACACGGCCTGGATGCTGACCTCCACGGCCCTGGTGCTGATGATGACCATCCCGGGCCTGGCGCTGTTCTACGGCGGCATGGTGCGGCGCAAGAACGTCATCGCCACGGTGGCACAGTCCTTCGCCATCACTTGCCTGGTGACGGTGCTGTGGATGATCGTCGGCTACTCGGTGTCGTTCACCAACAACCCTGACGCCAACCTGCAGAAATACATCGGCGGGGTCGGGGCGGTGCTGATGCACGGGGTCACCGTGGACACTACGAACAGCCTCGCGGCTACCATCCCCGAGTCGGTGTTCATGATGTTCCAGATGACCTTCGCGATCATCACCCCGGCGCTCATCGCCGGCGCCTTCGCCGAGCGGATGAAGTTCTCGGCGCTGATGCTGTTCATCACCCTGTGGTCGCTGCTGGTCTATGCGCCGATCGCCCACATGGTGTGGGGCGGCGGCATCCTGGGCGGCCTGGGCGTGCTCGACTTCGCCGGCGGCACGGTCGTTCACATCAACGCCGGGATCGCCGGCCTGATGTGCGCCCTGGTGCTGGGCAAGCGTAAGGGCCTGGGCGAGGTCAACATGGCCCCGCACAACCTGGTCTTCACGATGATCGGCGCCTCGCTGCTGTGGGTCGGCTGGTTCGGGTTCAACGCCGGTTCGGCGGTGGCTTCGAACGCGCTGGCCGGCGCGGCGATGCTGAACACCCAGGTGGCGACCGGCGCGGCCGGCCTGACCTGGATGGTCATAGAGTGGGTCGAGCGCAAGAAGCCCGGCATGCTGGGCCTGGCCTCGGGCGCGGTGGCCGGCCTGGTGGCGATCACCCCCGCCTCGGGCTTCGTGAACCCTACCGGCGCGCTGATCGTCGGTGTGGCCGGCGCAGCGGCGGCCTATGCCGGCGCGGTCTGGCTGAAGAAGCTGCTCAAGTACGACGACAGCCTGGACGCCTTCGGCGTGCACGGCATCGCCGGCATGGCCGGCGCCCTGCTCACCGGCGTCCTGGCCGACCCGGCCATCAACGTCCTGGGCAAGGACGCCAGCCTGATGAAGCAGGTGATCGGCGTTGGCGCGACCCTCGTGTGGTCGGGCATCGGCACCCTGATCATCCTCTACATCTGCAAGTTCACCGTCGGTCTTCGGGTCTCCGAGGAAGGCGAAGTGGAGGGCCTCGACCTGGCCCTGCACGGTGAAGCCCTGCACGAATAGTCTCTCTGGGGGAGAGGACGTCCGGCCGGGGGTCGGCCGGACGCCGGACTGGGGTAGAGGCGGGGGTCCTTCGGGGCTCCCGTTTTTTTGTCCTACCAAGGTCCGCCGAGACGGCAGCGGGTCACCCACCAATGGGGAGCCATGGCTTCGAGCCGCTCGGCCAGGCTCTCGGCGCTGATATCGTCGGCGCAGAGCGCGAAACAGGTGCCGCCCGAGCCGGAAACGCGGGCCAGCAGCACCTCGGGCTCGTCGCGCAGGGTCGCCAGGACCGCGCCCACCTCGGGCACGACGTCCACGGCGGGGCCCTCCAGGTCGTTGGCGCAGGTGGCCAGCCAGGCGGCGAGTTCCTGCGGGCTCTCGAACGCCTCGGGCATCGGCGGCGGGGCCACGTCGCCGAACCGGCCGGCGGCATCGAAGCGGCGGTAGACCTCGGCGGTGGAGACCGGCACGCCCGGGTTCACCAGCACCGCGTCCAGCGCCGGCAGCCCGGGCGCGGGGCTGAGCCGCTCGCCCCGCCCCTCGGCCAGCACCGGCCGGCCCCAGAGGCAGGCCGCCCCATCGGCGCCCAGGGTGGCGGCCATGGCCTCCAGGCGCGCGTCGTCGACGCCCGGCGCGAACACGTCGCGGATCAGCCGCAGCGCCGCGCCAGCATCGCTGGACCCGCCGCCCAGGCCGCTGGCGATGGGCAACCGCTTGTCCAGCGAGAACGCCAGTTCCTCCATCGGCCGGCCCAGGTCGGCCACGAAGGCGCGCACGGCGTGGACGATGAGGTTGTCGGACTCGCGGCCCAGCCCGGCGGCGAACGGGCCGCTGACGCTGACCCGCCCCTCCCCCGGCCCCACCGAAACCTCGTCGCCGACGTCGGCGAACACCATCAGGCTGCACAGCGGGTGGTAGCCGTCCGCGCCCGGCGCGCCGACGTGCAGGAACAGGTTGACCTTCGCGGGGGCGAAGGCGGTCGCCATCGCTATTGCCCGGCGAGTTTCGGGGTCGGCCCGAGACCGGAGGCGATCTTCTTCTCGGCGTCGGCCTTGATCTTGTCGTCGGGCTTCAGGGTCAGCACGCGGCGCCACTGGAACCCGGCCTCGTCCTTGCGGCCCACCATCCAGTAGGCGTCGCCCAGGTGGTTGTTGATCTCCGGGTCGCCGGCCTCCAGCTCCACCGCCTGCTCCAGGATCTCGGTGGCCTTCTTGAAGTCGCCGGTCCGGTAGTAGGCCCAGCCCAGGCTGTCGACGATGGCGCCCGAGCGCGGGTTGGCCGCCACCGCCTTCTCGACCATGGCCATGGCCTCGGGCAGCCGCTCGCCGCGGTCGATCCAGGCGTAGCCCAGGTAGTTCAGCAGTTCCGACTCGTCGGGCCGGATGCTGAGCGCCTTGATCAGGTCCGCCTCGCCCAGCTTCCAGCGGTTGGTGCGGTCGTAGGCCTGGCCGCGGGCGTAGTAGAGCTGCCAATCGACGCCGGACCTCGACTCCGCGATCAGGCCGGTCAGCAGCTCGATCGCCTCGTCGTAGTTCTCGTTGGCGCGCAGCAGGTCCGAAAGCACCAGCCGGCCCTCGGGATCGCCGGTGGCGGCGGCGGTGCGCGCCAGCTTCAGCGCCTGGACCTTGTCGCCGGCCCCCTGGTAGCTCCAGGCCAGCTTGGCCTGGGCGGCGGGGAATTCGGCGGAATTGGGCTTGGGCTTGCCATAGGCCGCCCGCGCGCCGTCGGTGTCGCCGTTCGACTGCAGGATGTCGCCCAGCATCAGCCAGGCGTCGTTGCGCTGCGGGTCCAGCCTCAGGGAAAGCCGCAGATAGGCCAGGCCGACCTGCTCCTGCTTGGCGCTGATCATGGTGGCGGCCGGGGCCAGCAGGGCGAAGGCGGCGCCTTCCTTGATGGTCGGGACCGCCGGCGGGGCCTTGCCGGCCGCGGCGCGGGCGCGGGCGGCCTTGAGGGTCAGGTTGCTGGGGTTGCGGCTCAGCGCCTTGTCGTAGAGCGCCACGGCGTCGGGCTTGCGCCCGCGGCGCTCCAGAAACGCGCCATAGGCCGCCACGGAAATCTCGCTGGGGGACTCGCCGACCGTCACCGCCTTGAAGTCGGTCTCGGCCTCGTCATAGCGGCGGGCGCGCTCGAACAGGGTCGCCTGGCCCAGCTGGCCGAAGTAGTCGACGCCGGCGTCGCCGCGCAGTTGCGGGCGCACCACCGAGCCCTCCGCATCGCCCGCCGAGGCGGCGATCCAGGGCGCCAGCAAGGCCGCGGCGCTGCGATGCGGGAAGCCGATGCCGTCGGTGCCCAGGGCCTCCTTGGCGACCTTGCCCTTGCCGTCGGCCAGGGCCGCCGTCACCTGGACCAGCCGGCCCAGCCGCTTGCCCGGCTCCGAGGCGTTGGGGCCGTCGGGGGCGAGCTGGGCGGCCTTCTCGATCTCGCCGGCCATCAGCGCCGCGGTGAAGGCGCGCTCAGCCACCGCCGGGTCACCACCGCTCTGGGTGCGGGCGAGGTCCAGGAACCTGGCCGCCTCGCTGTTGCGGCCTTCGGTCAGGGCGGCGTTGCCGGCCAGGAACATGCCATAGGCGCTGTCGGCGGTGGCCGGCGCACTGGCCTCGGCGGCGACCTTCGGGGTCGTGGCGCAGGCGCCCAGCAACAGGATCGGGGCGCAGGCGATGAGGAGACGACGCATATCGAGACTCTGGGCGCGCGACCGCCGCGCCGCAAGAGGCGCCGTCGTCACATCCGCCGGTCACATGTTCGGATAGTTCGGTCCGTCCCCGCCCTGCGGCGTCGTCCAGGTGATGTTCTGCGACGGGTCCTTGATGTCGCAGGTCTTGCAGTGGACGCAGTTCTGGAAATTGATCTGGAACTGCGGATTGGCGTTGTTGGCGTCGTACAGCACCTCATAGACGCCGGCGGGGCAGTAGAGCCGCGCGGGCTCGCCGTACTTCGGCAGGTTGGTGCCGATCGGGATGCTGGGATCGGTCAGCTTGAGGTGCGCCGGCTGGCTCTCCTCGTGGTTGGTCGAAGACAGGAAGACGCTCGACAGCTTGTCGAAGCTCAGCACCCCGTCGGGCTTCGGATAGACAATCGGCTTGAAGTCCCTGGCCAGGCCGGTGGCCTCGGCGTCGGTCTTGCCGTGCTTCAGGGTGCCCACGAAGGAGAACCCGCCCAGCAGGTTGGCGATCATCGCATCGGCGGCGCCCAGGAGCAGCCCCGGGATGGTGCCCAGCTTCGACCATAGCGGCTTGAAGTTGCGGACCGCCTTCAGCTCCTTGGCCACCCAGGACTGGTCGTAGGCCGCCTGATAGGCGGTGAGTTCGTCGCCGGCGCGGCCGGCCTGGATCGCCTCGAAGGCGGCCTCGGCTGCCATCATCCCGCTCTTCACGGCGTTGTGGCTGCCCTTGATGCGCGGCACGTTCACCAGCCCGGCCGAACAGCCCAGCAGCGCGCCGCCCGGAAAGGCGAGCTTCGGCACCGACTGGAAGCCGCCCTCGGTGATGGCGCGCGCGCCGTAGGAGATGCGTTGGCCACCCTCCAGGAAGACACGGATCGAGGGGTGGGTCTTGAAGCGCTGGAACTCGTCGAAGGGAGAGATCCAGGGGTTCTTGTAGTTGAGGTGAAGCACGAAGCCGATGGACACGTAGTTGTCGCCGAAGTGGTACATGAAGCTGCCGCCGCCGGTCTGGTTGTCCAGCGGCCAGCCAAACGTGTGCTGGGTCAGGCCGGACACGAAGGCCGCGTCGGGCACCTGCCACAGCTCCTTGATCCCGATCCCGAACTTCTGCGGCTCCTTGCCGTCCGAGAGCTTGAACCTGGCGATCAGCTGCTTAGCCAGCGAGCCGCGCACGCCCTCGCCGATGAAGACGTATTTGCCGTGCAGCTCCATGCCCGGCTCGTAGGCGTCGGTCGGCTGGCCGTCCTTGCCCAGGCCCGCCACGCCGGCCACCACGCCCTTCACCGACCCGTCCGCGGCGTAGACCAGGTCCGAGGCCGCGAACCCGGGATAGATCTCCACCCCCAGGCCCTCGGCGTGGGTCGCCATCCAGCGGCAGACGTTGCCGAGGCTGGCGATGTAGTTCCCGTGGTTCAGCATCCATTTTGGGAACGGCAGGAAGCTGATGTTCAGCTCGCCCATCGGCCCCAGCATCAGGAACCGGTCCTGGGTGACCGCGGTCTCCAGCGGCACGCCCAGCGCCTTCCAGTCCGGCAGCAGTTCGCCGATGCCCTTGGGGTCGATCACGGCGCCGGAGAGGATGTGGGCGCCGACCTCGGAGCCCTTCTCCAGCACGGCCACGGTCAGGTTGGCGTCGAGTTGCTTCAGCCGGATCGCGGCGGCCAGGCCCGCCGGCCCGGCGCCCACGATGACAACGTCATATTCCATGGCCTCGCGTTCGACGGCTTCGCTCATCGCGGTCCCCTTAGCCACGGCGCCGGAGTCCGCGCCGTTGATCCCATGGCGGTCTTATCGGAATGTCACCTAGCGGCGGTCAAGCAAAACGGGGGAAGCACTATGCGTCTGTCAGTCCTGGTGGGCGCGCTCGCGCTGCTCGCCGCCCACGCGCAGGCCGCGCCCAGGTGGATCGGCAGCTGGGGCGCCTCGCCGACCCCGCCGATGGTCGTGGCCTCCAGCATGCCGGCCCGGTTCCTGGCCCCGAGCTTCGAAAACCAGACCGTCGCCCAGGTAGTGCGGCTGAGCGCCGGCGGCGGGCGTCTTCGCCTGCGCCTGTCGAATGAGTACGGGGCGAAGCCGCTGCTGATCGGCGCGGCCCGTGTCGCGCTGGTGGGTCCCGATGGCGGCGTGGTGGCCGGCAGCGCGCGGACCGTCACCTTCGCCGGCGCGGCGACGGCGACGATCCCACCCGCCGCGCCCCTGCTGAGCGACGCCGTGGCGCTGAAGGTCCCGCCGCTGGCGCGGCTTCGCGTCAGCCTGTTCCTGCCCGGACCCACGGGGCCCTGCACCTGCCACATGAGCGGCCAGGAGTTCGTGGTGGCGACGGGGCCTGGCGACCTGACGGCCGGACCTCTCCCCGCGGCCACCGGACCCGCGCAGTACCGCGCCTTCCTGACCGGCGTGGAGGTGGAGACGGGCGTTCCAGGCCGCGTGATCGTGGCGCTCGGCGACTCCATCACCGACGGCGCGGCGTCCACGCCCGGCAAGGACCACCGATGGCCCGACCGCCTGGCCGAACGGCTGGCACAGGCCTATCCCGGACGCGCCATGGCCGTGGTCAACGCCGGGATCGGCGGCAACCGCGTGCTCAGCGATCCGCCTATCGCCTTGTTCGGGCAGAGCGCCCTGACCCGCTTCGACCGCGACGTCCTCTCGACCCCTGGAGCCACCGACGTGATCCTGCTGGAGGGGGTGAACGACCTGGGCGCCTCAGTCGGGCGGCCCAGCGCACAGGACATGATCGCCGGCTACCGCCAGTTGATCGACCGCGCCCACGCCCACGGTCTGCGGATCGTCGGCGCCACCATCCTGCCCTACGGCGGCGCGGCGTACTTCACGGCGGAGGGCGAGGCGGCGCGGCAGGCCATCAACGCCTGGATCCGCAAGCCGGGGAATTTCGACGCGGCGATCGACCTGGACGCCGCCGTCCGCGACCCGGCCACACCCACGAAGATGCGGGCCGAACTGCAGTCCGGCGACTGGCTGCACCCCAACGACGCCGGCTACCGCGCCATGGGCGAGGCCATAGACCTGGGGCTGTTCCGCTAAGGCTTGAGCTCGATCCAGAGCGTGACCGCGGTTAGCTGAATCGGGATTCTGGTTGTGGGCGGATCATGATTCAAGATGCGGGCTGGACGGGAGGCCAGCTCGCATGGGTCGACCCTATTCGCTGGATCTGCGGGATCGTGTGGCCCGGTTGGTGGTA
>NZ_JANXWD010000027.1 GCF_025351295.1 Phenylobacterium sp.
CGCGAGCACAATCTGAAGAACGTCAGCGTCGACATCCCGCGCGGCGAACTCGTCGTGCTGACGGGGCTGTCGGGGTCCGGGAAGAGCTCGCTGGCCTTCGACACGATCTACGCCGAGGGCCAGCGGCGCTATGTCGAGAGCCTGTCGGCCTATGCGCGCCAGTTCCTGGAGCTGATGAGCAAGCCTGACGTGGACCTGATCGAAGGCCTGTCGCCGGCGATCTCCATCGAGCAGAAGACCACCAGCCGCAACCCACGCTCCACGGTCGGCACGGTGACCGAGATCCACGACTATATGCGCCTGCTCTGGGCGCGCGTCGGCACGCCCTATTCGCCGGCGACCGGACTGCCGATCGAGAGCCAGACGGTCTCGATGATGGTCGACAAGCTGAGCGCCCTGCCGGACGGGACGCGGCTCAACCTGCTGGCGCCCATCGTGCGCGGCCGCAAGGGCGAGTACCGCAAGGAATTCGCCGAGTGGCAGAAGGCCGGCTTCCAGAGGGTCAAGGTCAATGGCGAGCTGATGCTGATCGAGGACGCGCCGGTCCTCGACAAGAAGTTCAAGCACGACATCGACATCGTCGTGGACCGCATCGTCACCAAGCCCGGCCAGGAGGCGCGCTACGCCGACAGCCTGGAAACCGCGCTGAAGCTGGCCGACGGCATCGCTGTGGCCGAGTGGGCCGACTTGGCCGAGGGCGAGACCGAGCCCCGGCGAATGCTGTTCTCCGAGAAGTTCGCCTGTCCGGTTTCCGGCTTCACGATCAGCGAGATCGAGCCGCGGATGTTCTCGTTCAACAACCCCTATGGCGCCTGCCCGGTGTGCGATGGACTGGGCGCCAAGCTGGCCTTCGACGCCGACATGATCGTGCCGGACAAGGACAAGACCCTGCACAAGGGCGCCATCTCGCCCTGGGCCAAGGGCCCCTCGCCGCTCTACACCCAGACCCTGCAAGCGCTCAGCCGCCACTACGACTTCTCGATGGACGAGCCGTTCTGGAAGCTGCCGGAGGCGGCCAGGAAGGTGATTCTCTATGGGTCAGGGACCGAGAAGATCCGCTTCATCTATGACGACAACGCGCGGAAGTACGAGGTCAACAAGACCTTCGAAGGCGTGCTGCCGAACCTGGAGCGGCGCTGGCGCGAGACCGACAGCTCGTGGGTGCGCGAGGAACTGGGGCGCTACCAGTCCGAGACCCCCTGCACCGCCTGCGACGGCTATCGCCTGAAGCCGGAAAGCCTGGCGGTGAAGATCGCTGGCCAGCACATCGGCCAGGTCTCGCGGCTGGCCATCCGCCACGCCCAGGAATGGTTCGAGAGCCTCGAAGGCCAGCTCAGCGACAAGCAGCTGGAGATCGGCCGCCGGATCCTGAAGGAGATCAACGATCGCCTGCGGTTCCTGGTCAACGTCGGCCTCGACTATCTGAACCTGAGCCGCAACTCCGGCACCCTGAGCGGCGGAGAATCCCAGAGAATCCGCCTGGCCAGCCAGATCGGCAGCGGCCTGACCGGCGTGCTGTACGTGCTCGACGAACCGTCCATCGGCCTGCATCAGCGCGACAACGCCCGCCTGCTGGTCAGCCTCAAGGGCCTGCGCGACCTGGGCAATTCGGTGCTGGTGGTCGAGCATGACGAGGAGGCGATCCTGACCGCCGACTACGTCATCGACATGGGCCCGGCCGCCGGCATCCACGGTGGCGAGATCATCGCCCAGGGCAGCGCCGCCGACATCATGGCCGAGCCGCGCAGCATCACCGGGCAGTATCTCTCCGGCGTGCGCGAGATCGCCGTGCCGGAGGACCGCCGGCCGATCTCGAAGAAGAAGGTGCTGCGGTTGATCGGCGCCACCGGCAACAATCTGAAGGGGGTGACGGGCGAGATTCCGGTCGGGACCTTCACCTGCATCACCGGCGTCAGCGGCGGCGGCAAGTCGACCTTCACCATCGAGACGCTCTACAAGGCGGCCGCGCGCCGGCTCCACAACGCCTCGGACGCGCCGGCGCCGCACGAGCGGATCGAGGGGCTGGAGAACTTCGACAAGGTCATCGACATCGACCAGTCGCCGATCGGGCGCACGCCACGGTCCAACCCCGCGACCTATACCGGCGCATTCCAACCCATCCGCGACTGGTTCGCCGGCCTGCCGGAGAGCAAGGCCCGCGGCTACGGTCCCGGCCGGTTCAGCTTCAACGTCAAGGGGGGTCGCTGCGAGGCCTGCCAGGGCGACGGCCTGATCAAGATCGAGATGCACTTCCTGCCGGACGTCTACGTCACCTGCGATGTCTGCCACGGCAAGCGCTACAACCGCGAGACCCTGGAGGTCCTGTTCAAGGGCAAGTCGATCTCCGACGTTCTGGACATGACCGTCGAGGAGGCCGCCGAGTTCTTCAAGGCCGTGCCGGTGCTGCGCGAGAAGATGCAGACCCTGAAGCGCGTGGGCCTGGGCTACGTCCAGGTCGGCCAGTCCTCGACCACGCTCTCCGGCGGCGAAGCGCAGCGGGTCAAGCTATCGAAGGAGCTGTCGCGGCGGGCGACCGGCAAGACCCTCTACATCCTGGACGAGCCGACCACCGGCCTGCACTTCGAGGACGTCAAGAAACTGCTGGAGGTGCTCCACGAACTGGCCGACCAGGGCAATACCGTGGTGGTCATCGAGCACAACCTGGACGTGGTGAAGACCGCCGACTGGATCCTCGACTTCGGCCCCGAAGGCGGCGACGGGGGCGGCGAGATCGTGGCCCAGGGCTCGCCGGAAGACGTGGCCGCCAACCCGCGCAGCTGGACCGGCCGCTACCTGGCCGAACTGCTCCAACGCCACCGCGACCGCAGCGGCGCGCGCCGGAAGAAGCTGGTGGGGGCGTAGTCTTTTCCCTCCCCTTCATGGGGAGGGACAGGCCGCAAAGCGGCCAGGGTGGGGAGACCTGGGATTGCCCTAAACGGCCAAGGCCTACCGCGCCCGAGAGCTGCGCCGCGCGATGACCGAACCCGAAGTGATCCTATGGTCACGGCTGAAGGGACTGAGGGCGGAGGGCTTTCAGTTTCGCCGCCAAGCGCCCTTCCGGGGGTATTACCTCGACTTCGTCTGCTTTACGCAATGCTTGGTCATTGAGCTGGACGGCGGCCATCACGGAGACGACGCACAAGCCGCCCATGACGAGGTGCGGGACGGCGTGCTGGAATGTGAGGGCTTCCGCGTCCTCCGCTTCTGGAACAGCGCCGTTCGGCAGAATCTCGACAGCGTGATGTATTCGATCTTGATGGCGCTGGACGAGACGGCCTAGGTCTCCCCACCCGTCCCGCGCTGCGCGCGGTCCACCCTCCCCATGAAGGGGAGGGAAAAGAACACGTTAGGGAGACCCTTTCATGATCCTCTACGGCGCGCCGAATCCGGCGCCGAATCCGCGGCGTGTGCGCATCTTCCTGGCCGAGAAGGGGATCGAGCTTCCCGAGACGCCGGTGAACTTCATGAAGCGGGAGCACAAGAGTGAGGAGCATCGGGCGCGCAACTCGCTGGGGCAGGTTCCGACCCTGGTGCTTGACGATGGCACCGCGATCTCCGAGACGGTGGCCATCTGCCGCTACCTCGACGAGACCAATCCCGGCTCGCCGCTGTTCGGGACCACGCCCACCGAGCGGGCCCTGGTCGACATGTGGATCCGCCGCATCGAGTTCGTGATCATGAGCCCGGTCAGCATGTACTGGCGCCACGCCCACCGCCTGACCGCCGCCCTGATCGAGCAGCACAAGGACTTCGGCGAGTCCAACCGCGCCCACTACGCCAACGGCCTGAAGTGGCTGGACGGCGAGTTGGCCGCCAAGCCGTTCGTGGCCGGCGAGACCTATACGATGGCCGACATCTGCGCGCTTTCGACCGTCGATTTCGCCGCGTGGATCGGCCTGCCGATCCCGGACGAATTCGCCAACGTGAAGGCCTGGCACGCCCGCGTCACCGCGCGGCCCAGTTCGCAGGCCTAGAGCACGACAGCTTGAAGTGGATACCGGTTCAAGCGCCCGTCATGCTCTAAGCTATTGATTTACCGCCTTTCCGGTTCAAATGATTCCATTTGAACCGGAAAGGCTCTAGGGCGAGGCGGTGGCGGGCGCGCCGGGGACTTCCGAGGCGTTCGCCCCTCTGATCTGGCGGTAGGCGACGGCGAACGGTCCGTACAGCATCACCACCTGCAGGATCTGCATCAGGAACTGCATGATCAGGCTGGCGATGGCCGCGACGGCGGTCAGGGGGGTCAGTTTGCTGATGTCCTGCATGGCCTTCTCGCCGCCTGACAGCTCCACCAGGGCCAGGCCGATGACGAAGAACAATAGCCACACCATCACGTAGAAGACCACCGCCAGGACGATCATGCCCAGCAGCGACCAGGATCGGCCCTTGGACATCGCCCAGGCGTCGCCGAACGAGATTCGCCGCCGATCGAAGGTGAGCGGCGTCATGAGGCAAAGCCGGACCCCGACCCAGGACGCCGGCAACCCGACGATCACCGCCGGGGCCAGGACGTTGAGCGGCGCGCCGCTCTGGCTGAACACCTGGCCGACCAGCACCCCGGCGACCAGCGAGACCACGTAGAAGCCCACGAACACCAGGTTGACGGCCGCCAGCCGCAACTCGTCGCGCCCGAGCCGCAGGTGGGCGAAGCCGTGCTCTTCCGGCCGCAGCACGAGACGCAGCACCCCGCCGGTGATCACCGAGAACAGCACAATGGTCATCAGCAGGAGCAGGATGAAGGCCGGGCCCGACTGATACAGCAGCCCGCTGACCGCCTCGATGTCGTCGGCGGAGAAGCCGCCCTTCTTCACCACGGCGATGAACTGCGGGCCGAGCGTGATCATCATCGTCAGGGTGATCAGCAGCAGTCCGCCGAAGTAGACGAAACTCCACGCGAGCATGGCGGCCGGCCGCTCGCGGGTCAGGCGGAAGCCTTCCAGCGCGGCGTCACTCGGCGAAAAGCGGCTCATCCTCGTTCCCCGGCCCCCGCATCCGCGATTCGGCCTTTCTCTCCATGCCAAATTGCCTCGCCCGCGCGGCCACGCAAGGCCCCGCTCGCGATCCTTGGGCGGAGTTGCTAGTTAGCCACGCATGACGACGCGTTTATCTGCAATTGGCCCCATTCATGTGATCGGCGGCGGCCTGGCCGGGTCCGAGGCCGCCTGGCAGATCGCCCAGTCCGGCGTCCCCGTCGTGCTGCACGAGATGCGCCCGGTCCGCGGCACCGACGCGCACCAGACCGACCGGCTGGCCGAGCTGGTCTGCTCCAACTCGTTCCGCGCCGACGACTGGACCGGAAATGCGGTCGGCCTGCTGCATGCCGAGATGCGGGCCCTGGGCTCGATCATCATGTCGGCCGGCGACGCCCATCAGGTGCCCGCCGGCGGCGCCCTGGCCGTAGACCGCGACGGGTTCGCGCAGGCCGTCACCGCGCGGCTAGAGGCCCACCCGCTGGTCACCATCGCACGTGAGGAGGTCGCCGGCCTGCCGCCCGCCGACTGGGACAGCGTGATCGTGGCCACCGGCCCCCTCACCTCGCTGGCCCTGTCAGAGGCGATCCTGGGGCTGACCGGCGAGGGCCAGCTGTCGTTCTTCGACGCCATCGCCCCGATCATCCACTTCGAGTCGGTGAACATGGACGTGGCGTGGCGGCAGTCGCGCTACGACAAGGAAGGCCCGGGCGGCGACGCGGCGGCCTACATCAACTGCCCGATGGACCGCGACCAGTACGAGGCCTTCATCGACGCCCTGCTGGC
>NZ_JANXWD010000065.1 GCF_025351295.1 Phenylobacterium sp.
CCGCGACCCGATGTGAAACCATTTGCAGCCTCGATGCCGGCGACATGTGCAATCTGGGTCGGTGGCGCCGCAGCCCCTGGTCGGGGGCCGCCCTACCGACGGGTCCGATAGTCGCCGAAGGCTCCGTCTCGGGCGTCGAGGGCCTGCGAGACGCCCTCGCGGAAGCGGGCGAAAGTCTCCCGCGAGCTCTCCGTCGTCAGCGCCAGAGCCTGGATTTCGGTGCCGGCCCGGATGGCGGCGCGCAGGCCCATGATCTCCATGGCGCGATGGACGGATCGCTTGTTCATCTGCTGCACGTCGGTGGGGATCTTCGCGACCCGAGCGGCGAGCTTCAGCACCTCCTCGTCGAGCTGTTCGGCCGGGAAGGCGCGGTTGGCGAAGCCCACGCGAACCGCTTCGAGCCCGTCCATGGCGTCGCCGGTCAGCATCATCTCCATGGCGGGTCTCAGCCCGCAGAGCCAGGCGTGGAACTGGTTGTCGGGAGGGCTCATCATCCTCACCGGCGGGTAGCCGATCTGGGCGTCCTCGGCGACGTAGACCAGGTCGCAGGATGTGGCGAGTTCGGAGCCGCCCGCCAGGCACCAGCCGTGCACCTGGGCGATCACCGGCTTGGCCAGGTCCCAGACCTTGAAGCAGCCTTCCACGACGTGGCGGGCCCAGATGCCGGCCCCGCCAGCCGTGTGGAATGGGTAAGGCGGACCCGCGCCGCCGCCGAGGTCATAGCCCGCCGAGAAGCAGTCGCCCGCACCCCGCAGGATGGTGACGCGGACCTCGCGGTCCCGGTCGGCCGCTTCCAGCGCCGCAAAGATGCGCGACCTCAGCTCGTTGGACAGCGCGTTGCGTTTCTCCGGCCGATTGAGGGTCAGCCGGCGCACGTAGGGCGCAGGGTCGTCCAGTAGCAGGGTCTCGGCAGCGTCGCTCATGGTCGGTCAGCGCCCTTGAATATCGGCCCGATAACACTCCGATTTGACGGCGCGGTAAAGAAAAGTCAGGGCTGATTGTAAAAATCATGTCCGGCGGTCTATGCTCGAAACCGCCGTCGCCTTGAGCCTGCCCAGGCTGGCGCGGCGGGCGGCGCTTTGGGGAGTGGAAACCATGTCTGGGGTCGACGGGTCGCTTTCCTCCAAGGTCGTTCTGATTTCCGGAGGCGCCAGCGGCATCGGCTATGCGACCGCCCGCCTGTTTGTCGAGCAAGGCGCCAAGGTCGCGCTCGGCGACGTCCAGAAGGCCAAGGGCGCGGCTGCGGCGGAGGCGTTGGGCGAGCGGGCGATGTTCGTCGATCTTGATGTCACGCAGGAGGCGGCGTGGCGGGAGGCCGTGAAGGCGGTCGAGGCGCGCTTCGGCGCTCTGACCACCGTGGTCAATTCGGCGGGTGTGTCAGTTCCGGCCAACATCGAGCAGGAGACCCTGGAAGGGTTCAGGCGCACCCTGGCGATCAATCTCGAAGGCGTCTTCCTAGGCTGCAAGGTGGGCGTCGAGGCGCTCAAGGCGGGGACGGGCGGGGCGATCGTCAACCTCGGCTCTACGCTCGGGGTCCAGGCCGGCGCCATCTTCCCGGCCTACTCGGCCTCGAAGGGCGGTGTTCGGATGCTGACGCGGGCAGTCGCCCTGCATTGCGCGGAGCAGGGATACGACATTCGGGTCAATGCCGTGCTGCCGGGTGCGATTCACACCGAGATGGTCGAAGGCTACATCGCGGCTGGAGAGGCCGGGGGCGCCACGCGGGAGAGTGTGATCGGCGGCTTTGCTCAGGCCCACCCGATGAAGCGCCTGGGCCGACCGATCGAGCCGGCGGCGGCGATCGTGTTCCTGGCCTCCGATGCGGCAAGCTTCATCACCGGCGCCGACCTGGCGGTCGATGGCGGCCTTCTCGCGTGAGCTCTCGCGGTTGAACCCCAGTTCGAGGAGTGACGACCATGGCCGATGATCAAGCCCAGATGGCCGATGTCGCGGGCCGCCCGCTGGCGGAGTTTAACATCTTTGACCCCGATCTGTTGCAGGACCCGCACGCCTACTATCGACGCCTGCGCCAGGAGGCGCCGGTGTTTCGGGACCCCAAGACCGGCATTGTCTCGGTCGCCACCTATGACCTGATCATGGAGGTCAACCGCCAGCCCCTGGTGTTCTCCAACAATTTCGGCGGGCAGATGCGGGGGTCGGTCGGTGCGCAGGACCCGGAGGAGATGGCCATCATGAGCGAGGGCATCGCCGTGGCCAACACCATGCTCACCGCCGACCCTCCCGTGCACACGCGCTTCCGCAAGCTGGCGATGAAGGCCTTCACGCACAAGCGCGTCGAGGCGATGGGCGCCTATGTCGCGACGGTGGCCCATGAACTGATCGACGGATTCATCGCGGACGGCCGGTGTGAGTTCAAGTCGGCCTTCGCCAATCATCTGCCGATGATCGTGATCGCCGACTCGCTGGGCGCGCCTCGCGCCGACATGGACCGGTTCCACCGCTGGAGCGACGCCTTCGTGGTCCAGCTTGGTGGCGTCTCCGATCGCGAAACCCGCCTTGAAGCGTCGCGCCGCATCAACGAATTCCAGCGGTACTTCATCGAGATCATCGAGCAGAAGCGGGCCAATCCCACCGAGGATGTGATCTCCGATCTGGTGCATGCCACACTGGCCGAAGAGGGCGATCCGCGCACGATGGACTATTCGGAGTTGCTGTCGATCATCCAGCAGCTCCTGGTCGCCGGCAATGAGACGACGGCCCATACCCTCACCACCGGCCTGTACTATCTGGTCTCCGACCCGCAGCTCCTGGCGCGCGTGCTGGCTGACCGGTCGCTCGTTCCAGACTTTGTCGAGGAAACCCTGCGCCTGCTGTCGCCCACCAACAACATGTGGCGCATCGCGACCCGGGATGCGGAGATCGGGGGATATCCGATCAAGGGGGGCGAAATGATCCTGGTCCGCTATGGGTCTGGCAATCGGGACGAAACCCGCTTCCCCGATCCCGAGTCCTTTGACCCGTCACGGCCGGACGCGCGCGGCCACCTGGCGTTCGGCGCCGGGATTCACACCTGCATCGGCGCCCAGCTCGCGCGCAAGGAGATGGTCACGGCCTTCGGGATTGTCCTCGATCGGCTGAAGAGCCCCCGCATCCAGGCCGGTCGCAACGTCTTCCGATACAGCCCCAACATCCTGCTGCGCGGCGTTCTCGAACTGCACGTCGAATTCGACCGCTGACCGGCCGCGGAGTCACCATGGACATCTCATTCAGCGCCGAAGACCTGGCATTCCGCGATGAAGTGCGCGCCTTCCTCGACGCGGCGTTCACGCCGGAACTGCGCGAAGCGGCGCGTCGCCAGTCGGGCGTCTTCGCCGAGGCGTCGCTGAACCGCGCCTGGCACCAGATCCTGTTCAAGAAGGGCTGGATCGCACCCTCCTGGCCGAAGGCCTACGGTGGCACGGGCTGGTCGATCGTGCAGAAATATATCTACGACAGCGAGTGCGCCGAGGCCGGAACCCCCACCCTACCGGCCATGGGACTGCAGATGTGCGGGCCGGTGCTGATCGGCTACGGAACCGACGCCCAGAAGGCGCACTTCCTGCCCCGCATCCTGTCTGGCGAACACTATTGGTGCCAGGGCTATTCGGAGCCAGGGGCGGGCTCGGATCTCGCGGCGCTGCAGTGTCGGGCGGTGCGCGACGGCGACGACTACGTGATTGACGGGACGAAAATCTGGACCACCCACGCCCAGAACGCCAACTGGATATTCCTGCTGGTTCGCACCCGGACCGAAGGCAAGCGCCAGGCTGGGATCACCTTCCTGCTCGTCGATATGCAGACCCCTGGCATCGTCGTTCGCCCGATCATCTCGATCTCCGGGGAACACGAGGTCAACCAGCTGTTCTTCGAGAACGTCCGCGTGCCGGTCGAAAACCGGGTGGGCCCGGAGGACGAAGGCTGGACCGTCGCGAAGTATCTGCTGGAGTTCGAACGCGGCGGTTCCTACGCCGCGCGGCTCCGCAGCGGCCTGGCGCGGATCCGCAGGATGGCGGCCGACACGTCGGTCGACGGCGCAAGCCTGCTCGACTGCCCCGCGTTTCGCCGAAAGCTCACCGACCTGGAGATCCAGGTCACCGCCGTGGACTATTCCGAACGGCGGGCGATCTCCAGCCTTGGCGTTGGCAGCAATGTCGGCGACGCCACCGCTTCGACGCTGAAGGTGTGTGGCAGCGAGACCTCGCAGAAGCTTACCGAACTGGTGCTCGAGATCCTCGGTGTCTACGCCGCGCCCTTTCAGCGCGACGCCGCGCCGAATGACGGGGAGGCCGGACCGGTTGGCCCGGCGTTCGCCGTCGCGCCCACGGCTCAGTACCTCAACGCCCGCGCCTCGACGATCTTCGGCGGCTCAAGCGAGGTCCAGAGGAACATCCTCTCGCGCGCGGTCCTGGGGCTCTAGGATGGACCGCACATGTCGCTAGCCGCCGCCGGTAAGGCCAGAACCCATCCGGACGACCTCGCGCTGGCGGACGAGCGTCAGGCGATATCCTGGTCCCAGCTGGACAACGTCCTCAACCGGGCGACCAACGCCCTGCTCGCTAGCGGGCTCGCGCCCGGGCAGCGGATCGGCGTGTTCGCCAACAACAGCGCCGAGACCGTGCTCGCCTACCTGTCCGGCCTGCACGCCGGGATCTCCTCGATCCCGATCAACTTCCATCTGACCGCCGAAGAGGTGGCCTATATCCTCAAGGACGGCTCCGTCGGCCTGATCTTCGTGGGTCCCGAAACCGCCGCCGTCGGCGTCCAGGCCGCGGCCATGGCCGGTATCGATCAGGTGATCGGCTGGCGCGGCGCGACGGACGGCGTGATCGCCTGGGACCGCTGGCTGGAGCAGGCGTCGGCGGCCGCGCCGCCGACGGACCAGCCCCCACGACCGTTCCTGCACTACACGTCCGGCACAACCGGCAAGCCCAAGGGCGCGGAAACGCCGCCAAACATGTTCACCCGCTCCGCGACGGTCGCGGAGTTTTTCGAAGCCCTGAAGGAGCAGGCTGCGGTTGCGTCCCCAGGGCCGGGCCTGGCGGTTGGGCCGCTCTATCATACCGGCCCCTTGGGCTCGGTCCGGCAATTGGGCGGCGGCAAGCCCTTGGTGGTGATGGGCCGCTTCGATCCTGAAAAGGTGATCGAGACCATTGCCCGCCATCGGATCAGCAGCACTTTGATGGTGCCGACCCATTTCCAACGGCTTTTGACCCTGCCGGCCGAGGTGCGCGCGCGGCATGACGTCTCGAGCCTCCGCGCCGTGTTCCACACCGGCGCGGCCTGCCCCAGGGACGCCAAGCGCGCGATCATCGACTGGTTCGGGCCGGTGCTGGTGGAAGCCTATGGTGGGACCGAATCCGGCACGACCAACATGATCACCTCGGAGGAGTGGCTTCGGAAGCCCGGCTCGGTGGGTAAGACCCTGCCGCCCTTCGAGCTGATGGTGGTCGGGGAGTCCGGCGAGACCCTGGGGCCAAACGCGGTGGGCCAGCTGTACTTCAGAGACACCACGGGACGCGGCATCATCTACCACAACGACACGGAGAAGACCGCGGCCGCCCACATCGCGCCGGGCGTCTTCACCCTGGGCGAAATGGGCTACGCCGACGACGAGGGCTATGTGTTCATCACCGATCGGGTCTCGGACATGATCGTCAGCGGCGGGGTGAACATCTATCCGGCGGAAGCCGAACTGGTGCTGATCCGGCATCCGGGCGTGACCGATGTCGCGGTGATCGGGGTACCGAACGCCGAGATGGGCGAGGAGGTCAAGGCGCTGGTGATGGCGGCCGAGCCCACCAGCCCGCCGGCCGGCGCAGACCTGGACGCTTTCTGCCGCGAGCACCTCGCCGGCTACAAGTGCCCCCGGAGCTATGAGTTCGTCGACGATCTCGGACGCAACGCCATGGGCAAGATCAACAAGCGCTCGCTGATGCGGCCCTACTGGCCCACGGATCGAACGATCGGCGGCTGATCGAAAGCGTCGAGCCAAGGACCCGCAACGCCCTGGCGCCTCGCGAACGTGGCGTCGAAATCGGCCCCAAGGAGGGCGAAATGGCAAGTTTCGAGGACCGACTTCTGGAGACCCGACTGCGGCTCGGCCGGCGGGTCGTCGAGCACATTCGCCAGGGTACGAGCGACCTGGCGGAGCGGCCGATGCGCAACGACGTCAGCGTCTATACCGACCCGGCGCGGCACGCCGCCGAGCGCCAGAAGCTGTTCCGCGAGACTCCGCTGGTGGCGTGCCTGTCGCGTGAACTTCCGGGCCCCGGCAGCTTTCGCACCTTCGATGAGACCGGGGTTCCGATCGTCGTCGTCCGCGGCGCAGATGGCGGCGTCAGGGCCTTTCTCAACATCTGCGTGCATCGCGGCGCGCGCCTGGTTCGCGAGGCCGGCGGCCACGCCAAGCTGTTCACCTGCTGGTTCCATGGCTGGTCCTATGGCCTGGACGGCAAGCTGGCCGCGGCGCCGGAGGCCGAGCGGTTCGACGATGCGCTGTGCGGCAACGATCGCCTGGTATCGGTGCCGGCGGCCGAGCGGTTCGGGCTGGTGTTCGTGCAGGCGACGCCCGGATCGATCATGGACATCGACGCTCATCTCGGGACGTTCGCGGCCGAGCTGGAGCTGCTGCAACTCGAGCAGGCCGAGCCGGTCAAGTCCGGCCAATTGCCGGTGAAGGCCAACTGGAAATACGCCCTCGACACCTACGGCGAAGGCTATCATTTCGCCGCGCTGCACAAACAGACCCTGGCGCCGTTCTTCCGCAACGACATCACCGTCTACGACCGGTTCGGACCGCACCACCGCGTGCTCTTTGTCGGCCGCGAGCAGGAGGCATGGCTGGACCTGCCGGAGAGCGAGTGGGGCGTGGAACACCGGATCGGCGGCATCCACTACATCTTCCCCAACACCATACTGTTCGCGGGCGCGGTGGCCCCCGGCAAGGGCTACTACACGACCTTCCGCCACTTCCCCGGCGAGGCTCCCGGCGAGACGGTGACGCACAAGACCATATACGCGCCCAAAGGCGTGCACTCGGCGGAATACCGGCAGGAGGTCGAGGCCGCCTACGACGCCACCGCCCACGTGGTCGAGACCGAGGACTATGTCGTCGCGGCCCAGGGGTGGGGCAACCTCAGCGCCCTGCCACCGGGGTCAAGCGTCGTCTACGGCCGACAGGAGATGGCCTTGCAGAACGTTCACCGCTCCATCTCGGAGGCCATTGGCATGCCGTTGCCCACCGTCTCGCCCAGGCTGGAGGCCGCCGAATGAGCGCCGCATCGATTACCTCTCTGGGGACGGTGATGCAGATCGCCTATGTGCCCGCCGATTTTGACGCCGCCCTGGCGTTCTGGACCAAGACCATGGGCGTCGGGCCGTTCTTCGCGTTGGATCACGTGCAGCTGCAGGACCTGAAGTATCGCGGCGCGCCGGCCCAGATCGATTTCTCGATGGTCATCGGCTATTGGGGCGACGTCCAGATCGAGCTGATCCGCCAGCACAACGACGCGCCGTCGATCTACAAGGCCTGGCGCGACGAGGGCCGCGAAGGCCTGCACCATGTCTGTATCCTGGTCGACGACATGGCCGCGGCGAGGGACGTCTGCGCCCGGGCCGGGGCGGTGGTTGTCCAGGAGGGCAAGGTCGCGGGCGGTGGCGAGGTGATCTACGTCGATACGGGCGGCGGCCCCGGGACGATGGTGGAAATTCTCAAGACCGGGGCCGGCGGCCGCGAGTTCTTCGGGATGATGCGTGACGCTGCACGCGGCTGGGACGGGACGGATCCGGTTCGACGCCTGGGGTAGGGGGAAGCTCGCAACCCTTCCTCCACGTTGTCATCCCGGTTTCGCCGCAGGCGAAGACCGGGACCCAAAATCGCCAGATCATTGGGATTGCGCGCTGCGCCGCCGCGTTCCGTCTGTCGCCACGGAGCGTATGGGTCCCGGTCTTCGCCTATGGCGAAACCGGGATGACAGCGTGGGGGCATATCCGCGCCCCAGCCGTCCCTCGCCCTACGTCGGCTTCGGGTAGCTGATCGCGTCGGCGAAGGTGAGGGTTTCCTTGATGATCGCGTCCTGCAGCACGCCCTGGATGCCGGCCGCGCGGGGATCCATTCCGACAGCGGCGAAACCGGCGTTCATGTGGTTGTGATCGTTCAGCTCCCAGACATCGATGACGGTGTTGAGCTGCCCGGTCCGCAGCACATAGGCGCTGGCCAGCTTCCAGCCGGCCGACTCGACGATGGCTTGCAGCGTGCCCATCGCCTCGGTGAACGGCCCGAAGAGAGAGGCCCTGACCTCGATGGTGGCGATCAGAAAGACGCTCATGCTCCGGCTCCCACGTCGGTCCGCGTCTTGGCCCACTCCAGGCCGCGACCCAGCAATTCGTAGAACACCGGCAGCGCCCAGGAGCCTTTTTCCGGCGCCGGATAGAACTCGATCATCGGCTGCATGTCGTAGTGACCGCGGCAGTGGCCCAGGGTCAGATAGAGCACCTCGCCCTTGCCGACCGGGTGCAGATAGAAGACCGGATGGCGCGCTTTGGGCCAAGCGTGCTCCACGAAGCCGGTGGCCTCGCCCTCGAACTCGGTGTCCAGCAGGACGTGGAGGTGGCCGTAGGTCTCCGACAGATAGAGCTCATCGTCGGCCTGGAACGGTTCGATCCCCTGAACCAGCGGGTGACCCGGGTCGGCGACGGTGACGGTGTAGGGCGCGATCGACGGGTGAGCGATGAACATGGAGCCGAGCGTTTCCATGAAGTGCGGCGCCCAGCGGGGGCTGTCGACCTGGCCATTGGCCAGGAAACGCAGGATCGAGTTGGTGCCGTGCAGCGCGTACCAACGGCCGCCGTTTTCCAGCCAGGCGCGCAGGGCTTCCTGTTCATCCAGCCGGGGGATCACGTCGCAGGTGTAGGTGACGAGGAAGTCGGCGGCGCGGATGGCGGCGAGATTCGAATAGTCCTCGAACACCCGCACCCGCACCCGGTCATCCTGTCCGAGCAGCTTCAGGATCTCCAGGCGAGCGAAGTCTATGTCGTGATACTTGCCCCCGGCCACCAGGACCGCGTTGAGGCGCTTTCTGGGCGTTTCGCTCACCGGCGTGAGCCTAGTACTGGACGCGCTTGGTGACGCCGCCATCGATGACCAGATTGGTCCCGGTCATGAACGGACAGGCCGGCGAGGCCATGAAGGCGATGGCGTTGGCCACCTCCTCGCCATTGCCCAGGCGTCCCATCGGCACGGCCTTGACGGTCTGGTCGTAGAGCGGGGTCATGTGGGTCTTGATCATGTCCCAGGAGCCGCCCTTGATGAAGATGGGCCCCGGCGAGACGGTGTTGACCCGGATCTGCTTGGGCGCGAGCTGCTGGCTCAGCGCCGAGGCGTAGTTGATCACCGCGGCCTTCATGGCGTTGTAGGACTGGGGGCCCAGGAACTCTTCCAGCGCCGCGGTGGAGGACACCGCGATGATCGAGCCGGCCTTTGATTTCTCAAGGTAGGGCAACGCCGCCTCGACGCCGCGATAAGTGGCCAGCAGATCCAGCTCAAAGACCGCCTTCCAGGCTTTTTCGCTGGCCGGCCCGCCGCCGGCGGAGGCGAAGGAGATGAAGATGTCGCAGCCGCCGAGCGCCTCGGCGGCCCGCGCAACCCAGGCCTTGTAGGCGTCGCCATCGGCCATATCGACACTTTCGCCGAACGCCTTGACGCCCTTGGCCTTTAGCGAGGCGACAGTGGCGTCCACGCCTTCCGCGCCCCGGGCGCAGACGGCGACATTGCAGCCTTCGGCGGCGAGCGCCTCGGCGGTGGCCCGGCCAATACCCTTGCTGGCGCCCGCCAGGATGGCCTTCAGACCCTTCAAGCCAAGATCCATTGTCCCACTCCCGCCATCTTCTGCTTGTTCAGACCGCAAAAAGCCAGCCTGACTGTTTGTTATCGGGCACTATAGGCGATCACTGTCCCTCGTCTATCGGCAATTCACCCGAAATCCGGCTTCGAGGCGTTGTGTTAGGGTATGGCAACGAGTCGGACGCGGCCAACACTGGCGGGAATTTGCGAATGCAGGATTGGGCGACGTTGGAGCTGGCGAAGCTGGAGCCCGAGGGGCTCGACGCTGAGGGCCAGAACTGGCAGCGGCGGAAGAGCATACAGACGCGGCTGGCCATCCTCGAGGCCGCTATCGACTGCCTGCAGCAGAACGGATTTGCCCGCACGACTACACAACTGATCGCCCAGATGGCGGGGATTTCCCGTGGGGCGATGCTGCATCACTACGCCACCAAGCAGGACCTCATCGCATCGGTCATCGAGTACACGTTCTACAAGCGCATGGAGAACTTCCTGGCCGCCATCGGCAACCTGTCCGAGGAGGAACGTATCGGCCGCAACGCCGGTATGGAGATCTATTGGCAGAGCCTGTTGACCCGGGAGTTCGGCGCCTATCTGGAACTGATGATGGCGGCGCGGACCGACGCGGAGCTGCGCGAGACCTTCCTGCCAAAGGCGCGACACTACGAGCGGATCGAACGGA
Organism: Phenylobacterium sp.; assembly: GCF_025351295.1. Classification (GTDB taxonomy): domain Bacteria; phylum Pseudomonadota; class Alphaproteobacteria; order Caulobacterales; family Caulobacteraceae; genus Phenylobacterium. The sequence goes on from NZ_JANXWD010000065.1 coordinate 10,524, forward strand.
CCGAGGTTGTCCGCGCCTTTCCAGAGTGGCAGGGCGATCCAGGCGCCTATGACCTGGCCATGGATTTCTGTATCGCGGGCATGCAGGGGCTGCTGCTGAACCGCGATATCTGGGAGGATCGCGAGCGCCGCGTCCGGCTGCGCGGTTTTATCTCAAGCGCGATCCTGATGTTGCGCAGCGGCGCGATCAAGGCGCTTGGCGAGTGAGTCCCGCCATGCCGACGCTCTAAGTCAGGCGCCGCCGACCTGCCCCGCCAGCAACGCGTTCACCTCTCCCGACTTCTCCAGATGCGGCATGTGCCCGGCCCCTGCGATCCAGGCCACCGTGAAGCCCGCGGGCAGGGCGGCTTCATCCGGCGCGCCGACGATCCGGTCCTCGCGGGAGGCGATGACCAGGGCTGAAGGGATCTTCGCGAGATCGGCGCGCAGGCTCGCCGCGTCATGGCCCTCGATCATCCGGTCGCGAAGCGCCGATAGCGCCTCCTCGACGCCGTCCAAACGCTTGAACTTGATCATGTCGTCGAGCATGTCCTTGGTGACGGCGGCGGGATCGGCGAGCAGCAATTCCAGCACCGGCCGGAGGTCCTTGGCGCGCTGCGCTTCGATGACGCCGATGAGGAATTCCTCCGAGATCGGCGACGCGGAGAGCCCCGCCGGCGCGATCAGCGTCAGCGACGCCGCCAGCCCAGGGCGGTCCGCCGCTAGGCGCGCGGCGACGGCCGCGCCAAGTGAATGGCCGACCAGGTGCGCGCGGCTCACAGCCAGGACGTCGAGCGTCGCGCCGACGCTGTCCGCCAGGGTGCGCAGCGATCCGTCGCCGACGTCCTTGGTCGAGCCGCCGTGACCCGGCAGATCCAGGGCGATGACGGGGTTCCGGGCGGCCAGCTCCTCGATATTGAACATCCAGTTGTTCAGGTCGCCGGAATAGCCGTGAATCAGCACGACCGGCGTGCCCTCTTCCGGGCCCAGCCGCGCGACCCGCAGTGTTCTGCCCGCCGCCTCGACCATGGTGGTCGCCAGCCCTGCGCCGTCGGCCTCGGCACTCTCCTCGGGCGTAAAGTTTGCCTGGAAATCGGCGATGTAGGCGTCGATCTCGGCTTCAGGAGTCACTGAGGCGGCAAGCACGCCGATCAGCGCGCCGACCGGCAGGGTCTCTCCCGGCTGCGCGACGATCCGGCGCAGCACGCCCGCCGCCGGGCTTTCGCAGACGTTGGTGATCTTGGACGTCTCGATGTCCACCAGGTCGTCGCCCTCGGCAATGGTGTCGCCCTGGGCCTTGCACCACTCGACGATGGCACCCTCCTGCATGGAGAGACCCCATTTTGGCATGCGGATGGGCGTGACCTCGGACATCGTAGTTCCTCAAGTGGAGGGTCGCATCTGGCGCGGCGCGTCTGTCCGGGTCGGCCAGCGCGCTCGCGACTGACCCCTCGAGCCTAGCAGCGCCGCCTAAAACCGACAATCGTGATTGTTTGTTCTGGTGCGGTATCTGGCCTACTCCAGCATCCAGCGTTCGAGATTTTCATGGAAGAACCGCACGCGGCTTTCCTGTCCGGCGAGATAGTCGCGCCGGTAGCCGCGAGAGTGCAGCGCCTTCTGCTGGCCGAACCAAACGGACAGGTCCTGGTCGATGCCCGGACCCATAGAGACTTCGCCCAGCTTGCCCTGGAGATGTGGGGCCGGCACGTTGACGTCGACCCAATCGCTCATGCTCTGCGAGAAGTATTTGGTCTGACCCTTGGGGAACAAGGTCATGTACCACATGTCGAAGTAGCACTTCTGCGGGTCGGACTCGTGCGGCCGCGCGCGCAGCCAGATATTGCCGTCCGGCTTCAGGCTGAACGACAGGTTCGGGAAGATCGTGAAGTGCCAGTGATCGGTCAGCTGGGCGTCGTGATAGGTAGAGAAATCAAAGCCCTTTTCGGCGCCCAGCAGGCGCTTCTGACGCTGTAGAGCCACGCGTATCTCACCGGTCTTGCCGCCCCGGAACTGATCCGGATCCAGGCCCCAGAAGTTCAGTTCCTCGGTCATGGATTTCAGCGTCTCGTCCTCACCGCCCTGCAGCATTTTGGTCGGCCCGGCGCCGGGCATCAGCATCCGGGCGTGGCCGCTGGGATAGAGGTCGAACTGGCTGAACGGATACGCATACTCCATCACATACTTGGTCTGGGGATGGACGAAGGGCACGTGGTAGGACTCGTTGAAATTGTCCTGGACCAGCTTCCAGTTGAAGTCGCCCTCCAGCGTCACCCAGTGGGTGCGGACCATGTCGTCCATCGGATAGGTGTCGATCTGGTCGGCGATGGGATGCATGTAGCTGCGCAGCGAGGCGCAGTTGGGGTCCATGTTGTACCAGACGAATCCGGCCCAGACCTCGCAGGGGATCTCCACCAGGTTGAGCTTGCCGCAGGGGCTGCCCTGGGCGAAATCCAGCTCGTCGGGCACGGTCCGCAGCTCGCCTTTGAGGTCGTAGGCCCAGCCATGATAGGGGCAGACCAGCCGGCGGGCGTGGCCCTGTTCTTCGGCCATCAGCAGCATGCCGCGATGCTGGCAGACATTGTAGAAGGCCCGGGTCTTGCCATCGTCGCCCAGCACACACAGGATGGTCTCGGGGCCGAGCGTGGTGGTGATGAAATCGCCGGACTTGACCAACTGGCGCTTCACGCCGGCGATCTGCCAGGTCCGCGTCCAGACCTTTTCCCACTCCTTGCGGGCGAACTCCGACGAAAAGTAGCGATCGGGCGTGATCGGGCGGTCGCCGAGCCGCATTTCGGGCGCCTTGGAGATGTCGGCGAGACCGCGCGCGACCGCCCCGCGAGGTTCCAGTGTATCGGCCATGATTGTCCGCTCCCCGGCGAGTAGCGCCGTCCTGTCGAATGGCAATTCTGACCGGCGGCGAAAAAAAAGCAATATCGCTGAAAAGCAGAAACGCGATAATGCATATCCCAGAGGCGCTTTGCGCGACGGACGATGAGCGGAGGCGATGGCCAATCTGAAACTGGTGTCATCTTCGGACGTTGTCGCCGCGCCTTTGCGGGCGCCCCGGAGCGCGCGCTCGCGCCGCGCGACGCCCAAGAGCGAACAGACCCGCGCGCTGATCCTTGAGGCCGCCGTGGACTGCCTCAATCAGTATGGCTTCCACGGGACCAACATTGCGCGGGTGGCCGATCTGGCCGGGGTCACCCGAGGCTGTCTGCAGTATTATTTCACGACCAAGGAAGACGTGGTCATCGCGCTGGCCAAGCACGTCGCCCACCGGAACTGGGAGGTCTATGAAAGCCATGCCGCGAACCCGCCATCCGGCCGTGATCTTGTTGAATTTGCAATCGATCTGGTCGCCAATCCGATCACCGACCGCTACCGGGTGGCGCACCTCGAGCTGCTGACGGCGGCGCGCACGACGCCGGCGCTGCGGCCTGTGCTGCAGGAGGCCGCGCGGATCGTCGAGGCTCAGGCCAAGCGCTTCACGGGGCAGCTGTTCGGCAACGCCGACCTGGCCGACACGCCGCAGTTCCGGGCGGCGCGGGACCTCACGGCGCTGGTGAACGACTGGCTGTTTGTCCAGATCTTCCCGGATCGGCGCGACGAGCGGGTCGCCGAGGTCCTGGCGGCGCTCAGGATCGCGCTGCATACGCTCTGGCGCATCCCCAGCCTGGACGCCGAAGCCGACCTGGCCAAACCGCGGGTGCGGGTGAGGGCCGGGAGCGTAAAGCCCCCCAACGCGTAGGCGCCGAAATTATTCGGCGGCGATTAAAGTCACTTGCGTCGGCTAACAGCGTGAGTGATGGTTTGCGTCGAAGGGCTCGCGGACGCCTGCAGGAGAGGCCGGACCATGGCGCAAACGGACTTGCGTGGGCTGCTGGACAAGCAGGCGTGCGTCGAGCTCGTCTATCGCCTGGCGCGGGCCATCGACCGATGCGACGAGGCGCTGCTGCGGTCCCTGTTCCATCCCGACGCCACGGACGACCATGGCGGGTATCGAGGCTCCGCCTCGGGCTTTGTCGATTGGGTGCTGCCGCTGCTGGCCACGATGACCCGCACGCAGCACTGCATCTGCAACGTGCTCATCGAGGTCACCGGCGACACGGCGCGCGGCGAGAGCTACTTCAACGCGCACCATGCCCTGCCGCAGCCCCAGGGGCCGGATGTCTACATGGTCGCCGCGGGCCGCTACCTGGACAGCTTCGAACGGCGCGACGGCGAATGGCGATTCTCGCATCGGCAGGCCTGCTACGACTGGAACGCCCAGGCTCCGGCGACCGACAGCTGGGACCGCGGCGCCAGCCCCGGATGGATGTTTGGCCAGCGGGGGACTGCGGACGCGTCCTACGCCAATTTCGCCGGCGACCTGCGGCCGCGCGCTGGGAGCGCATGATCGATGTTTGACGGGCCCGTGGAGGACCGCCTCGCCATCCGTGAGCGGATTGAGGCCTACAGCGACGCGGTGTTCCGCAAGGACGCCGACGCCTGGATCGCCAATTGGCGCGAGGATGGCGTGTGGCGGCTGCCCGGCATCGACGTCGCCGGCAAGGCGCAGATCAAGGCGGCCTGGGTGGGGGCCATGGCGGGCTTTGCGGTCGCCGGCTTCTTCGCCACGCCCGGCGCGATCGAGGTGCGCGGCGATCGGGCCAACGTTCGGGTCTACACGCAGGAAGTCCTGATCGACCACGCCGGCAGTGTGCGCCGGATCATCGGCGCCTATGACGACGAACTGGTGAAGACGGCGGGCGTCTGGCTGTTCGCAAGCCGCGCCTACACCGTCCTGCACGATCAGACCTGAAAGCGGACGACCATGAGAATTGTGATTTCCGGGGAGATCGACCTGGCGCCTGAGGCCCGGGAAAAGGCCCTGTTCGACGCCCGTCCGTTGATTGAGGCCGCCCTGGCTGAATCCGGCTGCCTGCAATATGCCTGGACGGCAGACCTCAGCCGGCCGGGACGGGTGAACGTTTTCGAGGACTGGGCGAGTGAGTCCGATCTGGCGATCCACCTCGCCGGCAAGCCCTACCAGGGCATGCTGGCCCACCTTGGGGCGGTCGGCATCAAGCAGGCGGTCACCCGCAAGTACCGCGTCGACCTCGTCGAGCCGGTCTACGATCCCGAGGGCCGGCCAAGGGCGGACTTCTTCACCGCCAAATGACCGCCGGCGGCGCAGCCGCAACCAGAGTTCCGGAGCGATACGATGAACAAGATTGTCGACCGATCAGAGCTCTCCGCCATGGTGCGCAACGGCATGGCGCACGCCCGGGCGCACACTCTGGCCAAGGCGCCGGCGGTGGTTGCGCTTCCCGCCGCCCGCTATTTCGACCCGGCCATTTTCGAGGCGGAGATCGAGAAGATCTTCAAGCGCGTGCCGCTGTTGCTGGCGGTGACCGCGGAGATGCCGCAGCCGGGCGATTTCAAGGCCCTCGACGCGGCGGGCGTGCCCGTCCTGATCTCCCGAGGCCAGGACGGCGTGGTCCGGGCGTTCATCAATTCCTGCAGTCACCGGGGCACAAACGTCGCCGCGGAGGGGCGCGGCAACGCGCGCCGCTTCATGTGCCCCTATCACGGCTGGACGTTCACTCAGAAGGGCGAGCTGATGGGCGTCGCCTCGGCCGACGATTTCGGCGAGATCGACAAATCCTGCCTTGGCCTCACCCCGTTGCCGGTGACCGAGCGCGCCGGGCTGATCTGGGTGATCGTCAATCCCGACAGCAAGCTGAGTTTCGACGCGTTCCTCAGCGGCTATGACAAGCTGCTGGCGCACTATGGGTTTGAGGATTGGCACTATCATTCCAGCCAGGTCATCCCGGGCCCGAACTGGAAGATCGCCTACGACGGGTACCTCGATTTTTACCATCTCCCGGTGCTTCACAAGAACACCTTCGGCGAACAGATGCTGAATCAGGCGCTCTACTACGCCTGGGGACCGCACCAGCGCGTTCAGGCGCCTAGTCCCGACCTGCTCAACTTCGACAATATCGCCGAGGCGGACTGGTCGACCGAGGACATGCTGAATGGCGTCTGGACAGTGTTTCCGCATATCTCCATCGCCAACTTTAACGCCGGCCTGCGCACGGTGATGATTTCCCAACTGCTGCCGGGGGCGAGCGTGGGCGAGTCTGTCACCACCCAGATCTTCCTGACGGTCAGAGCCCCCGATGAGGCTGAGTCCGCGCTGGTCGATGGGCAATGCGCATTCCTCGAACATGTCGTGCGCGACGAAGACTATGCCACCGGCTTTCGCCAACAGTCGGCCCTGAAGAACGGTGGGCGCAAGCAGGTTCTGTTCGGGCGAAACGAGGGCGGCGCCCAGCTTTTCCACCAATGGGTCGATCGCCTGATCGCCGTTGACGATGACGCGCTGGAGCGGCTCTTCCTATCGGCCTGATCGCGGCGACAGGTCGCAGGCGCCCGGCGAATTCGACGGCGCTGCAAGAGGCGTAACCGCCCACCGACGGGAGGATCCGATGGCCGACGACCTTGCCAACGCTCCGGGGGACGCCGCGCTGCGCCCTGGCGACGCGCGCTGTCCTGGCCCCTCGACCCGCGATTTGATCCTTGCCGATGGACAGCCGACGCCGCCGACGCTGACCGCCTCAAGCTATGCCTTCCTCGGCGACGCCGACATTGCCTATGACCGCTATACGTCGCGAGCCTTCTTCGACGAGGAGGTGGCCAAGCTGTGGCCGCGGGTCTGGCAATGGGCCTGCCGGGAAGAGCACTTGCTCAACGTCGGCGACTACCTGACGTACGATGTGGGTCCGCACTCGGTGATCCTGGTCAGGAGCGGACCGGATCAGATCAAGGGCTACATCAACGCCTGCCTGCACCGCGGCACCCAGTTCCGCCCCTCAGACAGCCGGGGCGTCGCACCAGTCCTACGCTGCCCCTTCCATGGCTGGACCTGGAACCTGGACGGCGGCCTGAAGGACGTGCCCTGCCGCTGGGACTTCCCCCACGTCACCGATGAGGCCTATCGGCTGCCGGAAGTGAAGGTCGAGCGCTGGGGCGGCTTTGTGTTCATCAACATGGATCCGAACGCCGGACCCCTGGCCGAGCACCTCGGCGTTCTGCCCGATCACCTCAAGGACGGCTGGGATCTCGCCAACCGCTACACGGTGCTGCACATCGAAAAGGAACTCGAGACCAACTGGAAGGCTGCCCAGGAGGCGTTTCTCGAGGCCTATCACGTGTTCGCCACTCACACCCAGGCCCTGCCGACCGCCGCCGACGCCAACGCCCAGTACGATATCTTCGGCGACACCGTCAGTCGGTTCGTCCACACCATCGGCCACCCCAGTCCGCACTTCACCCGGCCGCTGACCCAGCAGGAGATTCTCGACAAGATGCGCTCAGCGCCCGAGGGGGCGACGGTTCCCGAAGGCCGACTGGCGCGATCGGTCGCCTCCGAACACCTGCGCAAGAGCCTCGGCGCCGCGTGGGGCCTGGACCTGTCCGGCTATTCCGACAGCGAGATGCTGGACTCCATCGAATACCACCTGTTCCCCAACATGTTCCTGTTCCCCGGCGTCGGCCTGCCGATGATCTATCGCTTTCGCCCCCTGGGATCGGACCCGGGCAGGACGCTGTTCGATCTGCTGTTCCTGCGCCCCCTGTCGCCCGGCGAGGCGCGCCCCGAAGCCCCCGCACCGCACCGGCTCACGCCTGGCGAGTCCTACGCCTCTGCGCCGGGGATGAGCGCGGGCCTTGGGTTCGTCTACGACCAGGACACCGACAACCTAGCCATGCAGTACAAAGGGATGCAGGCGTCCCGCAAGCGTGGGCAGACCCTGGGCAACTACCAGGAAGCCCGCACGCGGCGGGTGCATATGACCCTCGACACCTATCTGCGGGACTGAACCCTTGGCCGAGATCTCCGAGACGCGCGAGGCCGCCGCGCCTGGCCTGACATCGGCTCCGGGCGCGCAGGCGCGGACGGGCGCCTACGCCTGGTACGTGGTCGCCTTCCTGACGGTGGCCGCCACGCTATCGAGCGTCGACCGACAGGTGCTCGCGGTACTGATCGGGCCCATCCAGCGCGACCTGGATCTCAGCAACAGCCAGATGGGCCTGCTGGGCGGCGTCGCCTTCAGCCTGCTCTATTCGGTCGGCACTGTCCCGGCGGCCTGGATCGCTGACAAGCGCTCACGCCGTATTGTGATCACGGGCGGGATTGCCTTCTGGAGCGCGATGACCGCCGCCTGCGGGATGGTCGGCCAGTTCGCGACGCTGTTTCTGACGCGAATGGGCGTGGGCCTTGGCGAGGCGGCGCTGGGTCCGGCGGCCTATTCGATGATGTCGGACCTGCTGCCGAGGCGGAAGTTGCCGATGGCGATCGGCTTGTTCACCGCCGCGCCGTTCTTCGGGGTGGGCGTCGCCAGCATCGGCGGCGGGCAGTTGGCGCAGTACTTTGAAACCGCGCCGCCGCTGGTCCTGCCGCTGCTCGGCGCGGTGAGGTCATGGCAGGCGATCTTCCTCCTGCTCGGACTGCTCGGCGTGATGATGGCGCTGGTGGGCTTTGCGACCCTGCGCGAACCCGCGCGCAAGGGCCGGGCGACCGAGGACGGACAGGCGCCGATGACCTCGCGCCAGGTCCTGACCTTTCTGGGCGAGCGACGCCGGTTCCTGACGCTGCACTTCACGGCCTATATCGCCATGTCGGTCCAGGGTTGGGGCCTGTTCTTCTGGGTCATCGAGTTCCTGGTTCGTGAGCGGGGCCTGCCGCGGGCGGAGGCCGGCCTGAAGTATGGCCTGATGGCCTTTGGCCTGGGGCTGGCCGGCAGCATTGTCTCCGGGCGGCTCGCGTCGCGGCTGGTGGCCCGAGGCTCGGCGGACGCCACCATGCGTCTGGTGCTCTTCTGCATCCTGGCGCTCATGCCGCTGGCCATTGCCATGCCCCTGGTTCCGCTGGCCTGGCAGACCCTGCTTCTGTTGCTGCCGATCACCTTCCTGATGGGGTGGCCGGGCGCGCTGGGGATGACCGCGCTGCAGTTTATCGTGCCGAACGAGCTGAAGGGCCGGATCATCGCGCTCTATTCGCTGGTGGTGAACGCAATCTCCCTGGCGCTCGGCCCCCTGCTGGGCGGTTTGATCAGCGACAAGGTGTTCGGTGGGACGTCGCTCGGCGGCAGCCTGAGCCTGATGGCGGCGATCAACTACCCTCTGGCGGCGATTGCCCTGCTGCTTTGCCTGGGTCCCTTCCGCGCCGCGCTCGACAAGGCGCGGGCCTGGGAAGCCAAATGACGACTGAGATGGAGCTTCACGCGTGGCCGATCGGCTGAAAGACAAGGTCGCGGTGATCACCGGCGCGGCCAGTGGCATCGGCGCGGGCACGGCCAGGCTCTTCCACGCTGAGGGGGCCTCGGTGGTGATTGCCGACATGCAGGAGGGGCCCGGCGCGGCGCTGGCCGGCCAACTTGGGCCGCGCGCGCGATTTGTTCGAACCGACGTGACCTCCGAGGCGGATGTCGCCGCCTGCGTCGATCTGGCGGTCGCGGCCTTTGGCGGGCTGGACGTGATGGTCAACAACGCGGGCATCATCGGCGCGGTCGGGCCGATCAAGGACACGCCGCTGGAGGACTGGAACCGCACCCTCGCCATCCTGCTCACAGGCGCCTTCCTAGGCATCAAGCATGCCGCCCGGGTGATGACGGCCCGAGGCCGGGGTTCCATTCTTTCGGTGGCGAGCACCGCGGGGGTGATGGGCGGTCTTGGTCCTCACGCCTATACCGCCGCTAAGCACGGCGTGGTCGGCCTGACCAAATCCGCCGCCTCGGAACTGGCCCAGTACGGTATCCGCGTGAACGCCGTGGCGCCGGGTAATACCGTCACCGCGATGACCGCCTCGCTGCTCACCGGCGATGCCGCCGACCTCGAAGGCACCCGTCAACGCATCGCCGCCGGCTCGCCGCTTGGGATCGCCGGCGCGCCTGAGGATCCGGGCTACGCCATGCTCTATCTGGCCAGCGACGAAGCCCGCTTCGTGACCGGCCACACGCTGCTGGTGGACGCCGGGCAGACCACCGGCGGGACGATCCCGGCCTTTCACAATGGCGAGGTCCGGCTCATTGGCGCGCCGGCGGTCGGTTGAACGCAGGAGGATTGTCGCTGTGACCGCGCCCCATCCCGACCCACGCCTGGACGCCTTGATCTCACGCCAGGAGATCTACGATCAGTGCTGCCGCTACCTGCGGGCCCAGGACCGATTGATGCCGGCCCTGCACCGCTCGGTATTCTGGGACGACGCGACCACCGACTACGGCTTCTACCGCGGCGGACCCGACGGCTTCGTTTCGTTCGCGCAGAACGCCCTGCGTGATCACCTCTCCAACCACCACATGATGGGCCAGGCGTTGATCGAGGTCGAAGGCGACGTGGGGTTCGGCGAGATCTACTTTCAGGCCTTTCATCGCATCGTCGAGGACGGCGCGGAAAAGGACCTGTTCATCGCCGGCCGCTACGTCGACCGCTATGAGCGGCGCGATGGAGTCTGGAAGATCGCCCATCGCAGCGAACTGGTCGACTGGGCGCGCACCGAGCCCGCCGCCGACGAATGGCTGAAGGGGTCGCCGGACGTGCTGATCGGCTACCGCGGCGACCAGGATCTCAGCAACCAGCGCGACCGCGTCCGCGCGCTTTGACGCTCGCCGCGCCGGAGACAGCCATGCCTCGAGCCGATGAAATCGACGCCGCCGAGCTGCGTGAGGTGATCGCCAAGCAGAAGATCGCCGACGTCCTGGCGCGGTATTCGCGGGGCATAGATCGTTGCGACATCGAAACGCTGCTCGCTGTGTTCTGGCCCGAGGCGACGGCCGACTATGGATCGGGCCCCCAGAACGCCCATCAGTGGGCGCGGGCGACAGTGGCGGCGTTGAGGGGCATGCGCCGCACCCAGCACGCGCTCAGCAACATGCTGATCGAGGTGGACGGCGACCGCGCTCGGGCCGAGACCTACTGCCAGGCCTTTCACGAACTCGACGGCGACGATGGCGGGCTGGAGATGGTGGTGGGCGGCCGCTACCTTGACCTTCTTGAGCGGCGAGACGGCGCGTGGCGGGTCTCGCACCGGACCTATGTCATGGATTGGAACCGGAACACGGTTTCGACCTGCCGGTGGGACGATGGCCTCTACACGGGCTTGAAGATCCGCGGCGGGCGCTGGCCGGACGATCCGCTACAGGTCTTTCTCCGCGGAGGCCAGGCTCGCTGATTCAAACGGCAGAATACCGCCCCGAGCGCGATCTCTCGAATCCGACAGTTGTCCGGGCCGGCGCGGCCAGCATCCTAGGGCTGTGACGCGTCTTTCGGCGTTGCCCGGAGAACGCTCGACGTGGAGGACATTGCGGACGTCGTGGTCATCGGGGCCGGCGCCAGCGGTCTCGCGGCGGCGCTCGCCGCGCACGAAGCCGGCGCCGAAGTCCGCCTGATCGAGAAAGCCGGCTCGGTCGGCGGCACGGCGGCGGTGTCCGGAGGCGTCGTCTGGGCGCCGGCCAACTTGCACATGCCGGCCCAGGAGCGAGACGCCGATCGGGCGGCGGCGCTCGCCTATTTCCACGCCTTGGCGGACAATCTGGACGAGGACGTCCTGGCGGCGTTTGTGGACGGGGCGGGCGAGGCGATCGCCTTTCTTGAGAGCGCCACGCCTCTGCGGTTGGCCGTCCTGGAAGGCTACCCGGACTATTATCTCGACCGGCCAGGCGCCCGCGCGCAAGGCGGCCGGGCCCTGGATGTCGACCTCTTCGACTTCAACCGCCTTGGCGACTGGCGCGACCGGGTGTTCAGCTCGGGGCCCGTGCAGCGGCTGATGCTTCGCGAGACGCCCCTGGGCGGGGCCAAGGTGCTGCCCTCGATGGAGGTGTTTCAGGCCCGGGCGCATGGCGACCTGCGCGGCTTCGGTCAAGCGCTGGTCGGCGCCTTGCTGGCAGGATGCCTGGAGCGCGGAATAGAACCCATCCTGGCGGCGCCGGCGCAGCGCTTGCTGGTCGATGACGGGGCGATCATCGGGGTCGATTACCGTCGCGGCGATCAGGTCCACCGGCTGATCGCGCGGTACGGCGTGATCCTGGCGACCGGCGGCTTCGAATGGAACCAGGACCTCGCCCGCACCTTCCTCAGAGGCCCGCTGACCCATCCCGCCTCGCCGCCCATGGCCACCGGCGACGGACTGAAGCTGGCGCAGCGGGTGGGGGCGAGCCTTGGCAATATGACCAGCGCCTGGTGGGCTCCGACCATCACGCCGGACGGCGAAACCTGGCCCGACGGGTCGCCAAGGTCCGCCCCGGTGCTGATCGAGCGCACCCTGCCAGGTTCGCTCATCGTCAACCGCCGCGGCCGGCGCTTCTGCAACGAAGCCACTAACTATTCCGCACTCGGCGGCGCCTTCCAGCAGTTCGACCCCAATACCTATGACTGGGCAAACCTGCCGGCCTGGTTGATCTTCGACGGCGCCTACAAATCGCGCTATCCGGTGGGCCCGGCGCCGCCCGGCCCCGATGCCCCGGACTGGATCGTCTCGGCCCCCAGTCTCGCCGCACTGGCGCGTGCGATCGGCTGTGACGCGGGCGGCCTCGAGGCGAGCGTGGCGCGCTTCAACGGCCATGCCTCGCAGGGGCATGATCCGGACTTCCGGCGCGGGGAGAGCGCCTATGACGTCTTCTATGGCGATCGCTCGCGGCCGGGCCCGGCCGGGACCCTTGGGCCCTTGGAGACGCCGCCCTTTTTCGCCGTCCCGATCACCATGGGCGCATTGGGGACCAACGGCGGCGTCCGGACCGACGCCAACGGGCGCGCCCTCGACCCCGATGGGGCGGTGATCGCAGGCCTCTATGCAGTGGGCAACGTGATGGCCGCTCCCACCGGGTCGGTCTACGCTGGCGCCGGCGGCACGCTGGGTCCGGCCCTGACATTCGGCTGCATCGCGGGGCGCCACGCCGCACAGCGGTCGAACGGCCCCCTTCGCCGACACAACAACAGCGAGACCGCCGCCCCATGACCGCCATCCGCAAGGTACTCGTCCTGGGCGCGAGCGGCGACCAGGGCTTCCCCCTGTTGCAAAGACTGCTCGAGGAGGGCTTCCAGCCGACCGCCGGCGTCCGCCGGGCCGACGCCCTGAAGGACACCGCGTTCGCCGCGATCCCGGTCGTGCCGGCCGATCTTGAGGACGAGGAGTCGCTGTTCAAGGCCTTCCAGGGCCAGGACGCCTTGGCCATGCACCTGCCCTTCGAATTCGATCGCGCGCGGGCTGCGGGTTTTGGCCGGCGGATCGCCGCGGCCGCCAAACGCGCCGGCCTTGGCAAGATCGTCTTCAACACCAGTTGCTTCGTCGCCGACCACGACCTGAACCTCTCCGCCCATGACGGTCGCCGCGACATCGAACGCTCGATCGCCGAGAGCGGCGTGCCCTACGTGGTCGTTCGCCCGATGGTGTTCATGGACAATATGATCCGCGCCTGGTCGAAGCCGTCGATCGTCAACAAGGATGTCTGGGCCTATCCCGCCGGCGAGACCCTCAAGATCTCCTGGATCTGCCTGGAAGACGTCGCCGCCTATATGACGTGCGGCTTGGCGCGGGACGACCTGACCGCTGAAAAGGTGCTGGTCGGCGGGCCGGAAGCCCTGGTAGGCGCGCAGGTGGCCGAGCGATTGAGCGCCGCCGCGGGGCGGACCATCCGCTTTCAGAGCCTAACTCCCGGCGACTACGCCGCGAAGATGAGCCTGCTGGTCACCGGCTCGTCCGAGGTCCTGCCGCACAGCATCTATGATGGGATGGCGCAGTTCTATAGCTGGTATAATATTCAGCCGACCTCACCCCTGGTGGTCGATGTCGCCGCCGCCCTGTCCAAACTGCCGATCTCGCCCACGCCGATGGACCGCTGGGCGGCGCGCCAGGACTGGAGCCGAGTCTGAGAACGCAGCTCAACCGATAGAGGAAGCGGCCTATCGCCGCTGCGACGCCCGTTTGCGTGAGGTCATGCCAGACTTGTGAGGCCGCGCCCCGGCAAGCGTTCGGTGGCGGATTTGACTTTGGCGAGGGCTGTGCGACGCTCAACCCAAATACCCCGGGAACAGGGGAACAAGGGGGGTGACGTACATGCTGAGGGTCTCGCTCACGTCTCACATAAACGCCGTGGGTGACGCCACGACCTTGGACGATGCGGCCTTGCCGCTCATGGCGATCGGCGCAGCCATCGGCCTTGAACTGCCCGGCGTGGTGGAAGACTTCACCGCCAAGCGTTGGCGAACCAGCGTGAATGGCGGCTTCGGCGAGCTGTTTGGCCTGCTCTCGCCGCCCAAGCCGCACGCCGGCACCGAGTCATGCCAGTCGCATTGCCCTGTTGGACAGGCTTGCAGGGTCTCTATCGATCCGTTCGCTTGGCGCGTGGCCAGTGTCCTGGAATCGGCATTCCCGTGGGATAATCGGCTCGATGCGTTCAGGCGAAGGACATGCGAGCTGGGCATCGTCGGCGGCGTGACAGTGCCGGTGCATATGCCGATGTCGCGGGTCGGCGCGGTGGGCTGGGTGGCGATCGACCACGAGGTGGATGTCGATCTGATCCTCGCGACCTATTCCAACGAATTGCGGTTGGCGGCGCATCTGTTCATGGGCCATGTCTACCGTGAACGTCCGGATGCGATGGTGTTGCTGCCGCACGTCGCCCTGAGCGAGCGCGAGCTCGAGTGCCTGACCTGGGTGGCGATGGGCAAGACCGACGCGGACATCGCCGAACTCATCGGCCGGTCCCCGTCCACGGCCCGGTTCCACGTCGAAAGCGCGGTGTCGAAGCTGGGCGTGAACAACCGCACCCGCGCGGCCGCCGTCGCCTCCCAGATGGGTATGATACGCGCCGTTGCGTGAGCCGCCGCCCGTTCTCGCGGGGCGGCAGAACTAGCGTTTACGCTAGCTTCTACTTTCATATCCGAGCCTCAGAGTGGTCTCAGGGCCACGCAGAGGTTCGCTCAGTTATCGGACACCCCCGATACAAGCGCGCCATGCAGAGCGCCAAAAAAAGATGTGGGGAGTCTCTGATATGGAACACGATGTCTCGCGCCGCCGCAGATTGATGGCCGCGACCGCCAGCGCCACGGTTTTGGCGTTGCCGGCCCTGCTTCTGTCGCCGGGCATGGCGGTGGCGCAATCGAACGGCGGCGCCTCCGCCGAAAACGACCGAGCCACGGGCAACCGGATCGAAGAGGTCGTGGTCACGGCGCGCTCGAAGGGAGAGTCGGTTCAGAATGTGCCGATCGCCATCACCGCGATCACGAAACAGCTCAATTCGGCCGACGTTCGCGACATCCGAGACATCGTCGCCTACACGCCGAACGTGCGCATCGATTCCGTCTACCAGCGTGCGAACTCACCCAGCATCAACATCCGCGGCATCAGCCCGTCGCGCACCGACGACAACTCGATCGATTCTCCGATTGGCGTGATCATCGACGGGATCTACCTCGGATCGTTGCCGGGCCAGATCATCGAAAACTTCGATGTCGAACGGGTTGAGATCCTGCGGGGTCCGCAGGGCACGCTGTTCGGACGAAACACCGTCGGCGGCGCCCTCAATGTCATTCGCTCCAAGCCGACCGGCGAATGGGGTGTGAAGGTTCAGTACACCACAGGCCGGTGGAACGATCAGGAGTTCCGCGGCGTCCTCAACGCGCCGATCATCAAGGACACGCTCGCAGCCAAGGTATTCTACTTCTCTGCGAACCGCGACGGCTATCTGCACAACACCTTCCTGAACATCAATCAGCCGCAGAAAGACTATAAGAACTTTGGGGTCGTGCTGAAGTACACGCCCAACGACAAGATCGAAGCCTTGCTGACGGTCGAGAAATTCAACGACAAGAGCCAGGGCGGCGCCTTCATCGGAAACTACAATGTCGGCGCAGGAGTCCTGCCGGTAGGCACCGGTCCCAGCGATTTCAACACCCCTGGCTCATCGCAGGGACCAGGGGGCACCCTGGACAACTTCCTGCCCGGCTTGTTCGGCTTGCAGAATACTCCGGCCAGAACGGATCTCTCGATCCCGAAGACCATCAGCCCCAACTACCCCAGCCCAGGCTCGGTGCAGACCTACGCCTATACGCTGAACGCCTCGGCGAAACTGAACGACCACCTCCAGGCCGTGTCGGTGACCGGCTATCGGAGGCAGCACGAACTGGCTTCGGAAGACTTCGACGGATCGAGCACCGACTTCATCAATATCGCGACCGACGCCCACTACCATCAGTTCAGCCAGGAGTTGCGACTGGAGGGCGATTGGGATTCGAAGTTCGGTAAGATCTCATTCGTCGCCGGCGGCTACTACTTCGACAGCAAATTCAGGCGCAATTGGGTGACGAGCGGCGATTTCTGGGAGTTTGTCGACCTTCTGGGGGGCTACAGTCTCGCGCGGAATGTCTTCACCAATCCGGCGCTTGCGGCGGCTACCGGCTTCAGCAACCCCGTCGCGGCCTGCAACGCCCCCAGGACGACGCCCGGCTTGATCGCGACGTTTGGCCGGGTGCGTTGCGATCCGGGTGTGACGGGCGCCTACGGCTTCAAGCTGGTCGCCAAACTCTATGAGAACCAGCACACTGAATCGGTCGCGGGGTTTGCTCATGCCGACTGGGAATTCCTGCCCAAGCTGACCCTGACCCTCGGTGCGAGGTATACTTGGGAACAGAAGACCTTCACGGGCTACCAAGCCTATCAAACGCCCTTGGCGCGGGTGAATGTCTTCGCCTTCCCGGACAGCGTCACCCTGCAGAACAGTTGGACGCATTTTACGCCGATGGCGGCGCTCTCCTATAAGGTGACCCCGGATATCCACCTGTATGGCTCCTATTCCTCAGGATGGCACTCAGGCGGCTTCTTCGGCGTCAATCAGAACACGCAGGACTTCCAGCAGAATCAATACGCACCCGAGACTGCGAAGTCCTTTGAACTTGGCATGAAGGGCCAGTTCTTCGATCACCGCATACAGCTTAACCTGGCGGCCTTCCGCAACGATTTCACCAATAAACAGGAGTCGGCTATCGTCTTCGACAAGACGACGAACACGGTCGTCACCTTGTTCACAAATGTGGGCGGTCTCCGATATCAGGGTCTGGAGGCGGAGCTCCAGTGGGTTGTCAACGACCAACTCAACATCGCGGGGTCAGTTGGCTACCTTGACGCCAAATATACCGACCTCCTGATCGGCTTCCCGGGAAACAAAGCCGGCGCGGTGCCGATTGTGAACGCGACGTTCCTCAAGCCGAGAAATGCACCCAAGTACACGGCGGGTGGATCGGCGACCTATACAGTGCCCGTCGGTCCGGGCACGCTGTCTCTGGGTTCGAAGGTCACCTGGGTAGATTCAACCTATGGCGACATATACAATACGAGCCTGGGATTCACTCACTCCCACACCGACCTGTCGGCCTCAGTGAGCTATTCCTACGAGAACTACAAGGCGACGGTGTTCGGTCGAAACCTGACCAACTGGCGCAAGGAAGCGCCTGTCCTCATCGCCCCGCTGTTCGGAGCCAGTACGATCACACCCGGCCGCAGCTGGGGTCTGGAACTGCAGGCGATATTCTAGGGTCTCTGGCCTCGTTGTACGCAGTCGGCCCGCCGAAGTGCGTACAACGAGCGGGACATATCCGCGTGTGACCATCGCCAAGGCCCGGTTGGCGGCGCTGTGGAGAGGCTAAGCCGGTCAGGTTCGGTCGACACGCGCCGTTGGAGCGCGGCCGCCTCTCTCCCCGAGGTTGCCGCGCTCTTCTTTTGATTGAACGACTCTCTCGGTCGCGGGGCCGGCGGCGGCGCGAACCTGCCCGGCGCGCCGCCCCGACCTGCGCTACGTCGCAGCCGTAAAGTTCAGCTTCAATTCGAACAGGCCCAGCATGATCCCCGGCTGGTGGGCGAAGCTGTTTCCCGGCGCGTACTCGATCGCCTCGATGCGGTCCATCAGGAGGTTCCAGGCGGTCAGTTGCTCAAGCCGGGAAATCCCCGACCCCGGGCAACTGCGCGACCCTTGGGAGAAGGTCAGGTGCCGGGTCAGACCCTTGCGGTCGAGCTGCAGATCGTGGGGGCAATCCCATTCCTCGGGATCGCGATTGCCGGCGGCCCAGCGCATGTGCAGGAGGGAGCCTGCCGGCACCCGCACGCCCTGGAAGACTTCATCCTGCGTCGTGGTTCGGGTCGACAGGCCCTGGGTCGGCGAGCGCAGCCGCAGGCTCTCCTCGATGAAGTTGCGCAGCTTGCTGCGGTCATCGCGAAGGCTTCGGTAGAGATCCGGATCCTCGCAGAACAACTGCGCCTGCTCGGCCATGGCGTACTGAGTGGTCTCCAGCCCGCCGATCATCATCGCATAGACGATGCCGTTGATCTCCGTGTCGGTCAGCTTTCGATCCAAGGCGCCGTAAGTCACCTGGGTCAGCCAGGAGATCATATCGTCCTTGGGCGCGCGCCGCTTCTCGATCACCGACGTGGCGACATACTCTCCGAACCCGGCCAGCAGGCGCATCTGTTCGCCCATCTGCTCCGGCGTGAGCTGATTGCGATGCCCCTTGCCGTGGACAAACGCCATAACCTGAGCGGCGCCCCACATTTCCATCCGCGGAATGTCCGCGTAAGGAAATCCCAGCACATTGGCCATGACCATCTGAGGCAGCGGCCGGGCGAACGCGCCGACGAAATCCACCGCCCCCTTGTCGATCCACCCGTCGATCAATGCGGTCGCGGCCGCCGCGATCATGTCCCGGTGACGCGTCGCGCCCGTCCCCACCCAGGGATCGGTCAGCTCCGCCTTGTGCGCCCGCCACAGGTCCTCGTTCGGCCGCAGGCTCTGGATCGACGCGATCATGGCGTTCATCTGCGGCATCGAGCCGTCGGGATTCAACTTCGGAGGCGTCGTCAGGCCAGGCGGGAAGCGCTCCGAGTCGCGCACAACCCTCAGGATGTCCTGATACTTGGAGAGGATGAAACCATCTGTCCCGGGCTCGGCGCCCTCACCAGGCAGCCGAAGCACCGGCGCCTGTTCGTGCAGGATCGGGTAGGCTTCATACCAGTGCTCCTGAGCGCCTGGACAGAACAGATCCACGTCCGCAAGTGTGACCGGCCGCTTCATTTCGGTCGGCGCCGTCCGGGGTTCTGTTCTGGCCATAGGCTGTCTTTCCTTCGTTGCGCCTTCGCGCCCCGCTGTCGCGGACCCGGACTAGAGTTGGACGCGTTTGGTGTAGCCGCCATCGACAACCAGGTTGACGCCCGTCACCCAGCTGGCGGCGGGACTAGCCAGGAAGGCCACGACCTGGGCGACTTCTTCGGGGGTTCCAAAGCGCCCGTTCGGCTGAACCGCGAGGTGGGACTTGTAGAGGTCCGGCATGCCCTTGCCGATGTTCTCCCATGCGCCGCCCGGGAACTGAATCGGACCCGGCGACACCACATTGACCCGGACGTTGTCAGCCCCCACGGCCTGCGAGAGCTGTTTGGCATAGGTGACGAGGCCGGCCTTCAGGGCGTTGTAGGCCATGGGACCCATGAAGGTTTCGACGGCCGCCGTCGTGCCGATGAAGATGACCGAGGCGGCGTCCGAGGCCTTCAGATACGGCATGGCCGCCTCGCAGCCGCGCACGGCGCCCATGATGTCGATCTCGAAGCACTTATACCAGCTGGCCTCGCCATCCATGCTGCCGCCGCCGGACACGTTGTGGACAAAGATATCCACCCCGCCGAGCGTTTCAGCCATGGCGTCGATCCAGCCGCGATAGCTTGCGGCGTCGGCCACGTCGAGGACATCGCCGACCACTTTGCCGGTCCTGCTCAGGGTCTCGACGGTGGCGGCTACCTCGGCCGCATCCCGCGCGCCGATGGCGACCGCCGCGCCGTCCGCCAACAGCGTCTCGGCGATCCGCCGCCCGATGCCGCGCGTCGATCCCGTGACAAGCGCTTTCTTGCCGGCAAGTCCAAGATCCATCGGTTCGGCCCCTTCTGAATTCTGATCTGAACGGGTAGGGCGGCCCGAGCTCTCCGCGCCGCCGCACCCGGTTTGAATTTGGCGCGATCACCGCGAAATATGCAACGAACTTGTATTTTCGTGCAGCGACCTGGCGCCCCAGGATCGACTAATCCCGCGGCATCTCGCCGGGCCGGATGGCCGTCACCACGGGTGGATCTCGCCGTTCCATTTGTAGAATTTACCCGATGTGTCTGACGTCAGGCCGGTGATGACGCCACGGATTCCAGTCGCACTTTCCTCCGCCGTGATGTCAGCGCCGGCGCCGCCCATTTCGGTCTTCACCCAGCCCGGATGGATCATTGAGACGGCGATGTTCTGCGTCTTGAGGTCCTTGGCCAGCGTCTGCATCACCTTGTTCACCGCGGCCTTGGCGCTGGAATAGGCGTAGGAACCGCCGAACGGCCAGGTCGAGGCGGCCAGCTGGCTGGTCACCGTCATCACCTTTGCCGCAGGGGCGGCCTTCAGGTTCGGCAGGAAGGCCTGCACGGTCCGAAAGGGGCCAATGGTCATCACCTTGAAGGCGTCGATCCAGGCATCGAAATCGATCGACTCCAGGGTCTGGGATTTGCCGCCGAGGATGCCGGCGTTGTTGATCAGGACATCTATCGGCGTATCGCCCACCGCCTTCGCGCAGGCGGCGATCGACGCGGCGTCCCCGACATCCATCGCATGAACCGTGAGGCGCCCGCCCGCCCCACCCGCCAGAAGCGTCAGGTCGCGAGCCTCGGCGGGCGCACGGCAGGTCGCGAACACCCGATCGCCGGCCTCGGTGTATTGCCGGGCAAGTTCGAGGCCGATGCCGCGGTTTGCACCGGTTATGAGTATGGTGGACATGTGGCTCTCCCCAGTCGCCCCGCCCTACCGGGCCGGATGCGAAACGCTCCGCTACATCCGGATCACATCGCTCGAGCGGCCTCAACCTCCCGACAATGAGAGTAATTGGGGGGAACAGGGACCGGGTGCGCCCCATCCAGACGTCCCAAACGTTAGCGCTCGAGGGCGAGGCGGGTGATCTTGGTGCTCAGAATGGCCCAACCGTCGGGCAGCCGCACATAGCCGTCATGATAGTGGCCCGAGCCGCGCATGTCGATCGGCTCGCCCCCCGGCGCGTTGACGACAACGTCCTGCATCGCCCATATCCCGCGCGCCGTGTCTTCGCCGGTGATCTCGATTTCACCCATGTGACCATGGTGAATCGTCACTCTGTGCTCCACGGCCTCGCGGATCATCTTGAGAACGTTCGCGTGGCCACGGTGGACCGCCGAGTCATCGCCATAGGGTGGCGACCACTCGCCGGTGAGCGGGTTGCGCACGCTGCTCACCTCTCGCAGATCGAACACGGCGTCAGGCGCGAAGACCTTGGACAAGCCGTCCCAGTCCTTGGTGTCCATGCAGCGGAAGTAGCGCGCCTTCAGGCCTCTGATCTCCTCGATATCCAGAAGCCTTTGCAACGGGTCCATGCCCTCTCCCTCCCCTACGCCGCCATCGACGGCGTCAGATGCCGGCAAGATTGGAACACGGAGCGCGGTGCTTCCAAAGTGTTTGTTCGACCCGACGACGGTGACGGCCGCCAGGCCGGCCCTTGCCTTTCACGGTTTCGACCAATAGCGTCAAAACCGTCACGCGTTACGAGAATTGAGAATCGCCAATGGGCATGCACGAGAGGTTCCGGCTTGACGGAAAGGTCGCCTTTGTCACCGGGGGCGGCAAAGGCATCGGTCGTGGCATCGCCCTGGCCTTCGCAGAATGTGGGGCCGACGTCGCCGTGCTGGCGCGGCGCCAGGCGGACGTCGATGCTGTCGCCCGCGACATCGAGCACCTGGGCCGTCGCGCTCTGGCGATCTCGGGAGACGTCATGGACGACGCGGTGATCCCGGCCGCGCTGGACCGGGTGGTCGGCGAACTCGGTGCGATCGACATCATGGTCAACAATGCCGGTGGCAATCTGGACCGCAGACAACACGCGCTCACCGACATAACGCTACAGAAGTGGGATGAGCAGATTTCCCTGAATCTCCGTCACAAGTTCTATGGCTCCCAGCAAGCTGCGGCCCGCATGAAGAACGGTGGCCGGATCATCAACATCGTCTCCATCGCCGCCTTGCGTCCGACCCCGGGCTTCGGCGCCTATTCCACGGCCAACAGTGGCGTCATCGCCATGACCCGGACCTTGGCCGTGGAACTGGGGCCCCGCGGCATCACCGTCAACTGTATCGCGCCGGGCACCATCTTCACCGAAATGCTGGCCGAGACCCTCCATGTCGAGCAGGACAAGGCCGAGCTGATGTTCGGGCCAAGCATTCCGCTGGGCCGTGTCGGCACCCCCGATGACACGGCCGCCGCGGCGGTGTTCTTTGCCTCGCCGGCGGCGGAATGGACCACCGGACAGTGCATCAGCGTGGCGGGTGGTCCGTAGACATCGAAGCCGTACCGCCTTGCGAACCGATCGGCAGGTGAGCGCCTGGAAAGTTGTCGGACACATGCCGTTGCGGCCACATGAACTGCAAACCTGAACGCTGGATCCGCCACTGGCCGGCGACCCGCGTATAGGCCTCGTCATAGACGCCAAGCCACACCATCGGATTCGTCTCGGGCGGGCCGCCGAAGGCCAGGTCGATAAGATAGAGACGACCCAGCGCCGTATCTGGCCCGGTGATCTCCACCCAGTGGTTGGTGTTGGCGTGCAGGGACTGGAAGGGCCCCTTTTCGATCACCGGACCCATCACGCGCCTGTAGTTTTCGGCAATCATCTCGACCCCCTCCCACACGCCAAATGGCCCAAATTCACAGACGGCGTCATCGGTGAACAAGGCCACCAGGCGGTCGATTTCGCCCGCGTCCAGATAGTAGGAATACAGAATGCGAAGCTTCCGTATTCTCTCGATGTCGAGCATGTCATCAATTGTCATCTGAAAGTTCTTCTCGCTCTTCTGACGCGTCCCATGCCTTGCTGCAGGATGCGGGACGCTTCGGGATCAACGGGCGGCCACCTGTGTCCGCAGCAGTTTCTTGAGTTCGGCATCGACCTGCGCCTGTGACGGGCCGCGGGTTATGGCCCGGGCCAGCACCAGGAAGGACATCTTGAGCGCGGTTCCCAGTTCGTCATCGCTGACCCGCTCGTGCGCCCAGTCGTGCAGGACCAGAAGGCGATGGTTTGCAAACAGCGTGGTCACGTAGTCGAGGGACAGGCCGGGGACCAGATCGCCATCGCGCACGACCTTGTGCAACCACGGCAGATGCCCGCCCGACGCGGTGGAAGTGTCGCGGATCACGTTGTAGATTCGCGGGTCGACCGACCGCGAGAAATAGAGTTCGGCGTAGTGGCGCGCATAGGGCCGATCGGCGAGGATGGCCTCGCGGACCCGGTCCTTGGAGGTCAGCAGCGCCGACAGGCTGGTGGATTGCGGGGCGCGGGCGAGCGGGAGGCTCTGGTAGTAGTCCTCGATGGCGGCCGCGATCAGCCCCAGCTTGTCGCCGTAGGTGGCATAGATCGTCGTCACCGACACCTTGGCGCGTCGGCCCATCTCGCGAATCGTAAAGGCCTCGGCCCCGCCCTCCGCGATCATCTGCTTGGCCGCCTCGAGCATGCGCCGGCGTCTCGCAAGGATGGAATCGCTGATGTAGCGACCGCGCTGAGCGGCCTTGCGCGGCGCGCCGTCCGGCGACGTGCGGCTAAAGGTGGCGGGGGGCTGTTCGCCGGTCGGCGCCTTGGATCTAGTGGGCATTGGCGCCACTCATAGCGTGCCGAACATCGGGGTTGGACTTCTATTCCAAGGCCGAACGATCGCGCGCCCAGGCTCGCGCCTCGTCGGAGGCGACCCAGGCGATGGCGTTCGCCAGCAGGCGGCGAAAGCCGGGATTGGAATACGCGGCCGGTCCATCGCCCGCCTCCGACGCCACCACCGGACTGTTGCGGGCGCGCCTGGCCCAGACGACGACATTGTCGCCGTCATCGTGCGCCCAGGAGTCCTGCTCGGCCTTGGGCGCCAGGGGCGGCGGGCTGAAATTCGACTGCGTAAAGGCATAGTCGCTCGCCAGGAGCGGCACGATGTCCGGCGTCCTCGCCAGCGGCGTTCGAAGGTAGAGCTCGTCGGTGATCTCGAACCCCGCCTCCAGGCCGCGGGTTACGGGATGGGACGCGCCCACCGGAGATAGTCGGTGGGTGGCGTTGCGGTGAGGCTCGCCGGCGCCCCCCCGATAGCCGGAGCCCGGAACCTGCCGTCCGTCGACCTCCCCCGCGGTCAGCCTGAAGGTCGAGCCGGTAATCTCGCGCCAGAGCGGCCACAGGGGCCATTGCACCAGCGCGTGATTGAGCAGGACCAGACCGATGCCTCGTTCCAGCATGGTCTCGAGGCTGTTGGCGTAGTCCGCCGGCGGTTGCGCCGCCGCCAAATCGTCGGGACCCATCGGAATGCCCAGCATGTCGTAGAACACCACCGCGTCGTACCGTCCGATGTTCTCGGGACGCATGATCACCTGAGCCGCGGGTTGCTCCACGAAGGTGGTGACGATGTCTGTGTTGGCGTCGAACAGGGCGTGGAACGCGTTGTGATCGAAGGGATGTCCCTTGGTTACGACCAGCAGATTGGACGTCATGACCGGCTCCCTGTGTTCATCGCCATCCCTGATGCCCGCCGCGCGTCCAGCGTCGCCGATGGACGCCGCGGTCAGCGTCGCACCCCGGACACTGCCGCTCATACCGCAAACCAGCAATACCGCACAGCGATCCATAATTGCGGGATGCGCCGCCGATCCTGTCAGGTTGCGGTCATCCCGCCGTCGACCGTGAACTCGGCGCCGGTGACATAGTCGGACTCGTCGGAGGCGAGATAGAGGATGCAGTTGGCGATGTCCTTCGGCTCGCCGACCCGGCGGATCGCAAGGCCGGCGGCCAGCGCGTCGGCGTTGTCACGGCTGCCACCCCCGGCGCCGGCCTGCATGTTGGTCCAGATCACGCCTGGATGGACGGAATTGCAGCGAATCCCATCCTTGCCCAGTTCCGCCGCCAGCGATTTTGACATCAATCGCACGCCGCCTTTCGAGGCTCCGTAGGCGACGCAGGTGGAGATGCCGACCAGCCCGGCCACAGACGAGAGATTGATCAGCGACCCTCCGCCTGTCTTGCGCATTTCCACAGCCGCATATTTGCAGCCCAGGAACACGCTGGTCAGATTGACGGCTATCTGTCGGTTGAAGTCCTCCAGAGTGAGCTGGTCGAGGGGCTTGAGGACTGCAATTCCGGCATTGTTTACAAGCACATCCAGGCGTCCGAAGGTCTCGACGGTGGTGGCCATGACCTGCTTCCAGGCCGCTTCATCGGTCACATCCTGCGGGAGCGAGATCGCTTCGCCGCCGGCGTTGCGAATTTCGTCGGCGCAGCGTTTGGCCCCGGCGGCGTCGACGTCCGTGACCACGAGCCTTGCCCCCTCGCGCGCTAGGCTGAGCGCGGCGGAATGACCAAGGCCGGGGTTTGACGCCGCCCCGGTCACGATCACGACTTTTCCTTGAACACGTCCCATAGCTTCCTCCCGCCGCGCCGGTTCGCGCGCTGCCCGTCAGCGGTCTTATCGCCGAATCCGGCAGATCGGAAAGCGATCTGACGTGACGCGCGCTGGGACGAACGGCGTCGCTGGCGAATCCGGCCGGGTGCTCGGCTTGCGCGCCCGTCGCTGCCGACCTCGCCGCAGATCGGATCGGGGCCTTCTCATAAGCCGGAACACATTTTGGTTTTGACAGAAACTGGCCGGCTCGGGATAAGTGCACAGGGCCCGTCTCGACATGAGGTCCAAGGAGGAAAGTCGATGGCAGGGGTTCGGCCGATACCGCCGGAGGCTGAGATACGCGCAATCGTTGGCCACAGCTTCCCGGGTGGGATCTACACGGTCGCGCACTGGGAGAATTTCCTGCTCACCGAGTGCACGGGCGCCGATCTTCTGGCGGATGGCATGGTCCATCCCGTGGTGCTGTTCCACATGCCGATCCTGGGCTGCGGCGCCTCGATCGCCGAGATGTTCGCGCTCGGTCAGGCCGAGTCTGATTTCTCCATCGGCATCGAAAGCTACGATTGGGAGATGTTCTCGCCGCTGCACGAGGACGTTCCCTATGCGATCAGCGGCAAGGTGGTCTCGGCCGAGCGCCGAATGACACCAGACAACCAGCCCTACGATCGCATCCAGTTTCAGTTCGGGGTCGCGCAGGCGGACGGCGTTCTGGCGGCGCGCACGACGATCACTTGGATATACCGCCGGGGGCTCTCGTCATGAAGGTTTCGCCTGGAGACCTCATACCTGACTGGCTGATGGAGAGCGTTCGTCCGGAGCGGATGCGGACCATGGCGGCGATTCTGCGCGATCCGAACCCCGTCCACTGGGACCGCAACGCCTGTGACGCCCTGGGGTTCGGCCAGCGGACGATCAACCAGGGGCCGCTGGGGCTCAGCTACATGGTCAACATGTTGCACGCCTGGGCGGGGCAGGGCTGCTTGCTGCGCCTGGTAATGACCTTCCCGAAGGTCGTGCTCGACGGCGACAGGATCACGGCGCGCGGCGCGGTGACCGCCGTCCGGGAGGTCGACGGAGAGCGCTTCGCCGACTGCGACATCTGGCTGGAGCGCGAACCCGGCGATCGTCCGCTGATCGGCACGGCGACGGTGAAGCTCCCCGATTGATCGGACCCCTGGCCTGCGGCCTGTCCGCGGCCCAGCCTGAATTTGGACACGGAGAGACCGGGACGATGAACGCCGTCAACCGCCAGATGACCCTGCGTCGATATCCGGACGGCATGCCCAAGGAGAGCGATTTCGAGGTCGTTATGGCGGCGCTTCCGGAGGTCGGTGAGGGCGAGGTGCTTTGCCGCGCCTACTACCTGACCGTGGATCCCTACATCCGCGTCCACGTGAGCCCCAGCATGTCGGTCGGGTACGCCCCGACCACCCCTCTTGGCTGGCCGATCCCGGGGGAGGCGATCCTGCAGGTGGTGCAGTCGCGGCATCCCGGATTCAAGGACGGCGAGTTCGTCGCCGGGTTCGGCGGCTGGCAGGACTATTGCGCACTTCCAGGAGACTCGCTGCGCAAGGTGGACGCCCGGCTTGCGCCGCTCACGGCGCACCTAGGGTCACTGGGCATGCCCGGCCTGACGGCCTATGTGGGCATGACCAAGCTTGCTGAGGCGGAGGCAGGCCAGACGGTGTTCGTGTCCGCCGCGCTGGGGGGCGTCGGCGCGGTCGCGGGCCAACTGGCGCGCCTCAAGGGCTGCCGGGTGGTCGGCGTCAGCAGCTCGGCCGAGAAGTGCCGCTACGCTGTCGAGGCGCTGGGATACGATGCCTGTCTGGACCGGACCCAGCCTGACTTCGCCGCCCGCGTGGCGGCAGCGTGCCCGGAGGGGATCGACGTGGATTTCGAGAACGCTGGCGGCGAGGTGTTCTGGGCGGCGTTCGACCACATGAAGCCCTATGGCCGCATGCTGATCTGCGGCCTGGTCGCGGACTACAACGACAGTTCGCCGCCGCCCGGCCCGGATCGGTCCCCGAACCTGCTTCGCATGATCGCGCTCAAGCGGCTGATCGTGAAGGGCGTTATGGTCGCCGATTATTGGGACCTGCGGCCCAGGTTCCTTGAGGAGGTTGGCGGGTTGATCCGCGACGGCCGCCTGGTCTCCAGGGAGTATGTGGTGGACGGTATCGAAAATGCCGGCCGCGCCATGATCGACATGTTGTCCGGGCGCAACTTTGGCAAGACGGTCGTGCGCATCGCCGACCCGCCGGTCGTCTAGATCGGACAAGGGCGGGCGTCGGGCGCACGCCAAATACTGTCAGAAGCGCCAGGAGACGGGCGCGGATCGCTCAGTCAACTTGACGGCGAATGCGGATCCATAGGCCGCAGTCAAGCTGCAGAGGCCGAGGTCGATCGTATGGCGCGGGGCGGGGCGGACTATCGGCTGGTGATCCTGTTGGTCGGCCTGACTCAGCTGATTGCGACCATCGATTTCTCCATTGTCAGCATGGCCTTGCCGTCCATCGGTCTGCAGTTGCAAGTCCCGCCCGCTTCGCTGTCGTGGGTCATTTCAGCGGGCGCCCTGGCGGGGGGCGGCATCCTGATCCTGGCCGGACGGGCCGCCGACATCTTCGGACAGAGGCTCTGCATGCTGATCGGCCTTACCCTGTTCGGGGCGGGGTCGCTCGGCGCCGCGCTGTCGCCGGATCTCTCCGTGCTCATCGCCGCGCGGGCGCTGCAGGGGCTCGGCGGCGCGATCCTGGGTCCCGCCAATTTCTCGCTGATCAACACCCTGCTGCCGGACGGCGCCCCTCGTCGCCAGGCCTTGAGCGTGTTCGGCGTGATGCAGGGCCTGTCGCTGGTGATCGGCCTGCTGATCGGCGGAATCCTGACCACTCACTACGGCTGGCGATCGGTATTTCTGCTGAACCCGCCATTGGCGCTCGTGTCGATCGTCCTGACGCTGATGGTGGTGCCCAGGCCGCCGCCGGTGCAACGCCAGAGCGGCAAGGTCGACTGGCTCGGCGCGGCGCTGATCACGATCAGCATGGCGCTCATCCTGCTCGCGGTGTCGATGATGGGCCGGGTGGGATGGACCGCGCCTCAGCCCCTGGCGATGCTGGCGGCGGGGGTGGTCGGGTTTGCCCTGTTCTTCGTGGTGGAAGGCCGCGCCAGCGCGCCACTCGCACCCCTTTCATTGTTCGGCCGGCGAAATTTCGCGGCGGCGAACATCATTTTCCTGCTGATCATGGCTGCGGTCGGCGGCGTCTTCGTTCTCTTGAACCTCTACATGCAGGCGGGTCTGAAGATGACCGCCATGCAGTCGGGCCTGGGGATGATGCCCTATGCGGCGGCGGTCATGGCGTCGGGCCAGGCCCTGGCGCCGGTCATGGCCCATACGCCGCATCGCCTGATCGTATTCGGCGGCTTTGGGCTGTTCGTCCTGGGGTTGGCGATGCTGGCGGTCTTCAGCGTCCAGCCGAACTATTGGATCGCCATCGCCCTGGGCTCGGTGGTGATCGGCTTCGGCACCACCGGGGCCTTCATGGTGCTGATGGCCGACGCAACGTCCGGCATTCCGCCCTTGCAGCAGGGCGCGGCCACGGCCGTCCTGATGACGTCCCAGGCGATAGGCGTGCCGCTGGGCGCGACCGTCGCGCTGTCGGTGATCGGCCTGGCCGGGCCGCTGGCGGGCCTGGCGGCGTTCCGCAGCGCCTACCTGGTCCTGGCGGCGATGGTCCTGGTGGCGGTGGTGACCAGCATGCTGACCTTGCGGGCCGCAAACGCCGCGCGTCCGGTGTTGGGTCACCCCTAGTCCGAGTTCGATTTTACACGATCCTGAAGGAGAGCAGACATGGCTTTGGTTGCGGTTTTCGGCGCGAGCGGTCGGCAGGGATTGGCGCAGGTGCGCCAGCTCAAGGCCGCGGGCCATGACGTGCGGGCGATCTCGCGAAGCGCGGATCCCTTCTATGGGGAGACGTTCGAGAACGTCGAGGTGCGGCCCGCGGACATCTACGACGAGGACTCGGTGTTCGCGGCGATGGAGGGCGCCGACGCCGCCTTCTACACCCATCCCCTACGGGCCCGGGTCGATCGCGTGGTCGCGGTGACCACGATCGGCCGCGCGGGCAAGCGCGCCGGGCTGAAGCGCGTGGTCTGGAACACGTCGGGGTGGATCCCCGACAAGGCCGGCGACCCGTTCAGCTATGGTGAGAACACCAAGGCGATCAACGCCCTGTGGCGCACCGGCGTCCCCGCCACGGTGTTCGGGTCGGTGCTGTTCATGGACAATCTGCTGACCAACTGGGCGTTCCCGTTCATCGTCAATGAGGGGCGCTACGTCTATCCGCACCACCCGGATCTGGAATGCAGCTGGATCAGCCTGGACGACGTGGCCAAGTTCATGATCGCCGCGATCGATCGCCCCGACCTCGAAGGCGCCTGGATGAATATTGGCGGCCCGGAGATCCTGAAGCCGCGGACAGTGGCCAAGTATCTTTCGGAGGCTGTCGGGCGGCCGATCAAGTACGACCCCAGCACGCCGGCGGAGTTCGGCCGGCACCTGGCCAATGCCTTCGGCGATGACATGGGCGAAGAGGAGCGGTCCCATCTCGCCCCCGCCATCGGTGCGTTCTACGAGTACAACAACCGGTCGCCGCTGAAGCCGTTCAGGGTCGATATGGGGCCGGTGCTGGAGAGGATTCCGATCGAGCTGGAAACCATGGACCATTGGGCCAAGCGCCAGGATTGGCGCCTGAGCAACAAGCCTCGGCCGCCTGCCGGATGATGGCGGCAACCCCGAGGCTGGCTGCGCCGGCCTCGGGAACCGCGCGGGTCCGCGGGCTCAGCCCGCCGGGACCCATCCCGCATGAAAGCCGAACGGCACCCGGTGCGGGATGCGGATCTTCGCCACGGGCGCGCCTTCAAAGTCCTTGGCGTCGATGATCAGGCACTCGCTCTGTCCAAGGTTTTCATCCCAGACGAATGAGATGACGTAGCCATCGTCCTCTGACGTGGCGCCCGCGCGCTTGGCGAACACACCTTCGCCGCCAAACCGGCCGGCCCCCAGCGCGTGCACCTGAATCTCGCCGGTCGAACCGTCATACTTCAGGGCGGCGTCGAACAACGCACCGTGCGCCGGGTCAAAGCGGGCGGCGTAGGTGTAGCGGGTCTTGCGACCGCAAAGATCGTCGTTGATCCGGGTGAAGTCGCAGTAGTGCGCGGTGTTGAGATAGCCTTCCTTGACCGCGCCCGTCTGCATGTTGAGCCGCCACTCATAGAGCTGGCCCAGCTGGTCGGTCATGGCCTCCTGCTGCGCCGCGTTCTCGGTCGCGCGGGAGATATCGGTGCGCATCGAGCGGCTGCCCTGCACGACGATCTCGTCGCCGTCTTCCCAGGCGTTCGACACGTGGAACACCATCGAGATCGCGACGTCGAACCACCTGACGTCCTCGTCTCGACCGAAGCGCGGCATGACCCCCAGGCGCGAGCCGTTCTCGGGCTCCCAGTCCAGCATCAGACCGCCGGCCATCGCGCGGCCGAGATCGAAGGTGATCGGCATGTCCAGGAACACCGTGTGGTGCTCGGTGATCGCGCAATCGTGCATCATCACGCCCTTAGGCATGGTGATCGGCGTCGTGTGCACGATCTCGCCCTTCGCATCGACCACGCTGTAGGTCAGGTAGGGCGCGAACGGCGAATAGCCGAAGGTCTTCATCTCGCCCGTCACCGCGTCCACCTTCGGATGGGCGGTGAAGGGGTGGGTGAGCTTGCCGCCAAACGTATGCTCACCACGGGTGGCCAGGTCCGGCAGTTGAATCGCGTGCGGCGGGGCCGCCTCCATCAGGGCGTAGAGCGTGTTGTTGTGGTAGACCATCGCGGTGTTGGCGGTGTTCTTGAACATCCCCTCGGCCGGCGGCGGCACGCCCTTCACCAGGTCGCCCATGCTGGCCATGCCCTTCCAGATCCACGTGCCCTTGGCGCGTTCCAGGCGCAGGCCCTCGGTGTCGACGAAGCGATTGCGATAGGTGGCCTTGCCGTTCTCGAACTGGACCGCGTGGATCATCCCGTCGCCGTCGAAGATGTGATAGGTCGCGACGTCCGGCACGAACACTGGATTGGGGCCGATCCGCAGGAAACTGCCGCTCAGATCCTGTGGAATCTCACCTTCGACCTCAAGGCACGGGGTCACATGCTCATCCATGACGGGCGCGTAGTTGCCACTCAGAAATGGATTTGACGCTTCGGTGATCTTGCCCTGAATAGTCATGTTTCCGTCCTGAAGTTGTTATGATTTCAGCCGGTTTACGGGCGGCCTCAGACTGCGAGGTTAGACCTGCTCAAGGCCTGCGATCAAACGGTTTCCGGCAGAGTCGCCGAAAACAAGCTACATTGTTTGAACAAAGCCTTGCCGTCGCTTTTCTGACCACCTTAAGGTGAGGGATGGAACGGTTGCAGGGGCGGGTGGCGATCATCACGGGCGGCGCTTCGGGGATCGGCGCGGCGACGGCGAAGCGGTTCGCCGCCGAGGGCGCTTCCGTGATCGTCGCCGACCTTCAGACCGACCTGGGCGCGGAGATCGCCGCGGCAACCGGCGGCCTCTTCCATGAGCTCGACGTCGCCGACGACGCCGCGTGGGCGCGCCTCATGGCCGTTGTCTGGCGCCGGTTCGGGCGCCTCGACGTGGTGGTCAACAACGCCGGGATCGTCAGCGGACAGTCGATCGAGGACATTGACCTGGCGACCTGGAACCGGGTCATCGAGGTCAATCTGACGGGCGTCATGCTGGGCTGCCGGCACGGCATTTCGACAATGCGGAAAAATCCCCAGGGGTCCGGGGGCGCGCTGATCAACATCGCCTCAACCGCGGCCTACGCGGCCATCCCGAGTGACGCGGCCTATTCGGCGACCAAGAGCGCCGTGCGGATGCTGACCAAGGCGGTGGCGGCGCACTGCGCGCGGTCCGGCTACGCTATCCGCTGCAACTCCCTGCATCCCGGCGCCACGGATACGCCGATCCTGCGTCCGGCCCTGGACGCCGCGCCGCACCTCTTGCCGGTATTCCACGCCATGTCGCCGATGGGCAGGATGGGTCGGCCGGAGGAGATCGCCGCCATGGCGGTGTTCCTGGCGTCGGAGGAGGCGAGCTATGTCACGGGCGGGGAATTCCTGGTGGATGGCGGCATGATGGCCGGCCACCCGGGCATGTAGCATCAGGATCGGGAGCGACACGATGGGGCGACTTGAAGGCAAGGGCGCGGTTGTGCTGGGCGCGGCGGGCCGGGACAACATGGGCCAGGTCATCGCGCGCCGGTTCGCGGAGGAGGGCGCCAAGGTTCTGGTGGCAGGGCGGCGCGAAGATGAGCTCGCCCGCTTCGCCGGCGAGATCGGCGGTCACTGGGCGCTTTGCGACATCACCCGGCGGGACGACGTGTTCGCCCTGGCCGAAACGGCGAAGTCCAGACTCGGCGGCGTGCAGATCGGCGTGAACGCCACGGGCTGGGGCCTCCTGAAGCCCTTCCTGGAGAACTCGGAAGCCGAGCTCAAGGCGATGAGCGACCTGCAGTTCGTCGGCCCGATCTTCTTCCTGCAGGCGATGATCGGTGCGATGGATCAGGGCGGTTCGCTGATCCAGATCAGCTCGGCCACCGCCACCATCATGCTCAACGACCACGCCGCCTATATGGGCACCAAGGCGGGAACCGATCACGTGGTCCGCTGTGTCGCCAATGAGTTCGGCGCCCGGGGCATCCGCGCCAATTCAATCTCGCCGGGCCTGACCGACACCCCCATGACGGCGGGCGCCAAGCAGACCCCCGGGGTGTTCGCGGCGTTTGCGAGCGCCTATCCCCTGGGCCGCGTGGGCACGTCCGACGACATCGCCGCGGCGGCCGTCTGGCTGGCCAGCGACGAGTGCTTCATGACCGGCCAGAACCTGCAGGTGAACGGCGGCCTCACCCTGCGCCGCAACCCGACGGGGGATGAGATCACCGCCTCGGTGATCGCTGCGATGGCGGCCAAATAGCGGCCTACTTGCCGGCGGCGGCTTCTCCGGCCGCTATATAGCGGTCGATCATGAGGTGTAGCTGGCGGATGCGCATTTCGGAGTAGCGCCCGAAGTGGACCTCGCCATTGCCTGACGCATGCAGGCCTTCCTGCACGTAGGGCAAGTTGCCCATGTCCTGCTCGAAGATTCCGGCAAGGCCGCCCATTTCGACCGCGTCGCTCCACGGATCGTCGACGCTCAGTTCGCGCACCGGCGCCGGCTTAGGCCGGGGCCCCTCCTTGGGGACGCGTTTCAGCATGATCACGTCCATGATCCCACTGTCCGGGTCGCGGCCGTTCGGCCGCCAGCGATAGACCAGATTGGGGGCGTATCCGCCCCAGAAGCTCATGTTCGGCCAGAAATTGTAGAGCAGCGGATCGCCCATTTCGGCGTCCGAGCATTGCGAGTAGTCCCAGCCGTCCTCGGCGCCCAGCATTGTGCGGGCCTGCTCGGCGGCGAACGCCCGGGCGCTCATGCCGTCGGGTACGAGGTTCTCGGCCTCGGCGGCAAAACCGCGCCGCCCTCCGCTCGTGCCGCCCATGGCCTGGATGATCTCGGTCGGCGTGTAGTTCTCGTCGGCGACAAATGGGCTGGGCACCCCCGAGGCGGAGAACTGTCGGCTCACATAGTCGTTCAGCACATCGTATTGGCTGTTGGCGTCGGCCAGGAACGGCAGGATCTGCGGGTGGGTGGTGACGGAGTGGTGGCTCTCCATGAAGGCTTCCGCCAGCGCTTTCCAATTGCAGCGAACCACCTTGGAAACGTGCATCGACTTGTAGCGGTTGGCGTAGTCATAGCCTTTGAAATGCTCGGCCAGCGGACCGATCTGGTCCATCAGCGGCTGCGCGTTCAAATCCATGTTGATGAACACGAAGCCGCCCCAGGTGTCGACTTTCGCCTGCGGCAGGCCCATGTCGCGGCCCTCCCACTGCGGGAAGTCCCAGCCGATGGGGTTTTCCTTGAACGTGCCGTCAGTGTTCCACGACATGCCGTGATAGGGGCAGCGGAACTCGTCCTTACAGCCGTTCAGTGTCACCAGCTTGCGGCCGCGATGCAGGCAAGCATTGTAGTAGGCGCGGATTTCCCCCGTGGCCGTCCGGGTGACGATGAACGATTTTCCGACGACCTCGTAGATATGATAGTCGCCGGTCTCGGGGATATCCTCCTCGCGGCAGGCCATCTGCCAGATTTTCGACCAGACATGATCGATCTCTTTCTGGAAGAAAACAGGGTCGAAATATCGCGACACCGGCACGGGTTCCAGTCCGATGTCCGGGGTCGGGCCCTGGCGCATGAACTCTGGAACGACCCGCGTATCCCGATTGAGAATGTCGTCGTACGACTCCGACGGGTGGCGATCGGGGCGATAGGTTGGCGCGGATCCATCCATGTCTAGATCTCCAGGATTGCGACGGCGGAAAGACCCGGCGCGCCATAGACTTGACTGTAGGCGAGGCGAGCGCCGCCGACCTGCCGGGCTTCCGCGCGTCCGCGGAGTTGCTGGACGTTCTCATAGACCTGCCGCAGGCCTGACGCGCCGATCGGCTCGCCGCAGGCCAGGCAGCCGCCATCGGTGTTGATCGGGAGCTTACCCGAAAGCCGGGTGGCCCCCTCGGCAAGCCACTGCTCCTGCTCACCGTCGGCGCAGAATCCGTTCTCCGCCATGTGCATGATCTCGGCCCCGGATTCAGTGTCCTGAATCTGCGCGACATCGATATCGCCGGGACCGACGCCTGCCATGTCGTACGCCGCCTTCGACGCCAACTCGGTCGGTGAGACGCCGCGTTCGATGTCCAGGGAGGGCGCGAACACCTCGAAGGAGCCCTTGGGACGGGTGCGGACCGCCGCCCCGCGAACCCGGGGTCCGGCGAGGCCCAGCTCCCGCATCTTCGTCTCAGACGCCAGCACCAGCGCCACGCCGCCTTCGGCCGGGGAGCAGAACATGAACTTGGTCAGCGGGTCCGACAGCATCTGGCTGGTCATGATGGTCTCCAGATCGACCGGGGACCGCCGCCAGGCGTGCGGCGTGACCGTTCCGTTCTCGTAGGCCTTGACCGCCACGCGCCCCAGTGTCGTGGCGCTGATGTCGTGAAGCTCCATGTACCTGCGGATCTTCATGGCGAAGAACTGGGTGGTCAGCATCATGCCGGTTTCGCCGTACCAGCGCGGCAGGCCTGAGGCTTCCGGGTCGGCGTTGAAGGCGCCCCTGGGGTGTTTGTCGAAGCCGATCACGACGCCCAGATCGAACTCGCCCGACTTGATCGCCCAATAGCCCGAAAGGAGCGAGGAGCCGCCCGTGGCGCAGCCGTTGGAGATGTTGATGAACTGCACGCCGGTCAGACCCAGGCGGGGCAGGGCGGCGTCCGCGCTCCCCGCGGCGGAGGAGCCGCCGAACGCGAACTGAATGTCGGACCACTCGAGGCCGGCGTCGGCCAGCGCCTCGCGGACGGCATGCACCCCCTGGTCGAGCCCGGTCTTGTCGTCATGGCGCCCGAACGGGTGTATTCCGGCCCCAATGATATGAACTTGGGTCATGTCTACAGCCTCCTCGTTTCAGGTCGCCGGTTCAAAGGCGTAGGTGCTCAGCTCGCCGCGGCTTGAGGTCGGGAATTTCTCAATGGCCACGCGCATGGGCTGGCCGATCTTCAGGTCGGCGATGTCATCCACGAGAATGCGCCCCTCGATGATCACCTGACCGGGAAATTCCACATATCCCAAGGCGAAGGGCTTGAAGCTCTTCTCGTCGTCGTCGCCGATGTAAGGCGGTGTCTTGGGGCGAAATCGCTGCATCGTGTACGACCACAGGCGGCCCTCGCCGGTCACTTCGATCGCATCGTAGAGGGCGGCGTCGGCGCCCGAGGGCATCGGGAAACGAATTTCGCCATCGGCCTTGCGCCGGCCGGCGATCATCCGAGGCCCGCCCGCGCCCTCGACGAACACGCCTTCGGCGACAACTTGGCTCATGCGTCAATCCTCCCAGCGCGCTCAGGCGCGTCGGTGAGAAAACCATACGGCGTCGAATAAAAAAGTCACTCGTGTTTTCTTTGAACGCGTCAGTCTGTTTCGTTTTGGCGCGCCGAGCTTGATCGTTCGCCTCGCGCCCAGGCGAGCGCGGCTTCGGAGGCGACCCATTCGATCGCGTTGCGAACGATCCGGCGAAAATCGGGGTTGGCGTAGGTCTCCGGGCCGTCGCCGGGCTGAAGATAGACCAGCGGGCTGTTGATTGCCCGCTTTGTCCAGCCGATCAGATTTGACCCCGCCGCGTGGTCCCAGCCCTCGTTGGAGAACATCCGGCCCCGCGCGACCGCGTGGTGGGCCGAGAAAAAATCGTCGCGAACGAAGGCGTGGCGGGCCCGCAGCAGCGGCCGCACCTCGGCCTCGAACACCTCATAGAGGTAGAGCTCGTCCCGCAGCGGGAACGATGCGGGCACGCCCTGAAGGATCGGGTGCGCCGGATCGGCGGATTCGGCGTCATAGGCGACGTCGTGCCGATAGCCGGAGTCCGGACACATCCGACCCCGCACAAGCGTGGGCTTGTAGAGGAACCGGCCGCCCAGCCAGTCCGCATACTCCGGCCAGCCCGGCCATCCGGCGATAGCGTGATGCAGGGCGACGACCCCCTTGCCCTGGGTCAGCAGCGCTTTGAGGCCCGCCTTGACCGAGGCCTCCGGCGCCACGACTCCCGGCTTGTCGCGCTCGGCGCCAAAGTCGATCCCGGGCATGTCGTAGAGCACCAGGGCGTCGAACCCGTCCATGGCGTCCGGGTTCATCAGGCGGCCGGCGGCCGGCTGGTCGACGAAGCTGGCCTGGACGCCCGGCATGTCCTCGAACACCGACGCGAAGGCGTTGCGGTCAAACGGGTGCCCCTTGACCGAAACCAGGATCCGCAGCGGCTCGCCGTACCGAATGACCGGCAAGGGTTCAGCCTCCGTCCGCGACCTTGAGCAATTGTTTCCCGAAGTTGGCGCCCTCGAAGAGGCGCATCAGAGTCTGCGGCGCGTTCTCGAGGCCGACCTGGATGTCCTCCTTGAACTTTAGGCGTCCGTCCGCAATCCATTGCGAAATTCGCCGGCGCGCCCACGGAAACTCGCCGATGAAGTCGGTGAGGATGAAGCCTTCCATGGTCGCGCGCTTGAACACCAGGTTGAAGTAGTTCTCAGGACCGGCGGGCATCTGTCCCAGCTGGTAGCGGCTGATGCCGCCGCAGATGACCACCCGGGCGTGCAGGGCGATCTCGCCCATCAGATCGTTGAGGATCGGCCCGCCGACATTGTCCCACAAGACGTCGATCCCGCCCTTGGCGTGTTCACGCACCTGCCTGCGGAGGTCGCCGGCCTTGTAGTCCACCGCCCCGTCGAACCCGAGTTCATCCACCAGCCAGCGGCACTTTTCCGCCCCGCCCGCGACACCGATGACCTTGCAGCCGCCGATCTTGGCGATCTGGCCGACCACGGAGCCCGTCGCGCCGGCTGCGCCGGTGACCACCACCGTGTCGCCAGGAAAGGGTTTGCCGATCCGCTGCAGTCCGAACAGCGCGGTGAGGCCCGTGGTCCCCAAGACGCCGAGGTGCGCGGTCGGCGGCCCGTCATCGGGCAACTTCAACAGGTCCTTGGCGGGCAGGGTGGCCAGGTCGCGCCAGCCCAGTATGCCGGTGACCTTGTCGCCCTCGCGCAGCAGCGGGCTGTTCGATGCGACGACCTCGGCCAGGCCGGAGCCACGCATCACGTCGCCGATTTCGGTGGGCGCGGTGTAGCCGCCGATGTTCTCCATCCAGCCCTTTTGCGCCGGATCGAACGCCAGATAGAGGGTCCGGACCAGCACCTCGCCCTCGCCCGGCGCGCCAACCTCGGTCTCCACCCACTTGAAGTCATCCTGGACCAGCGCGCGGCCGTTCGGTCGCCCATTGATCAGCCACTGGCGGCTGGTGGTCATGATCGCTCCTTGTGTCGGATCAGCGCCAGGACAGCGCCGCGCGCGCCGCCTCTTCGATGCGCCGCGGATTGGGGAGGAACTCGTCCTCCAGATTGGGCGCGAAGGGCACCGGCGTGTGCGGACAGGTCACCTGGCCGATGGGCGCCTTCAGGCTGCGGAAGCCCTTGCTGGCGACCATGGCGGCGACATCGGCCGCCAGCGAACAGCGCGGCGGGCTCTCGTCGATGACCACCAGACGGCCGGTCTTCCCGACGCTGTCCAGAATGGCGTCCTCATCGAGCGGAGATGTCGTTCTGGGGTCGATCACTTCAACCGACACCCCGTCCTTGGCCAGGACCTCGGCCACCGCCAGCGCACGCGGGACCATGGGGCCAAACGCCACGAACGTCAGGTCCTTGCCCTCCCGCGCGATGTTGGCCTCGCCGAAGGCGATGCGGTAGGCCTCGTCGGGAACCTCCATCTCGGTGTCGTAGAGCACCTTGGATTCCATGAAGATCACCGGGTCGTCGTCGCGGATGGCGTTGATCAACAGGCCCTTGGCGTCATAGGCGTTCGACGGCATGACCACCTTGAGACCCGGGATCATGGTGAACAGCGGATGCAGGGTCTGGCTGTGCTGGGCGCCGGCCCGGAAACCGGCGCCGATCATGGTGCGAATGACCATCGGCGTCTTGGCCTTGCCGCCGAACATGTATCGGAACTTGGCGGCCTGATTGTAGATCTGGTCGAAGCAGACGCCGACGAAGTCGACGAACATGATCTCGGCGACGGGCCGCATGCCGGTGAGCGCCGCGCCGGAGGCCGCCCCGATGATCGCGCTCTCGCTGATCGGGGTGTCGATCACCCGCTCGGGACCGAATTCCTTGTAGAGGCCGCCGGTGACGCCGAATACGCCGCCGACCCCGCCGGTTTCGCCCGAGGCGCCCTGACCGCCGGCGACGTCCTCGCCGATGACGATGACCTTGGAATCGCGCCGCATCTCCTGGCGGAGCGCCTCATTGATGGCCTGACGATAGGATTTGCGAGCCATGTTCAATACCTGACGTAGACGTCTTGTTCGAGGGTCGACAGGTCCGGCCGGGGGGCGGCGATGGCCAACGCCACCGCCTCCTCGATCTGCGCCAGAACCTCAGCGTCGATGGCGTTCAGATCGGCGTCGTCCAGGAGACTCGCCTCGGTGACCTTGGTGCGGAACCGGGCCAGCGGATCGTTGGCCCGCGCCTGCGCCAGCTCTTCGGGCAGGCGGTAGGCTTGCGGGTCACCCACGAAGTGGCCAAGGAATCGCGAGCAGACGATCTCCAGCGCATAGGGCCCCTCGCCCGCCCGCCCGCGTTCGAGCGCGCGGCCCATGGCGTCGTGGACCGCGAAAAAGTCCGAGCCGTCGACCACCTCGGCCGGCATGCCGAAGCTCTTGGCGCGCTCGGCGATCGACGGGGCGCCCACCGCATAGCTGGCGGCGGTATGTTCGCCATAGCCGTTGTTCTCGAAGGCGAAGATCGCCGGTACGCCGAGCACGACGGCCATGTTCAGCGCTTCGAACGTGGTGCCCTGGTTCGAGGCGCCGTCGCCGGAGAACGCCACCGCGACCTTGCCGGTCTTCAGGAGCTTCTGGGTGAGGGCCGCACCGACCGCAATCGGCGGCGAACCCCCGACGATGGCGTTGGCGCCCAACATGCCCTTGGACATGTCGGCGATATGCATCGAGCCGCCCTTGCCGCCGCAGAGACCGCCGGCCTTGCCCATGATCTCGAGCATCATGCCCTTCACGTCGCAGCCCTTGGCGATGCAATGCCCGTGGCCGCGGTGGGTCGAGCCGATCTGGTCCTCGTCGCTGAGGTCGAAACAGACGCCGATCCCTGAGGCTTCCTGACCCAGATAGACGTGGGCGAAGCCCGGGATATTGCCCAGGGCGAACTCCTTATCCACCCGCTCCTCGAACGCGCGGATCGTGGACATCCCACGGTAGGCGCGCTTCAGGTCGTCGCGGCTCAATTGCATCTCATCGATCCTTCCATGGGCGTCAGTCGGCGCCTCGCCCGCCGTCGACTGTCAACTCGACGCCGGTGACCATGGCCGCCTCGTCGCCGATCAGAAAGAGGATGGCGTCCGCCATGTACTGCGGCAGCCCGATCATCTTCAAAGGTGTGTCGTCCGCGAAGGCGTCTGCCAGGGCCGGATCGTCTCCGAACTGGCTGGTGATCATCGGCGTCCAGATCACCCCGGGATGCAGCGAGTTGACGCGCACCTGCGGTCGCATGGCCGCGCCTTCCACGGCCGCGGTCTTGGTCAGGCCGGTGACGGCGCCCTTGGTGGCGCAATAGGCGATGGCCCCGGGAAAGCCGACCTGGCCCATGAGCGAGGAGACGTTGACGATGGCGCCGGGCGCGCCGGCGCGGGCAATGGCTTCGAACCCGAGCTTCAGGCCGAGAAAGGCGCCTTGGACGTTGACGTCATAGATGCCTTGGAAGTCCGCTTCGGTGGTGTCCGCGAGCGGCCGCACGAAGAAGGCTCCGGCGTTGTTCACCACGCCATAGACGCCGCCCAGCTCGGCTTCGGCCCGAGCCATCACCGTGCGCCAGTCGGTCTCGCTGGCGATGTCATGGGGGACGAAGATCGCCTTGCCGCCCTCGGCGGTGATCTCGGCGACCACGCTGGCGCCGTCAGCGGCGTCCCGCCCGGTGCAGGCGACCTTGGCGCCCTCGCGGGCCAGGAGCTTCGCCGTCTCGCGGCCGATGCCCTTGGTGGCGCCGGTGACCACCACCACCCGGTCTTTAAGGCCACCGGTCATCGGGCCAGCGCCCCGCCGTCGATCACTAGGTCCGCGCCGGTCATGAACCGCGATCTCCCGGACGCAGCAAAGGCCACGACGGCGGCGATATCGGCGGGCATGTAGGGGCGGCCGAGCGGGTTTTCCCCGCTGCCCGGCAGCACGATATTGACGCGAATCTTCTCCGGACCCAGCTCCAGGGCTGCGGCCTTGGTCATGAGTCGGAGGCCCTGCGTCAGGGCGTCGAACGCGCGTCGTTGTCCAGCCGGCGGGGCGACAAACACCACCGACCCCCCGCCCCCCTTGGCGCGCATCGAGGACACGCCGGTCTGCAGCGCAAGGAATGCCGCCCGCAGGCTGGCCCCGACCTGACCGGAAAAGTCGATGGCGGTCGTCTTGGCGATGGGACCGATCGTCGTATCGGGGGCTATGAAAACCAGGATGTCGAGGCCGGCAGAGTCTTCGTCAGCCGGGCTTTCGACGAGCCGCGCGCCGTCCGCGCCGAGGGCGTGGCCGATCGCCTTCGCCAGGTCGTCGCCGGCGCCGATCAGCCTGGCCGTCAGAAGGGGGGGCGCGGGCCTCTCCATCGTCGGACGCACTCCCCAGCTTGCAATACGCCCCGCCCGTGTTCGGGCTTCGGCGGCCCCCGCGAGGCGCAACCCGAAGTCATCGGGACGCGATATATAAAGTCAAGGCTGACTGTTAGCGGCATCTCGAACTGTTTTCGCCCGAGCCGGGGTTAGAACTTGGCCTGTAGCTCCACGAAGACGGTGCGCGGATCGCCCCAGCCCTGGAAGAACACCACGGGCAAGGAGTTGCTGCGATAGACCTTGTCGGTGAGGTTCTTGCCGGCCACGGTCAGCTTGTATTGCTTCCAGCTGTACGAGGCCGAGGCGTTCAACAGGCCGAAGGAAGGCTGGTAGTCGCCAAGACCCGCCAGGGTCGTGAACAGATATTTGTCGGTCCAGTTGTAGGCGGCCGTGACATCGACGGCGCCCGGTCCCACGTCGAAAACGTAGTCGATGCCGACCCGGTAGTTATACTTCCCGACGCGTTCAAGCGGCTTGCCGGTGATGTCGGAAACCGTGCCAGGCGCGCCGGCCTGGCCGCCGGGTCCGATAGGCGAGACCACGCCGGGCAGCTTGCCGTTGGTGATCTTGGCGTTCTGCATCCCGCCGGAGGCGGTGAGCGTGAGGCCGGGCGCCTGTTCGGGGCGATAGGCGAATTCGAATTCGGCGCCCCTGATCCTGACCCGGGGAATGTTGACGATGTAGGTGTTGGTGCCGGGGCCGTCGCCCGGGGTGGTGAC
Source organism: Phenylobacterium sp. (assembly GCF_025351295.1). Classification (GTDB taxonomy): domain Bacteria; phylum Pseudomonadota; class Alphaproteobacteria; order Caulobacterales; family Caulobacteraceae; genus Phenylobacterium. The sequence goes on from NZ_JANXWD010000065.1 coordinate 53,034, forward strand.
GACCTGGCCGGCCTGGTGGTCCTTGTCGATGTTCCAGAAGCCGGCGACGTTCAGCACCACTTGGCCGTTGAGGAACGTGTTCTTCGCCCCGAGTTCATAGGAGACGTCGGTTTCCGGGTTGAAGGTCGCATAGTTGGCGCCCGGCGAGAAATTGGTGCTGCCCACCCGGGACTCCGAAAGCGTGCCGCGCGGCGAGAACCCACCGGACCGGAACCCCTGGCTACGGCTGATGTAGAGCAGGCTGGTGTCGGACAGCCTGTAGTCCGCCGAGAACCGGGTGATCACCTTGCTCCACGACTCCGAACCGCGGAACGGGGGCCCTTGAGGCGTGCTGGTTCCGGGTGGGAAGATGATGTTGAACGCGTTGTGGAAGCTGGTCGACTCGTCGATGTAGCGCAGGCCGCCTGAAATCTTCAGCTGGCTGGTCACGTTCACGTCGAGGTTGCCGAACACCGAGATGCTGTGGTTCCGTTCGCCCGAAATCTGATTGGTGATCGGACTGGTCGGCGGCACGCCGGGGACCTTCGTGCGGGTCAGTTGCAGGGCCTCGATCGTGTGGTGGAAATAGTAGGCCCCGACCGTGGCCTTGGCCCTCGAGCCGAAGTCGTGCGACAGCCGGACTTCCTCGGTGAACTGGTCATATTTCTGCGGGCGCGAGGTGTGCAGGAACCCCAGGATCGGGTTTGGCAGCACCCGGCAAACCCCGCCGCCCAGCACGGATGCGCCGCAACTGCCGTCGAAGTCCTGTTCGGCGTCATCGTGCTGATGGATGAACGCCGTCACCGAAACGAGTTGGCCGATCGGCGTGTTGTAGTCGACGTTCAGGGCATAGCGCTGCTGGGTCAGTAGATTCCGGTCCGGAAAGTCGTTCGCGACCTGCAGCGGACCCAGCGGGATGGTGACCCCGGGGATGAAGGGGGACCCGTATTTGTTGTAGGCAAGGCCCGGGATCACCGCCGGCAGGAAGCTGTAGACCTGGGCCGCCAGCGGGTTGCCGAGCGCGACGGGGGTGCCTTCGCCATACTGGTGCGTGAAGTCGGCCGTCGCCAACAGGTGCAGGTCGGGCGTCAGGTTCCAGTCGAGCGCCACCGTGCCGGTGGAGAGCGCATCTCGACCATAGCTCTTCTGCGTGTAGAGGTTGTCCAGGAAACCGTGGCGCGAGCGGAATGAGTATCCCACCTTCAGGCCGGCGGTCTCACCCAACGGCGCGTTGAGGGTGATTTTTTCGGCGTTCTGTCGATAGTCGCCATAGCCGACACTCACGTTCGCGCCCCACGCGTGGGTCGGCCGGGTGCGGTGGATGCTGATCGCGCCGGCGGTGGTGTTCTTGCCGAAGAAGATCCCCTGCGGACCTCGGCTGATCTCGACCTGGGCGATGTCGAATGAATCGATCAGCTGTGCGGTGTTGGTGCCGATCACCACATCGTCGATGAGCAGGCCGACCGCCGGGTTCTGGCCCTTCTCGATATCGGAATAGCCCAGGCCGCGGATGTAGATGGCCGACGATCCGGCCCCGGCGCCGACCCGGCCGATTTCCACATTGGGCGCGATGCCGTTCAGGTCCTCCAGCGTCCGCGGCTTCAGGGTTTCCAACTGCTTGGCGGTCACCGCCGTCACCGCGATGGGCACCTCTTGCAGCTTTTCACTGGAGCGGCGGGCGGTAACCACAACCGATTCGATGGTGGTGGCGCTTTCGGCGGACCCCTTGGCCGCGGCGTCCGCCGCGACCGCAGGCTGGGCCGCCAACGCCAGCGTCAGGGCGCCGCCGCCCATCAATGCGACACGGAATCTCGAAGCCTGGTTGCCCACGATCTAGCCTCCCCTGGACCGCTGAACGCGTCTGGTGCGCGTTTCAGTCACAGTCCAACAAGCTGTGGAGTGAACGCCGCCCAAAATAAAAGTCAAGCGTGATTGTAACAAGCGAAGCGGGCGGCATGACTCGATAGAGCGCCGCTGCGGTGCGGTCAGAGCGTCACGATCCGCCTAGAGCACGACTGCTTGAAGTGGATACCGGTTCAAGCGCCCGTCGTGCTCTAAGCTTTTGATTTAGAGCCTTTTTGTCCGGTTCAAATGATTCCATATGAACCGGAAGGCTCTAGCCGCCGAACCCGCCCTCATCCAGGAATTCCCGCTCCTCCGGCGTGGTCACCCGCGCCAGGGCGGCGTTGCGGTGCGGGAAGCGGCCGAAGCGCACGACGATGTCGCGGT